>CAZMLG010000040.1:487-21250 GCA_964566985.1 uncultured Intrasporangiaceae bacterium
TGTTTACCCCACACACGGCCGGGGGCCCCCGTCCCCCATGGTGGGGGCCCCACGGCCTGTGTTTTCGCGCTAGCCTGGCACCGTGAATCGTCGACTTGCGTTGGTCCGTCGCCCCTCGCCGCGTATCGCGGACGGGATCGTCACTCATATCGAGCGATCGGAAGCTGTCGACGCCGCGCTGGCACAACGTCAATGGGTGGGCTACTGCACGGCGCTGCGCGAGCACGGCTGGGAACTGATCGAGGCCCCGGCGGCCGATGACTGCCCCGACGCCGCCTTCGTCGAGGACCAGGTCGTCGTCTACGGCGACGTCGCCGTGTTGTGCCGAAGCGGCGCGCCGGAGCGTCGTGCCGAACAGGCCGGTCTGCGCGAGGTCCTCGAGCACGCCGGATACCGTTGCGTCCCCATCGGGGCCCCGGGGACACTCGACGGCGGGGACGTGCTCAAACATGCCGGCGTCATGTGGGTCGGCCGCGGCGGCAGGACCAACGACGACGGCATCCGGCAACTGACCGAGGCCCTGGATGGCCGTGCCGTCGAGGTCGTCACCGTGCCGCTCACCAAGGTGCTGCACCTGAAGTCCGCGGTCACCGCCCTCCCGGACGGCACCGTCATCGGCTGGGACCCGGTCGTCGACGACGCGAGCATCTTCGACCCGGCGGGCTACCTCGAGGCCCCGGAGGAGCACGGCGCCCACGTCGTGGTGCTGGGGGAGCGCCAGGTGATCATGTCGGCCGCCGCGCCGCGGACCGCGCGCCTGTTGCAGGAGCGCGGGCTGGACGTGACGACGGTCGACATCGGCGAGTTCGAGAAGCTCGAAGGCTGTGTCACCTGCTTGTCGGTGCGGTTGCGCGGATAGCATCCGCCCGCGTCGCCGGGGCTGTCGGTGGTCGGTGTTGTACTCAGGACATGGACACCTCGAAGGGCGCACAGCGGGCCGCGGGATCGCCGGATCTCAGCGGCCGCCAGGGGCGCTCGGCGGAGTCCGGGACCGATCCCTGGGAGCCGGTGGTGCCGTTCGACCGTGCCGCCGAGGCGGCGCAGGCGGAGTTGGGTGAGGTGATCGGTCGGCTCAATGCCGCACAGACCGACCTGGTGGCCTTGACCGAGCGCGTCATCGACGACGACCTCTGGGCCGTCGCCGGGGTGCGGTCGGTGCGGCACTGGCTGACCTGTTTCGCGGGCCTGTCACCGTCACGGGCGAGAGACCTCGAGCGGATCGCGCGGCGTGCAGACCTCCCGCGGATGCGGACCGCCCTGGATGCGGGTGAGCTGACGGTCGATCAGGCGGCCGTCGTGGCACGGCATACACCCGCGACACACGATGCGGCGGTGACCGAGTTCGCCGGCGAGGCCACGGTGCCCCAGCTGCGTCGCGCACTGAGTCGCTATTCCTTCGCGCCGGACAAGGCCGAAGAGGAGCCGTCAGCGGACACCGCATCCGAGGGCGGCGCCGAGGAAGACACCGCACAGGACGCGGAGGCCGATTCCGGCGCACCCTCGGGCGAGACCGACGACCGGCCGGGGGACGACGTCCCGGACCCACTCGATCCCGGCGCCGCCCCGCCGACCGCGAGGCTGGACTATCGCGACGGGCGGTTCCACCTCGAGTTCAGCGCCTCTGCAGAGATCGGCGCGTTGGTCGAGCAGGCCCTCTGCGAGGCCAAGGACGCGTTGTTCCGGCAGGGGCATCCGCGCAGCACCATGGGCGAGGCGATGGCCGAGATCGCCGCACGGTCACTGCAGTTCACCGGGGACGTATCCGCCTCCCGGTTGAGTCACTACCGCGTCTATGTGCACCTGGACGCCGAAGGCGGCTGGCTGCAGGCGCGGGAGGCCCTGCCCGAGCACGTGATCCGTCGGATGACCTGCAACGGATCCCTGCAGCCGGTGTGGACCAGAGAAGGCCATCCGGTCAACGTGGGGCGTGCTGACCGCATCGTGCCGGATCGCACCCGCCGACTCGTCGAGGATCGAGACCGCGGATGTCGATTCCCCGGGTGCGTGTCCCGTTATCACCTCGAGGTGCATCACATCCGGCACTGGCGAGACGGTGGGCCCACCGACACCGACAACCTGGCCTGCCTGTGCGGATTCCACCACGACGCTCACCACCGCGGAGAGTTCCTCATCGCCGGTGACGCCAACCGTCCGAACGGCCGCGGGGGACTGCGCTTCACGACCCGCCACGGCGGCCCGATCGGCCCCGAATCCTCCTCGCCCGCACGCGTGGCGAGCCGGGCGGAGGCGATGCCTCGACACCGACGCACCCCGACGCCCGCACGCCGATACGACGGACCCAGCGGCGAGCGGCTGTGGACGCGCTGGGTCGATTTCGGCCCCGGCACCTGCCCGCCGTCGACCGCGGCCCCGCCGCCGACCCCGGCCCCGCCACGCGATGCTACCGACCGACGTGACCCACCGCGGTCGACGGATCGGTCACCGGCGAACGACCCGCCACCGACCGGGATACCGCCGGACGCTCACGTCTATGCGCAGATGGACGGATGGACGTATTGGACGCCACCGGATGCCTACGAACGAGCCGGAGAGGATGCCGACCTGACCGGGCCGGCGGCGCTGGCCCACGTTCGCTCACCGCAACACGCCTGAGCACCGGGAGTCGTGACTCATCCGTCCTTCGCCAACAGGGCGGCCGCGCTGTCGGCCAGGTCACGGAACGACGACGAGACGATCCCGCTCGAGGACGAGGCGAGCACGACCAGCACCTGGTCGCCGCTTCGGGTGTCGGCATACCAGGCGCCCGTCTGCACGCCCGCCACCGTGCCGCCCTTGAACGTGGTGTGTGCCCAGTCACGTGGTGGCGTCAGGCCGGGTTCGGGTGTGCGCAGGACGTCCCGCAGCGGGGCCATGCCCGTGCGGCCGCTACGTCGCTGCAGCAGGGTCATCACCACCGCGATGTCGGATGCCGACGCAAAATACCCCAGCCCGCGCTGCCATTGCGGCGTCGCCGTGGTGAGATCCGGGGGCGACGCCGAGACCCGGTCGGCCGGGGCGAGCAGCCGGGCACGCTGCCTGCGTGAGGCGTCCGCGTAGGCCGACCGCGCCCGTACCGCCCGTGGGTCCGGCGACCATTCGAGCCACAGATCCTGCTTGATGGTCGGGAAGGGTGCCAACAGTGACGGCGCCGAGTGTCCGGCGTCCCGGACCGCCGAGGCGATCCGGCGCTGTCCGAGCACCCGCACCAGCAGATCGGTGGCGGTGTTGTCGGACACGTGGATCATCAGTCGCGCGGCCTCGTGGGTCGTGACCGTCGAGCCGTCCGGGCGGCCGATCAGACTCCCGCTGCCGAGAGCCTTGTCCTCCCGCCGCAGTGTCAAGCGCGTGCGCCAGGTCAGATCGCCGGCGTCGATCGCGTCGGCCACGGCATACAGCACATAGAGCTTGACCAGGGACGCGAGCGGCCTCGGGCCCCGGGGCCCCGACCTGTGCACGATACGCATCGTGCGGCCGGACACCGTCGCCGCATAGATCGCCACATGGGGCGCGACGAGCGTCGCCTGACGGTCGAGGCGCTCCCATGCGGCACGGTCCGGCGAGGCGGCGTGCCGCTGGACGATTCCGGGGCCGGTCGCCGGCGCACTCGGCGCCGCCGACCGAGGTCGGGGCGACGAACGCGGCGGGGTCGAGGTCGGTGACGTCCTGCGCGAGGCGGAATCGCACGCGGCCACGGGGAGCAGCAGCGCGCTCGCGAGCAGGTCGCGGCGGCGGAGCGGCATGTCGCAGCCGGTCAGGAGTCCGTCGCGAGGAGCACCTTGCCGGTGGCCCGGCGCTCGTCGAGCAACGCGATGGCCTGTGCGGCATCGTCGAGCGGGAGGACGGCACCGATCGGAGGATCGATGGCGCCGCGAGACCACACACCGACCAACTGGTCCCATTGGCCGGCGAGGACCTCCGGCCGGTGCTGCCAGTAGGCACCCCAGCCGACCCCGACCACGTCGAGGTTGTTCAGCAGCAGCCGATTGACCTTCACCTCGGGGATACTGCCCGCGGTGAAGCCGACGACCAGCAGGCGACCGTTGGTGCGCAGCGAGCGCAGGGAGTCGGTGACGCGGTCACCCCCGACCGGGTCGAGCACGACGTCGACGCCCTCGCCGCCGGTGAGCTCGCCGACGGCATCCTTGAATCCGTCGGCGAGCACCGCCTCGTCGGCGCCCGCGGCACGTGCCGTCTCGGCCTTCGCCTCGGTCGAGACGACGGCGATCGTCCGGGCTCCGACCGACCTGGCGACCTGGAGTGCGGCGGTGCCGATCCCTCCGGACGCGCCGTGGACCAGCACCGTCTCGCCCTCGGACAGTCGGCCGCGCTGCAGCAGCCCGAACAGACACGTGAGGTAGTTCATCGGGAGAGCGGCGGCCACGTCGAGACCCATGCCGTCGGGCAGCGGGAAAACCAGCGGCGCCGGCACACTCACCTGCCTCGCATAGCCCCCGACGATGCTGAAGGCCGCGACGCGGTCGCCGGGCCGAAGGCCGGACCCGTCGGGCGCCTGCGCCACCGTCCCCGCCACCTCGGCCCCCGGGATGAACGGCAGGTCGGGCTTCATCTGGTAGAGGCCGCGCGTCTGCAGGACGTCCGGGAACGTCACCCCGGCATACCGGACCTCGATCAGCACCTCGTCGCGGCCTCGGGTCGGAGGCTCCACATCGGTCACGGTGACCGATCCGGGCCCGTCCAAACGGGTGATCTGTGCGGCGCGCATGAGTCTCCTCGGGTCGTCGGGTCAGCGATAGGTGATCATCGCGGGATCGTGCTCGAGATGGGAGTGGTCGTTGAACGTGATCAGGGTGAGCCCGGCGTCGCTGCACGCGATCTTGGTCACCGACGCGTTGACGGTGACCGTGTTGAGCCGTGACCACGCCGACCGGTCGCCGGTGATCAGGCCCGAGGCGATCATCCCGATACAACCGCCGGACGTGACCACGATCGTGGTGCCCTCCCGTGTGGCCGCACGCTGTAGCGCCTCCTCCACACGCTCCCCGAATGCGCCGAAGGTCTCCGAATAGTCCGCGTCATGCTCGCCGGAGCTCCATCGCGACGTCGCCTCAGAGAACACCTTCTGGAACGCCCGGTGCGGCTTCAGGGTCCGTGCCAGATCCGCCTTCATCACCGTGGGCCGACGGTAGGCCGGCCGATGCGCGGCGATGACCTGCTGATGGTCGAACTCGGCCCATCCCTGGTCGAGTGTGGTGTCCACATCCCAGTCCGCGGCGCCGATCATCGTCTCCGCGGTCTGCTCGTGCCGACGCATTCCGCCGTGCACGACACGGCCCGGAGTCACCCCGCGCGAGGCGAGTGCCGCACCGAGCAGGCGCGCCTGCGCCCGGCCGCGCTCGGACAGCACGTCGTAGTTGCGGGCGCCGAACGAGGCCTGCCCGTGCCGCGCCAGCAGCACCACGCCCATCACGTGCCTTCCTGCCGAGGTCGACGCCAACGTACCGCGCGCGATCTTTCGTATGCCGGACACCCTGATCGTCGCGTCGGCGCCCCTGGGATGATGCCGGGGTGAAGGCTCTGCTGCTGGAAAGTATCCACCCACTCGCCGAGACCCTGCTCAAGGAAGCAGGGATCGAGGTCGAGACACGCCCGGGCGCGCTCGACGAGAACGAGTTGATCGACGCCCTGCAGGGGGTGGATCTGCTCGGGCTGCGGTCCAAGACCGAGCTGACCGCCCGGGTGCTGGAGGCATCCTCGGACCTGAAGGCGGTCGGCGCGTTCTGCATCGGCACCAACCAGATCGACCTGAAGACCGCTGCCGAGCGCGGCATCGTCTGCTTCAACGCGCCCTTCTCCAACACACGCAGCGTCGTCGAGTTGGCCATCGCCGAGATCATCGTCATGGCACGCCGGCTCAGCGAGAAGGACAGGGCGCTGCACGACGGTGTGTGGGACAAGAACTCCAAGGGCAGCCACGAGATCCGGGGCCGCCGGCTGGGCATCGTCGGATACGGCAACATCGGCAGCCAGCTCTCGGTCGTCGCGGAGATGATGGGCCTACAGGTCTACTTCTACGACACCGAGGACAAGCTCGCGATGGGCAACGCCAAGCGGTGCGGCAGCCTCGACGAGCTGCTCGAGGTCGCCGAGGTCATCACCCTCCACGTCGACGGGCGGCCGGGCAACGCCGGATTCTTCGGCGCCGAGCAGTTCGCCCGGATGCGTCCGCGATCGCTGTTCCTCAATCTCTCGCGCGGCTTCGTGGTGGACTACGCCGCGCTCGCCGAGCAACTGCGGGCCGGTCACATCGCGGGGGCGTCGGTCGACGTGTTCCCGCAGGAGCCGAAGAAGCGCGGTGAGCCCTTCACCTCGCCGCTGCAGGGCATCCCCAACGTGGTCCTCACCCCCCACATCGGGGGTTCCACCGAGGAGGCCCAGGAGGACATCGGCCGGTTCGTCTCCACGAAGCTGCGTGACTACGTCGAGCGCGGCACCACCACGCTCAGCGTCAACCTGCCGCAACTGACCCTGGAGTCGCGCCCGGGCGGGCGGCGCATCACCCACCTGCACCTCAACACCCCTGGCGTCCTGGCCAAGGTCAACAGCATCCTGGCGAAGCACGACGTCAACATCGAGGGTCAGTTGCTCAACACCGCGGGCCAGAACGGTTATGTCGTCACCGACGTCTCCAACCTGCCGCAGGCAGTCATCGACGAGCTGAAGCAGATGCCCGAGACGGTCCGTCTGCGCGTCATCGACTGACCAGTCCCGCCATCCGGCGGCCGATCTCACGCACGATCGGCACGCTCGTCGCGAGGGTCAGGCGCAGGAATCCCGGTGTGCCGCAGTCTGCTCCGTCGGTGCCGAGCACCGTCGTGCGCCGCGTGACGTCGGCGGCGTCGAGCTCGAGTCCGCGCAGATCCAGCCAGTGGATGTAGGTCGCCTCCGGCATCACGTAGCCGACCTGTGGAGCGGCCTCGCGCAGCGCGTCGGCGAACGCCAGCCGCCCCCGGTCGAGGTAGTCGACGACCTGGTCGAGGTGCGCCACACCGTCGGGTGAGAAGGCCGCGCACGCCGCCGTGGCGCCGAGGGGTGACGTGCCGTGCCGGGCCACCATCGGCGACCGATCCCAGGCCCGAAGATGCTCGTCGGCGGTCATGATCAACTCGGCACACGCCAGCCCCGGCAGGTTCCACCCCTTCGAGGCCGACACCGCGGTCACGGTATGCCGCGCGGTCGCCTCCGAGAGCGAGGCATACGGGACGTGCTGCGCCCCGGCATACACCAGCGGAGCATGGATCTCGTCGGCGAAGACCGTGGACCCGGTGCGTTCGACGATCTCGGCGACGGCGGACAGCTCCGCCCTCGTGGCGACCTGCCCGGTCGGGTTGTGCGGGTTGACGAGCACCAGCAGCCCGCCTCCGTCCAGGGCACGCTCGAGCCGGTGCGGGTCGAGCACGTGACGCCCACCGACCCGGTCCATCGGCACGGTGACCAGGCGCCGCCCGAGCACGGCCGGTTGGGCGAGGAACGGCATGTATGCCGGTGTCGGCAGGACGATCGGCAGGTGCGCCGGCGCCAGGTGGGTCGCGGTGAAGGCCAACGCGGTCAACACATCCGGCAACGTGCGGATCCGGTCCGCATCGACCTCCCATCCGAATCGCTGTCGCTGGAAATCAGCGCAGGCCTCACCGACACGGTGCTCCAGGGACGGCGGCAGATAGCCGGTCAGGCCGCGCCCGACCGCGTCGTCGACGGCATGGGTCACCACCGGTGCGAGCGGGAGGTCGGACTCCGCGACGAACGCGCCGATGTGACCCGGCGGCGGCACCGTCCATTTGAGCGATCCGCGTCGACGCAGGTCGTCGGGGGAGAGGTGATCCAGCTCGGCGGCGATGTCCATGGACCTACGGTAGGGCCCGCAGGGTCGTGGTGCGGGGAATGGCCGGGCCGCCGCACGTGCGATCCTCCGGCGGGTCGACGACGCGGGTCCCGTTGATCACGCGCGCCGAATCCAAGCTCGGCCGTCCCTGCACGATGTTGCGGAACGTGAACCGGCGGATGGTCGTCAGGGTGCACGTCGTGTCCCAGTCGGCGATGTCGAAGGAGTATTCGCCGGTGAGAATCTCGGTGCCCTTCTGCGCGTCCCGGGCGATCCGCGCGCCGAAGAGGCCGCCCCCGGTGAAGGTTCCCACCGTCATCCGGTTGTCCTCCAGCTCGGGGGTGTGCAGGTGCCCGTCGACCAGCAGACTGTGCTCCGCCGTCAGGCCCTCCAACGCGGGCGGTTCGTGGCTGACCACGACGTCGGGCATCCGGTGGCTCCCGAGCGCCGCCAGGAAGCGCTTTCTCGCCGCGACTTGTTGCTGCGGCCGGTGCGGATCGCCGTCGCCGTAGTAACGCGGGTCGTTGAACCCGCCGAAGGCGACACCGGACAGGGACACCTCGTCGTAGGTGTGCGAGTTCGGCTGGAGCAGGTGAACGTTCGGGACCTTCGCCAGGCGTTTCAGCAGCCGGTGATCGCGCGGGCTGGACGAGTCGTGATTGCCCGCCACGAACAGGTAGGGCACCCCCAGACTCCGGATGCCCTTGAAGATCCCGGAGGCGGCCGCCTCCTGCTCGTCGCCGAAGTTGATGAGGTCGCCGCTGTCGACCACCGCGTCGACGTGCTCGTCCTCGATGATGTGTTTCATCAGCGTGTACTGGTCGAGGCCGTGGATGTCGCTGACGAAGAGGATGCGCAGCGCGCGAGGCCGGCTCGGCGCTACGGGGACGAATTTGTCCTGCAACGCATTGGACAGTGCGAGCGCGCTCACGACATACCGGGATGCCTCGGCGCTGCGGTGCGACAGATCACCCAGGATGTCGGTGTTCGCCCGGGCGTATCCGAGCAGGCTGGTCGTCGTGACGTTGTCGACCCGATCGAGCCGGTAGGCCTGCCAACCGGCGAACGCGGGGGCGACCACCACGAGCGCGGTCGTGCCGGCGGCGCAGGCGATCAGCCGGCGGCGTCCGGTGCGCCGCAGCCGCAGCGCGAGGACGACGGCGCCGTCGGCCACGACGAAACCGGCGAGGAAACGCAGGCTCACCCCGGTGATCGTGTCGCGGATGACGCGGTCGATGTCGTCCGACGACGGACGCAGGGCACTGATCGCGGGGGTGCCGGTGCCGAACGCTTCCAGCACGCCTTGGCGCAACTGGCTGTTGACCACGATGCTCGGTGCGGGCACGGGGCCGTCGAAGTTCACGTCGACGTCGCCGAGCACGGTCGGCACCGCGACGGTCGATGTCGGCAGGAGTTGCAGGTGCACGTCGGCCTGGTAGTACGTCGTCTGCACGTGGGCCGGGAACAGCATCGTCGCTGCGACGCCGCCGACCCACCCCGACACCGCCAGGAGCACCACGGTCACCGCGGTGCGCAGGATGCCGCTCAGCCGGGGACGACCACGCAGCGCACGCATGACTCCATTGTCATCCGCCGCGCGACGCCGATGCCAGGTGTGCCGACGGCGCCACCTCACCCGGCACGGGAGTGCGCGGCTCCATGTGCAACTCGAATCCCCGCGGCATCAGCGTGAGGCGCTCGCCCACATCCAGCTCGTAGGCCGGGTCCGCGGCGAAGTCGTATCGGTGGCAGATCCGGGCGAGCAGCAGGATCGCCTCGTGGATGGCGAACTGCCGCCCGATGCAAGAGCGCTCGCCGGTGCCGAACGGGAAGTAGGTATGGGCCGGCCTACGGCGCACCTGCTGTGGCAGGAACCGGTCGGGGTCGAAACGCTCCGGGTCGTCGCCCCATACCTGCGGATCCCGGTGGACCGCGGCGCTCATGATCAGGCACCAGTCGTCCTTCGCCATCGGGTATCGGTCGGCGAGGGTGGTGTCGGTGATCGCTCCGCGGGCGAACCCGGGTGCGGTGGGCCACAGGCGCAGCGACTCGTCGAGGACCCGGCGCAGATAACGGAACTTGGGGACCTGGTCGAAGGTGGGCACGGCGTCGCGGTCGGCGCCCAGGATCGCGTCGGCCTCCTCGGCCGCCTTCCGACGCACCTCGGGCAGGGTCGCCAGATAATAGAGCGCGAACGACAAGGCTCCCGAGGTGGTTTCGTGGCCTGCGACGAGGAAGGTGATGATCTGGTAGCGGATGCAGCGCCGATCGAGCCGCTCCCCGGTCGCTTCCCGCTCGGCATGCAACATGAGGCCGAGCAGGTCGTGCGTCGAGGTGTCGCCCGAGGCGACGCGCCGGGTGATGATGTCGTCGATGAGAGTGTCGATGTAGTGGCGCTGCGCCAGGTAGCGTTTCCTGCCGCGCAGTGCCAACAGGCGGCCGAGCGGGAGCCCGTCGACGGCGCCACGCATCTGTCCGCGACGCAGGCAGGTCGTCATGGCCGGCACGAAGGGGTCCTGCTCCGGGCGGGTGAACGACCCGAAGTCCTTGCTGAACGACGTGCGCCCGATCGTCTCGAGCGTGAGCTTCGTCAGGCTCGGCGAGACCGGGATCGGGCCGTCGGCGTGGTCCCACAGGTCGATCAGTTCGCTGCCGACCTCGACCATGGTCCGGTGATAGCTCTGCATGGCCTCACGGGTGAATGCCGGGCGCAGCAGATCGTGCGCGAGCCGCCAGTTGGGCTCCCGCGTGTATGCCGTGAACAGGCCGTCCCCGCCGGTCTCCCGAAGGGCCTCGACCCCGGGGGCGAGTCGCTTGTCGAAGCGGGCCTCGTCGCAGAGCTCGGCGGCCACCGCGGCGCCGCGCACGAGCACCACCTTCTGGCCGAACACCCTGATCTCGTAGATCGGCCCGAGCCCCTCGCTCATCCGCAGGGCGTTCTGGGCGGGTTTGCTCCGGTCGCCGCGGAACATCGCCCGCAGGTCCCCGATCACCGGGCGGCGCCCCGGCGGGTGGGGGAAGTCGACCTGATCGAAGTTGCGCGCCATGGGGCCTCCTTCGCACGATCCGCGACGCTGTACACCGCGTTCGTGGCCACTCTAGACCGGAAATTACGACAGGTGTAGAAAAGTGGTCCGGCGAGATCACGACCTCCCTCGGCTCATCGGCGGCGTCCCGTAACCTTGATCCCATGCGAGGACGGACCGGACGATCCGGTGGGGACGGCGACGCGTCGACCTCGGCACCCCTCGAGGCCGGTCCGGTGCTGGGAGCCGCCGACGAGCGACGTCGCCGTGGGCTGCGCCGGATGCGGTCCATCGCGCTCGCGCTCCTGCTGCTGGCGGCCGCGATCTTCGTGGTGACGCACGGCCGTGAGGGCGGCTGGGCCTACCTGAACGCTGCCGCCGAGGCGGGAATGGTCGGTGCCGTCGCCGACTGGTTCGCCGTCACGGCGCTCTTCCGGCACCCGCTGGGGATCCCCGTGCCACACACCGCGATCATCCCCGAACGCAAGGACGCGATCGGCCGCAGCCTGGAGGATTTCGTCACCGACAACTTCCTGACCGCGGACAACGTCCGGCTCCGCCTCGCCAATGCCCAGGTGCCGCTGCGGGTCGCGCAGTGGCTGACTCGGCCGGGCAACGCCGAGCGCATCGTGCGGGAGTCGGCGCCGGCCCTGGCCCGCGGGCTCGACTCGATCGACGACCGCGAGGTGGCGGACCTGCTGCAGCGGATCCTGCTGCCCCGCTTGGCGGAGGAGCCCGTCGCCCCGCTCGGTGGGCACCTGCTGGAGGGCATCCTGCGGGACCGCTCGCATGTCGGCGTCGTCGACACCCTCGTCACCGAGGCCCACGCGTGGGTACGCGACAACCAGGAGACGGTCGCCTCCGTCATCGGTGCGCGCGCCCCGTGGTGGTCGCCGAAGTGGCTGGACGACACCGTGATCACACGAATCCATGCCGAGATCGTGTCCTGGCTCGAGGAGGTGCGCGACGACCCGGACCACCGCATGCGCCAGGCCGTCGACCGTTTCCTGGGCCAACTGGCCTACGACCTGCAACACGATCCGGACACAATGGCGCGCGCCGAGTCGCTCAAGGAGCACATGCTGGAGCATCCCGCGATGGCAGATTCGCTGATGTCGCTGTGGACCTCGGTGCGTCGGGCCCTGACCGAGGCACTTGCCGACGAGGACGGCGAGCTGCGTGCCCGGCTGGTGCGCGCCCTGCAGGACCTCGGCGAGCGGGTCCAGCATGACCAACAGTTGCGGGGAATTCTCGACGAGAGGCTGAGCCAGGCCGCCGGGCACGTCGTGACGACCTATGGCCGAGAGATCTCCGCCGTCATCTCGCAGACCATCGAACGATGGGACGGCGACGAAGCGGCGCGGCGCATCGAGTTGCATGTCGGCCGCGACCTCCAGTTCATCCGGATCAACGGCACGGTGGTGGGCGCCCTGGCCGGGCTCGTGATCTACGCGTTGTCCCAGCTCCTCTGACCCTGTCCGATCATCGGACCGCATGTCCACGAGGTGAGATGAACGTGCCCTGTGCGGGGCCGCTGGGTAGGGTCGGCGGCAGGTCATGAGCACCAGTGCAAAGCCCCGGCTCGCTGGTCGGCAACCCTCCTCCGCGGTGGGGTGCCCCGGGTGAGGACCTGGCCTCGGGCGCGGATCGCCCGCGGCAAGCGCGGACGGCACGCCAGTGAGTCCGCTGCATCAACCGATGCAGCCCGGTTGATGCGATCCCGAACAGAGGAAGGCATCGGCAGATGACAGACGAGACCAGCACCCCGGCCACTCCCTCCTGGTCGTTCGAGACCCGACAGATCCACGTCGGCGCACAGCACGACCCGACGACCGGTTCGCTGGCGACCCCGATCCACCAGACCACGTCCTATCAGTTCAACAGCACCGAGCACGCTGCGAATCTGTTCGGACTCAAAGAATTCGGCAACATCTACACCAGGTTGCAGAACCCGACGCAGGACGCCATCGAGCAGCGCATCGCGGACCTCGAGGGCGGGGTCGGCGCGCTGCTGGTGGCCTCCGGCCAGGGCGCGAACTCGCTGGCCCTGCTCAACGTCGCCGAGGCGGGGGACCACGTCGTGGCCAGCCCGTCGCTCTACGGCGGCACCGTCAACCTGCTCAAGTTCACCCTCCCCAAGCTGGGCATCGAGGTGAGTTTCGTCGAGGACACCGAGGACCCGGAGAGCTGGCGCGCGGCGGCCCGGCCGAACACCAAGGTTTTCTTCGGCGAATCGATCTCCAACCCGAAGGGCAACGTGCTCGACATCGAGGCGGTGGCGAAGGTCGCACACGAGGTCGGCGTGCCCCTGCTCGTCGACAACACCATCCCGACCCCGTATGTCGTGCGGCCCATCGAGCACGGCGCCGACATCGTGACCCACTCGGCGACCAAGTACCTCGGCGGGCACGGCACGAGCATCGCCGGCGTCATCGTCGACGGGGGCACGTTCGACTTCGCCGCGGACCCGGAGCGCTTCCCCGGCTACAACCGGCCCGACGAGAGCTACCACGGACTGGTGTACGCCCGGGACCTGGGCGTCGGCAGCCCGCTCGGCGCCAATCTGGCCTTCATCCTCAAGGCGCGGGTGCAGTTGCTGCGTGACCTGGGAACGGCGATCTCGCCGTTCAACGCCTTCCTCATCGGCCAGGGCATCGAGACCCTCAGCCTGCGTCTGGAGCGTCACCTGGAGAACGCGCGGAAGGTCGCCGAATGGCTCGAGGGCCACGACCAGGTCGAGGAGGTCCGGTGGGCCTCGCTGGCCAGTTCGCCCTACCACGCGCTGGCGCAGAAGTACACGCCGCGGGGGTCCGGCGCGGTGCTCGCGTTCGAGATCAAGGGTGGACTCGACGCCGGCCGCAAGTTCGTCGAGGGACTGACCCTGCACGCGCATGTGGCCAACATCGGGGACGCCAAGTCGCTGGTGATCCACCCGGCGTCGACGACGCATTCCCAGGGTGGCGACGCGGAGCGTCTGGCCGCCGGTGTGACGCCCGGGCTGGTCCGCCTGTCGGTGGGGATCGAGCACATCGACGACATCATCGCCGACCTCGAGCAGGGATTCGCCGCAGCCAAATCCTGACCCCGGTGACGGTGGGCCGCGTACGCTGACCGGAGTGTGGGGCAACAGCATCGTCCGCGGCGCGGTCGCCGTGGCGGTGGCGTCGGCCCTGGCGGCCTGCTCCGCCGTCACCGGCGGAGCAGGCACCCCCGGCGCACGGGCCGGTCACGGCTCGCTGCAGGGAGACGGCACCTCCCTCTCGCGCTACTGCCCTCCCAGCGGTGCCCCCGCGGCCTACGACGTCGACGCGCTCAACGCCTGGATGGCGTCGCTGCCCGGGACGCCGTTGTGGCAGGCGGGTGACATCGGTTTCACTCTGCCGTTGAGTGGCGGTCGCACCGTGTGGGTGTTCGGTGACACGCTGCGGTCCCGCGGGCACGGTGCCCGATTCGCCGCCAACTCGATGCTGGTGTCGTCCGGGCAGTGTGTCGCCCAGGTGGTCCCCGACGACGAGGGCACCTTGATCCGCACGAGGGACGGGCACTCCGTGTGCTGGCCGACCTCCGGCGTCGTGATGCACGGCATCGGGCAGGACCGGCTGATCGTCAGTTGCTCACGGGTCGACCGAGGCGACGGCCCCCTCGACTTCACCTACCTGGGATCGACCCTGGCGTGGTTCGAGGTGTCTCCCTCAGGGGTCCCGTCGCTCACCGACGTGCGCGCGATGACGCCCGACAACCGTGACCCGCTCCAGATCAACTGGGGCAGCGCCATGTTGCGCGACCACGACTGGATCTACGTGTACGGCACGAGGCTGTCGGCGGTGGGCTCCAGTTCCCGCAGTCTCTACGTCGCTCGCGCACCGGTGGGGGCTGTGGCCAACTTCTCGACGTGGCGGTATTGGGACGGTGATCGCTGGCAGGCCGATCGGGCTGCTGCCGCCGCCGTCCTTCCCGCGAGCGACGGTGTGTCGCAGACCTTGACGGTCGACCGAGTCGGTGACACCTACGTGGCGGTCTCCAAGGTCGGCGGTGACTTCTCCACGACGATCGGGGTCTGGAGCGCCGGCTCTCCGGTCGGCCCCTGGCATCTCGAACACACCCGGCAGGAACCGGGCGCCGGCGTCGACGGCGTGATGACCTACGCGCCGATCGCGCATCCCGACCTGCCGCTCGCCGACGGGCATCTGCTCGTGTCCGTGTCCCGGAATCCGAGCGAAGTGCGGACGCTCCTGCACGACCCGCGCCTCGGGCGACCGGTGTTCCTCGAGGTGCCGATGCCCTGACACACTGGAGTCTCGTGAGCAGCAGAACCGATCGACGCGACCGCCGTGGGGGCCGACCCCGTCGACGCACGCCACGATCTCCCGCGGATCGCGCGCGGCGCCTCGAGCGCCGGCGCTCACTGGTCCCCGACGTCCGCTACCCGGCGGACCTGCCGGTCACCGACGCGCGCGACGAGATCGCCGAGGCGATCCGGGATCACCAGGTCGTCGTGATCGCCGGTGAGACCGGTTCCGGCAAGACGACCCAGATCCCCAAGATCTGCCTCGAACTCGGCCGTGGGGTCGACGGGATGATCGGCCACACCCAACCGCGACGGATCGCGGCCCGCTCCGTCGCGGAGCGTGTCGCCGAGGAGTTGGATGTGCCGCTCGGCCACGTCGTCGGATACCAGGTCAGGTTCCACGATCGTTCGGGCAAGGACACACTCCTGAAGGTCATGACCGACGGCATTCTGCTGTCCGAGATGCAGCGGGACCCGGACCTACGCCGATACGACACGCTGATCATCGACGAGGCCCACGAGCGTTCTCTCAACATCGATTTCCTTCTCGGCTACCTCAAGCGGCTGTTGCCTCGGCGGCCGGACCTGAAGGTCGTGATCACCTCGGCGACCATCGATCCCGCGAGGTTTGCCGAGCACTTCGCCACCGACGCGGCGCCCGTGCCGGTGCTGGAGGTCTCCGGTCGCACCTATCCGGTGGAGGTGCGTTATCGCCCCCTGGTGGAGGAACGGCCGACACCCGGCGCCGACGCACCGCCCACCCTTGTCGATGTCGACCAGGTGACCGGGATCGTGTCCGCCGTCGAGGAGCTGTGGACCGAGACACGGCCCGACGGCCTACCGCAGGACATCCTCGTCTTCTGCTCGGGCGAGCGCGAGATCCGAGACGCCGCAGACGCATTGGAGTCCGTCGGTCTTCCCGGCACCGAGGTGCTGCCGCTCTACGGTCGACTCTCCGCGGCTGAGCAGCACCGCGTCTTCGGCCGGCACGACGGGCGGCGCATCGTGCTGGCCACCAACGTCGCCGAGACCTCTCTGACGGTTCCCGGCATCCGGTATGTCGTCGACACCGGCACGGCGCGGATCTCTCGGTACAGCCAGCGGACCAAGGTCCAGCGCCTGCCCATCGAGCCGATCTCGCAGGCGAGCGCGAAACAGCGCGCCGGGCGTTGTGGACGCCTCGCCGACGGCGTGTGTATCCGGCTGTATTCGCAGGAGGACTTCGGGGCCCGGCCGGAGTTCACCGACCCGGAGATCCTGCGCACCAACCTCGCGTCGGTCATCCTGCAGATGTCGGCCCTCGGGTTGGAGGACATCGAGCGATTCCCGTTCGTCGAACCCCCGGACAGACGCCAGATCTCCGACGGCCTGCGCCTGCTCACCGAACTTCAGGCGATCGACCAGGCGGGCGGGCGGAAGAAGGGTGGTCGCAGCAGCCTCACGGCCTATGGGCGCACGATCTCTCGCCTGCCCGTCGATCCCAGGTTGGCGAGGATGCTCATCGCCGCTGCGGAGAACGGTGCGCTGCGCGAGGTGCTCGTCATCGTGGCCGCCTTGTCGATCCAGGACCCGCGCGAACGACCGACCGACGCGAAGGCGCAGGCCGACCAGTCGCACGCGCGGTTCGCCCACGAACACAGCGATTTCCTGAGCTGGCTGCGCCTTTGGGACTACATTCGGGAGCGGCAGAAGGAGTTGTCCGGCAGCGCGTTTCGGCGCATGTGCAAGCGGGAACACCTGCACTACCTACGTATCCGCGAGTGGCAGGACCTGCATCGCCAACTCAAGGAGGCGTGCAAGCAGCAGGGGATGCGCCGCAGCGACAACCCTGCGGGCGAGACCGCGATCCACGAGGCGCTGTTGACCGGCCTGCTGTCGCACATCGGTCTGCGTGACCGCGAACGACGCGACTACCTCGGGGCGCGCGGGGCGCGTTTCTCGATCCAACCGGGGTCCGTGTTGTTTCGCCGACAGCCCGACTGGGTGATGAGCGCCGAGCTCGTCGAGACCTCCCGGCTGTGGGCCCGCATCAACGCCCGGATCGACCCCGCATGGGTCGAGCGGGCTGCGGGGCATCTCGTCAAACGCCAATACGCGCAACCGCATTGGTCGCGCAAACGGGAGTCCGCGGTCGCCTCGGAGCGGGTGACGCTCTACGGGGTCCCGCTCGTCGCGGGACGAACCGTCGCCTACGGGCGGATCGACCCCGAGGTGTCTCGCGACCTGTTCATCCGGCACGCCCTGGTGCAAGGGGAGTGGCACACGAACCACCGGTTCTATCGGGACAACCAGGAAATGGTCCGACAGATCGGGGAGCTCGAGGCACGGGCGCGTCGCCGCGACCTCATCGTCGACGACGAGACCCTCTTCGAGTTCTATGATGAGAGGATCCCTGAATCCGTCGTGTCGGCCAGGCATTTCGACTCCTGGTGGAAGAAGGCTCGTCGGAACGACCCCGACCTGCTCACCTTCACCGAGGAGTTCTTGACCTCGGACGATGCGGAGGCCGTCGACGTCGCCGACTATCCACGCACGTGGCACCAGGGCGACCTGACGTTGCGTGTCACCTACCGGTTCGATCCGGGAGGTGAGGAGGACGGGGTGACCGTCCACATCCCGGTCCAGCAGCTGAACCAGGTCCGGCCGGAGGGTTTCGAGTGGTCCGTCCCCGGCCTACGAGACCAGCTCGTCGTCGCGTTGATCAAGTCCCTGCCGAAGGCGACCCGGCGATCATTCGTGCCGGCACCCGACCACGCCCGGCGCATCCTGCCCGGCCTGGACCCGGCCTCGGGCGCTCTCACCGACGCGATGAGCGATGCGCTCGCCCGCGAGACCGGAGTCCGGGTGCCGCAGACCGAATGGGACTGGCAGAAGGTCCCGGCCCACCTGCGGACGACCTTCCGCGTCGAGGACGACGCCGGGCGTGCCGTGGGGGAGGGCAAGGACCTCTGCGTGTTGCAGGAGTCCCTGGCGGGGACGGTGCGGGCGAGCGTGTCGCGCGCGGCCTCCGCGATCGAGCGGTCGGGCCTGACGACCTGGAGCCTCGGAGAGTTGCCGGAGACCTTCACCGATCAGGTCGGCGACACGCGGGTCGAGGGATTCCCGGCACTGGTCGATCACGGGTCGTCGGTGTCGGTGGAAGTGCTCCCGACCGCCTCCGAGCGGGACCATCGCACCCGCCTCGGGATCCGGCGGCTGCTGCTCCTCGGCACGACCGTGCCGTGGAAGCGCGTCCTCGGGATGCTGACCAACCAGCAGCGCCTCGCGCTGGGCTCGGCGCCCCACGGGTCGATCGATGCGTTGTTGGAGGATGCGCTGGCGTGCGCCGTCGACGCGATCGTCGCCGGGCAGCTCCCGGCGGGCACCGTGCGCACGCCGGAGCAGTTCGCCGAGGCGCAGCGGCTGGTGCGACAACAGGTCGTGGCCCAGGTGTTGGACGTCGTCGAACGGCTGGTCCCCGTGCTCGGCCACGCCGCCGACGTGCGGCTCGCCCTCGAACGGATGAGCCAGCCGTCGCTCACCGGGCTGCGTGAGCAGCTGCGCACGCAGTACGACGAGCTCATCCACCCCGGTTTCGTCGCCGAGACAGGCTCGGGCCGGTTGTCGGACCTCGATCGATACCTGCGCGCCGTGCTCGAGCGCATCGACAAGGCGCCGGCCGACCTCGCGCGCGATCGACAGCGTGCCGAGGAGGTGGCGGCCGTGCAGGAGGAGTACCGGCTGCTGCGATCCGGCCTGCCGGCGGCGCGGCACACCGACCCCGACGTGGTCGCGTTGCGCTGGATGATCGAGGAGTTGCGGGTCAGCCTGTTCGCGCAGCGGCTCGGCACTCGGCAGAAGGTGTCGGTCAAGCGCATCCATGCCGCGATGGACGCGGTCGAGGATGCCCAGGGGGCCTGACACGAGGGGCACCGGGGAATCTGTCGCCGCGTGCCGACGTTGCACGCACTGAGAAAGATCGCGCGTGCGGACGACGAGATGACGAGCAGGAGTACCCAGATCATGCGTGACCCGCAGGAGTTGTTCCAGTTCGAGACCGACACCGGCGTCGGCCCGGCCGGTGGCCGGGCGATGGTGGTGTCGCTGGGCGGCCTGGTCGACGCCGGGCACACCCAGCAGTTGATGACCTCCCACCTGCTCGGCACCCTCGAGCACACCGTCGTGGCGTCCTTCGACGTCGACACGTTGCTGGACTACCGCAGCAGGAGGCCCCTCATGACCTTCGACAGCGACCACTTCAGCAGCTACGACGATCCCTCGATGCTGCTCTACCAGATGGTCGACGCGGAGGGCACACCGTTCTACCTGCTGTCCGGCCCCGAGCCCGACTTCCAGTGGGAGCGGGTGATCGCCGCGGTGGAGATGCTCGTGCGGCAGCTCGGGGTCGAGCTGGTCGTGAGCGCGTCCGGCATTCCGATGGGAGTCCCGCACACCCGGCCGGTCGGCATGACCCGGTTCGCGAGCGACACCCGGCTCATTCCGGAGAATGCGCCGGTGTTCGGGATGGTGCAGGTGCCCTCGAGCATGGAGAACCTCCTACACCTGCGGTTGGCGGAGTCCGGCATCGACGCGGTCGGTTTCGCGGTCCATGTGCCGCATTACCTCACGCAGAGCGAGTTCGGTGACGCCGCCGTGGCCGCCCTCGAGGCCGTGTGCGGGGTGACCGGCCTGGCCATACCCTCCGACGAGCTGATGGCGATGGCCGGCGACAACCGCGCCGAGATCGAGCGGCAGGTCGCCGAGAGCGGTGAGGCGACGCAGGTGGTCCAGGGGCTCGAGCAGCAGTACGACGCCTTCCAGGAGGGGCTGCGGCGCAAGAACCTGCTCAAGACCGAAATGGCCCAGTTGCCCAGCGCCGACGAGATCGGTGCCGAGTTCGAAAAGTTCCTGCGCGACGAGGGCGAGCCCGACGATCCGTCCGCCGGGCCCACCGCGTGACCGGTCGGGTCAGCGCCGCAGCCCGGCCAGCACCCGATCGAGGGCCGTCGTCGCAGCGGTGAGGTCGTCCTCCTGCACGGACAGGATCGGGCGGAACCGCACCGACCGCTCACCACACGGCAGCAGCAGGATGTGCTCGTCGGTGAACATCGTCGACAGCACCGTCTCACGGACCTGCCCGTCCGGCAGGTCGATCGCGGCCAGCAGGCCGCGGCCTCGGGCATTGCTCACCAGGTCGGGATGGCGGCGCTGCAGATCCTGCAGTTGCGCGAGCAGCACCGCTCCCTGGGCCGCGGCGTTCTGCACCGCTCCGGTCTCCTCGATCAGTTCCAGCAGCTTCTGCGAGCGCACCATGTCGGCCAGCCCGCCGCCCCAGGTGGAGTTGATGCGGCTGCCGACCCGGAACACGTTGTCGGGCACCTCGTCGACCCGCCGCCCGGCCATGATGCCGCCGACCTGGGCCTTCTTGGCGAACGCGACGATGTCGGGCTCCAGGCCCAGCTGCTGATAGGCCCAGGTCGTGCCGGTGAGCCCGAACCCGGTCTGCACCTCGTCCAGGACGAACAGTGCGTCGTGCTCGTGGCACAGTTCCTGCATGGCCTGCAGGAACTGCGGCCGCATGTGGTTGTCGCCGCCCTCGGACTGGATCGGCTCGGCGATGAAGCAGGCGA
>CAZMLG010000041.1:0-21049 GCA_964566985.1 uncultured Intrasporangiaceae bacterium
GGCGAGGGCTTCGATGGCGGCGGTGAAGGTGGCCGCGTCCCCGGCCGACAGGTCCCCCTGGAACCGCGTCAACCCCGACGGTAGGTCCCACCAGGAGAGGGTCTCGGCGGTGCGGGCGCGGTTTTCGTCTTCGGGCAGGCGGTCCCCGCCGCGCAGACTGACTAGTCCGTCGGCCAGAGTGATCAGGTCTTTGGCCGGGCGGCGGGTCGCCACCGCCAGGAAGTACCCGAGCATGTCGTACCACGTGAACCGCGGTAGCAGGGGGTGGACCCGTTGGGCTTCCCGTACCGCGATCTGCATGCCACGCACGGTGACGATTCCTGCATCCAACACTCCCGCCAGGGCGGGGTGTTTGGGGTCGCGGATGATCTCCGCGACCCGGGCGATGCGTGCGGCTTGTCCGGGTTCCATCGACGGATACTTGACCCGCAGCCACTGGGTCGGGGTCGCGGCGCTCGAGTTGGCGATCACGCCGCGGTCGAGGGCGCGGGCCATCGCGAAGACCAGGGTGCGTTCCGCGTCGGCTTGGACTGCCAGCAGGTTGTCGGCCAACTCGTCCAGGCCATCGTCTCCGATTTGGAAGCATCCGCGGGCTGCGGTGCGTAACTGGCCCGGCATTTCCGCGACCGCTTCGGCGGCTTCGGCGCCCGCGCCGGGCGCCACCGGGGCCAGGGCCGCGAAGCCGGTCGAGCCGCCCGCGAGCACGCCCGCGTCGGTGGCGGCGTCGTCGGGTTCGAACGGGGTCAGGTCCAGGGGCTGGAACTGGTCGTCCAGCATGTCGAGGGCGGCCTGGTCCGGCTCTGGTGCCTCGAAAGCGTTTCCCCTGTGTCCCATGCTCTATTCTACGCACACCAGTTCGATGAAGTCAAGAGGTTATGGGAGATGTGTTCGATGTTTTTCCCGGGTGTGCTGGTCCTGGCGCGACGGGGTGGCCGAGTGGCTCGTGTGGCTCGTGTGGTCGGGTTGCCGTGTGGCTCACCGGGTTTCGATACGCTCGCGCCAGGGCGCTCGCTACTCAACCAGCCGTGTGGTGACGACTGCGTCAGCGGACCACGAGGCCAGCCGTGGGTGGCGTAGCGGCTCGGCTACGGGGCCAGCCGTGGATAGGTGGGGCTGACGAGGATGCTCAACCAGCCGAGGGTGGGGTTGAGCGATGGCGCTGGCAGCCAGGACTGAGGCGGCGGAGGTGCTCTGGCACCCCGGACGTGCGAGCCGCCGCACCTCCCCTGCGAGACTGTGCTGGTGACGACAGGGGTGCTAGGCCTGGTACTCGCAGCCGCACTGTGCCACGCGCTCTGGAACATCGCGGCCAAGCACGTGGATGGTGACGGCTACACCTTTGTCTGGTGTTATGTCGTCGGGAGCACCGTGCTCTGGCTACCGATCGGTCTGATCCTGCTGTGGCGCGCGGGTGGCCCGTGGACGTGGGCGATGCTGCTCGCCCCCGCCGTCTCTGCCCTGTTGCACATCGCCTATTCCCTGACGCTTCAGGCGGGCTATGCCCGGGCGGACCTGAGCGTCGTCTATCCCGTTGCTCGAGGCACGGGTCCCCTACTGACGATGCTGGTCGCACTCGGTTTCCTCGGTGAACGGCCCGGGTGGGTCGCCGTGGCCGGCGCCGCCGTCATCCTGGGCGGCGTCGTGATCGTTGCTGTCGGGCCTCGCCACACCATGCAACGCGCAAAAGCGTTGTCCGGCCTGAAGTATGGGGTAGCCACCGGGGCGGCCATCGCGGCCTACACCCTGTGGGACGACCACGGCATGACGGCGCTGGCACTGACACCCATCCCCTACTTCGCGATCGACACGGCGTGGCAGGCCCTGCTGATGATCCCGCAACTGCGGCGGCACGCACCGATCGTGCCAACGGCCCGGCGACACTGGCGTGAGGTCGCCGTGGTCGCGGTCCTGTCACCACTCGCGTACATCCTGGTGCTCCAAGCGATGCGCACGACGGCGGTCTCGCTCGTGGCGCCGGCACGGGAGAGCAGCATCGTGGTCGGAGCGCTGCTCGCCTGGTGGCTCTTCAAGGAGCCGAATCCGCTGCGCCGCCTGATCGGCGCCATCGTGGTCCTGGTGGGGATCGCACTGATCGTTCAGATGTGACTCCCCGCAATCAGACCTGAGGCGGCGGCTCCGACGGCTCGGCCGAATCCTTCGGTGTCACGCACGGTGTATTGACGCCGATCAGAATGTACTCCTTCGTGGCCAGCGTCTCGACCACAATGCTGTAGCCATTCTTACTCATCAACACACCGTGCCATTTGTGCGACTCGGGATCCTTCTTCCACCCCTCCTTCTCGAATGTCTTCTCGAAGTTTGCGAAGTACTTCTTAATGCGTGGCCCACTCACCCCGGTCAACCTGTATCCGAAGGTGATGCTGATCTTCTCGGGATGGCCGACCTTCGAGCAATGAATGACATCCCCACGGGATGACGGCTCTTTCGCCATCTTGGTCGCTCGCGGCTTTACCGCATGGAACACATGCCGGGCATTCTTGTGTGCACGTGCGACGGCAGCGTCATAGGATGGCTGCGGCACGCCGGAGCCACCGGATCCGCCACAGGCCGTCAAAGCGAGCAACAATACCGACATCGCGGCCGCCCTCGACAGCTGCGACATCATCGACCTCTTCCCCCCGCCGACGACGGAAGATCCCCTGGATGATCCGGATCCTTCGGAGCCACACACGGCGTCTCCGCACTCAGGCTCACCAGGCCGTTCGACGGCGCATACTCCAGCAGCAACGTGTACCCATCCTTGCCCATCGCCACACCGCCACTCTCATACGATCCATACAACTTCTTCCACCCCTCGTTGCGCAAATGCCGCTTGAACTCCGAGAACAGGTGCCTCACCGCAGGTCCCTCGACATGCTTGATGGTGTAGAAGTAAGCGATATTGATCGGCGTGCCCCTCGGCGGGTCAGCAAGGTTGGAGCATGCCGTCGGAATGGCGAAGTCATCGGCATCTTCGACCAGCTTCCCTCCCTTCGGTAAAATATTCGTCGCGACCCGCCGCGCGTATCCCTGCGCAGACGTGGCTGCCACATCGAAAGAAACCGACGGAGTCGGCGTATCAGCCATACCAGACCCTCCCATCCCACATCCACAAGCACCCACCACAAGCACAACAGCGCACACCACCTGCGCCGACCGTCTCATTCCCACACCCACATTCATCGAAGAAGCGGCGGCTCGAATCTGCGGGGATAGACCGTCTGCTCCGACATCGCCGACCCGACAAGACGCCCCTGCCCCACGACCTGAACGAACGCAGGCCCGGCCAGGACACGATGACCGTCATCGACCCAACTCACCGGATCACCCTTCGACCGCGTCGCACTAACGACCTTCACCTCAACGACGGCGGAACGTCAAACGGATGATCCGGATCCTTCGGAGCCACACATGGCGTCTCTGCACTCAGACTCAACCTCCCGTTCGACGGCGCGAACACGAGAAGCAACGAATACTCGCCCTTGCCCATCGCCAACCCACCACTTTCGAGTGATCCGTACAGACGTTTCCACCCCTCACCACTCAGATGACGCCGAAAATCAGCAAAATACCGCTTAACGTCCTCACGCTCCACACCCTTGATCCAGTAGGAGAACGCGAAGTTGATCGGCGTGCCTTTCGGCGGACCATCGAGATCCGAGCAATATGTCGGCACCGCAAAATCCCCGTCGTCGAACCTCATTAAACGGGCACGCTTCGGCGGGATCACCTCGATCATCTGCCGCGCATACTTCTGCGCGGTGGCAGTTGCCGTGTCGACCGACACCGTCGAAGTTGGACTCTTTGCCATACTCGACCCTCCAGCATCCGCACCACACCCAGATCCGGTCACCACCAGCGCGACAGCACACACGACCTGCACGGACCGCGTCATCCTTGGATCCACCATTACCAGAGGAGCGGGGGGCTTGGTGCCGACGGGGATGCACCGAGGACCGTCGCACCGAATGTATACCTGGTCGGGTCGGCACCAAGATGGATGTCATCGGCAGCCCTGATCGGAATGCACTTCGACGGCTGCGACACTAGCGACCTTCGCCCTTCGCTGACGACGGAAGGTCCAATGGATGATCCGGATCCCTCGGCGCCACACACGGCGTCTCCGACGACAAGCTCACTCGACCATTAGACGGCGCATACTCCAACAGCAACGAATACCCATCCTTCCCCATCGCCAACGCATGAGCCTTCGGAAGGTCATAGAGTTCCTGCCACCATCATGCTTTAACGTGCGTCTGAACCTCGCGTACAGCTTGTCAACGTCGGAAGCATCGACCCCTTGCATAGTGTAGTAGTACGCAATATTGATCGGCGTGCCTTTCGGCGGGTCAGCAAGGTTGGAGCATGACGTCGGAATGGCGAAGTCATCGGCATCTTCGACCAGCTTCCCTCCCTTCGGCAGAATATTCGTCGCGACCTGCCGGGCATACCTCTGCGCCGACGTAGACGCCGTATCGTAAGAGACCGACACCGTTCCCTGCGCCGATGTGGATGCTGCATGGAAAGGCACCGTCGGAGTCGAGGTATCAGCCATACCAGACCCTCCCATCCCACATCCACAAGCACCCACCACGAGCACAACGGCGCACACCATCTGCGCCGATCGCCTCATTCCCGCGCCCACATTCATCGAAGAAGCGGCGGCTCGAATCTGCGGGGATGGATCGTCTGCTCCGACGCCGCCGACCCGACAGGCTGCCCCTGCCCCAAGACGACCTGACCGAACGCAAGCCCGGCCAGGACACGATGACCGTCATCGACCCAACTCACCGGATCACCCTTCGACCGCGTCGCACTACCGACCTTCACCCCCCGCCGACGGCGGAAGATCCCCTGGATGATCCGGATCCTTCGGAGCCACACACGGCGTCTGCGACGTCAAGCTCACCAGACCGTTCGACGGCGCATACTCCAGCAGCAACGTGTACCCATCCTTGCCCATCGCCACACCGCCACTCTCATACGATCCATACAACTTCTTCCACCCCTCGTTGCGCAAATGCCGCTTGAACTCCGAGAACAGGTGCCTCACCGCAGGTCCCTCGACATGCTTGATGGTGTAGAAGTAAGCGATATTGATCGGCGTGCCCCTCGGCGGGTCAGCAAGGTTGGAGCATGCCGTCGGAATGGCGAAGTCATCGGCATCTTCGACCAGCTTCCCTCCCTTCGGTAAAATATTCGTCGCGACCCGCCGCGCGTATCCCTGCGCAGACGTGGCTGCCACATCGAAAGAAACCGACGGAGTCGGCGTATCAGCCATACCAGACCCTCCCATCCCACATCCACAAGCACCCACCACAAGCACAACAGCGCACACCACCTGCGCCGATCGTCTCATTCCCACACCCACATTCATCGAAGAATCGGCGGCTCGAATCTGCGAGGATGGACCGTCTGCTCCAGCGTGGGAGGCTTGACACGGCTCCCCTGTCCGGCAATGACCTGTCCCATCGCCGTTAACGATGGGCCATCTACCTTATTCCAGTAGTCGGAGTGTCCTCCTTCCGGATCGGCACCAAAGGTCGTCGCACCGAATGCAGGATTGGTCGGGTCGACGCCAAGGTGGGTGTCATCGACTGCCCTGATCGGATCGCCCTTCGACCGCGTGGCGAATACGTGGTGCGTCGACGATCCGTCGAGGTCGAGATCCTTCACGGTGGCGTCCGTGTACGCCGGCGACGTGCCGATTCCGTTGGACGTGGGCTCACGATCCACCCACCCATGACCGACCCCTGCCCCAGGGCTGGCGACCATGACCAGATCATCAACGTGCAACGTGTGACCGTGGGACGCCGCCCACCCCGCGGTGGTCGTACCATAACTGTGCGAGACCACCGTCGTGTGCGACCGATACCCGTCCTGATGGGTCGCTCGCAGGCCCGTCGCGAACGAGTCCAGCAGCGGGGCACCGTCTTCCGCATACCCCAGATGAGCGGCTTCGGGCAGATCCTGCGGCGCATCATAGCCTACCCACGTCACCGTCGCCAACGACTCCGGGTCTGCCCCCTGCTTCCTCGCCGCCTGCCGCATCATCACAGACTTTCGCATTCCTTCCCCAATTCCGGTGTACTTCGACGTCATCCCCGGCACGAAGATGCTCGTGTTCGTCGCGGTATCCGGATTGCCCTGCGACACGATCGCGCGGCCATTCCCCTTGAGCGGCTGATATCCGATCAGGTAATAGGGCGGATCGGACGACCCATGGAGCTTCTTCGTCAAGTCGTCATTCGTATCGATCAGCTGCTTCAGGTGGTGCCAGCGGTCCCAATCCTTGTTGTGCATCGTCTTGGGACCGGCGTAGTTGTGTAACAGGCGTTCCTTCTCAGGCTCACCGTCCGGGAACCGGTCATGCATCTTCTCCCTCATCTTCTTCCTCATCTCCGCGAGAACGATGCGATTGGCGTAGTCGCGATCGACGACCGGGATCCCGTCCCTGTTGCCGACCTTGCTCGGATGATGATGCAACAAGAAGTTCTGCTCGCGGGGGCTCAAACCCTTCCACCAGTTGTGCACCTCGGACGGAGTCGCGCTGTCCTTCGGGAGGTCGACGTCCAGGTCGTCGGCCTTCGACCAGTTGACCGATCCATCGTCGTTGACGGAGCCTCGGGGAGCGGCACTCACCGCTGCCTGCAGCAACGACAGGGCTTCTCGGATCCCCATGTCCTTGTCATGGTGTCCACCGACACCCATGTGACCAGTCACTTCTCGGCGGATGTCGGCTGCGCTCAGCCGGTCACCGCGAGGGGCCACCTTGCTGGTGATCTTCTCCACGCGCTCGGCATATCGAGCTGCTTTGCGATGCAGATCCTTCTTCGTGTCGAGCGCCATGTCCGCAAACGTCTGCGCCCGGCGCTGCCGGTGCATCTCGTGCTCGAGCGCCTGGGTCCCCGTCGGGTCGGAGCCGGCATGATCGTGGTCATCCTTCAGCACCGCATCGTGCTGCCGCTTCAACCCGTCCAGTTCGTCCTGCGCGTCGGCCACTGCGCGGGCATATTCGCCGAGGATCGTCGCCACCTCGGCGCACGCGTCGTGGGCGTGACGCAATTGGATCTGCACGCCGCCGGACGCCCGAGTGAATCGCGTGCTCCGCGGCCCCTTCCACGTCTCGATCGCGCGGCCGACGTCCTTGGTCACCGCCGTGCGCGACGACGCCAGGTCAGCCGCCACCCGGCCGAGGGAATGGTGGGCAGCCTGCAGTTGCCCGTGATCTTCGTCCGTCTCGAAGGCGTCACTCATCGCTCACAGTCACCGCGCATGACCCGACGTCGCCGCCTCGATGTCGGCGCCCGTCACCGACGCCAGCTTGCCCAGCGCGAGCAACTCGGTCTCGACCCCGTCCGTGAACGCCCCGTAGGCCGCCGAGAAGCGGCTCATCGCCCCGACGAAGGGACTGTCCGCTCCCCCTTCGGCCTCGGTGCCGCTCTTGTGGATGCCTGTCGAGAACGACCCGACGGTCTTGGACTGCTTCTGCAGCGCCGACCCCGCGCTCGAGATCTGGTGATGATCCCCACCCACGAATCCCACGTGCGCTCGCCTCCCTGCTCACTGCGGCCTACTCACCGGACGCTAACAGGATGACCCCGCCCCGGTGGGAGATCGGACACGAGGAATTGCGTCCGGCCACCGACCGGCGGCGCAGCGAGGGTCTGCGTCGGGCCGGGAGCGCCTCACGGCGCGTGGCCGCTCGTAGCGGCTTAATTTTGGGACCCGGGGCTGCCGCGGCCCGACGCATCACCCACCCTAACGTCGCGATCCCGCCCCGTTGTTCCTGCATGCGGGCCGGTCGAGGAAATTTCTTGTCCATGCCCTCCCGCGCTCCGGCTCACCACCGCGTCGCCGGAGAGTCACTCCAGGCGACCCGCCCGCCACAATGTCGCCGACCTGGCGAGATCGCGTGCGGTGGTCAGCAGGGCCGAGGCGCTCGACGTGGCCGCCGCCGCTCCCACCGCGTCGGTGCCCTCCTGCTCGTCGGCGAGGTAGGCGCGCCCGACCGACACGACCTGGCAGAAGGCCGCCGCGCGCTCCAGCGCCACGGCCAGGTCGCCGTCGAAGACGCCCGCGAGGATGCTGTCGGCCAGCTCGCGCATCGACTCGGGCGTCGGCGGCTCGGCCGCGCCGGCCACCGCGTGCGACACGTCCGCATGCAGACGCCCCTCCTGATAGTCCTTCGTCGCCTCCGCGGGGGCTCGACGCACCCATTCGCGCAGCGTGTAGAGCCGCCACAGGGCGCCCGGCAGGCTGGCGGCGGGCCGGTCGGCCCACATCTCGGCGACGGTGGCGATCCCCATCTCGTCGACCAGGCCGATGAGCCGCCGCGTCACGTCGGGGTCGTGCGCTGCCCTCCCCCGGCCGACGAGCACCGCGGCCGTCTGGTGCGCCGCTTCCGACGCCTCCGCCGGGTCGATGTGTGTCGGTTGGGCCTCGAGGTCCCGCGGATCCACCATCGCCGGGCGTCGGGGACGCCGCGACGCTCCACCACTGCTCATGTCTTCCACCCTAGTTCGCGACGTGCCCCCTGCCCACCGCCGATGCCCCACCGTGTGAGGTCAGTCCACGTCCACCCAGTCGAGTGTGCGTTCGACCGCTTTGCGCCAGCCGGCGTATCCGCCCGTGCGTTGTGCATCCGACCACTGCGGCGTCCATCGCGTGCCCTCGTTCCAATTCGAACGCAGCTCGTCGGTGGACTCCCAGAATCCGGTCGCCAGCCCTGCAGCGTAGGCGGCCCCGAGCGCGGTGGTCTCGGCCACGACCGGCTTCGAGACCGGAATGCCCAGGATGTCCGACTGCAGTTGCATGCACAGGTGATTCGCGGTCACGCCCCCGTCGACCTTCAGCACCTCGAGTTGCACTCCCGAGTCCTTCGCCATCGCATCGGCGACATCTTTGCTCTGATAACAGATGGCCTCGAGCGTCGCGCGAGCGAGATGGGCGTTCGTGTTGAATCGCGACATACCCACGATTGCCCCACGGGCGTCCGAGCGCCAATACGGAGCGAAGAGACCGGAGAACGCCGGCACAAAATACATTCCACCGGTGTCCTCGACCTGTCCCGCCAAGCGTTCGATCTCTGCCGCACCCGAAATGATACCGAGTTGGTCCCGGAGCCACTGTACGGCGCTGCCGGTGACGGCGATCGAGCCCTCGAGCGCGTATGCCGGGCGGTCGTCGCCGAATCGGTAGGCGACCGTGGTCAACAGGCCTGATTCGCTGCGTACTGGTTCGTGACCGGTGTTGACGAGAAGGAAGTTGCCGGTGCCGTAGGTGTTCTTGGCCTCGCCGGGGTTGAAGCACACCTGACCCACGGTGGCCGCCTGCTGGTCACCGAGGTCCCCGCCCAGAGGGATCTCACCCCCGACGGGTCCGCGACGCTGCGTCGTGCCATAGAAGTTCGGGTCGGAACTCGGGCGGATCTGCGGGAGCATCTGCCTGGGGACACCGAAGAACGAGAGGAGTTCGTCGTCCCAGTCGAGCGTCGTCAGATCCATCAGCATGGTGCGACTCGCGTTGGTGACGTCAGTGACATGCACACCGCCCTCGACCCCACCGGTCAGGTTCCACAGCAGCCATGTGTCAGTGGTGCCGAAGATCGCGTCACCCTTGTCGGCGGCCTCGCGCACCCCCGGGACGTTGTCCAGGATCCACTTGACCTTGCCACCGGAGAAGTATGTGGCAGGTGGCAATCCGGCCTTGCGTCGAATGATGTCGCCCTTGCCGTCCCGCTCGAGAGCCGCCGCGATCTTGTCGGTGCGGGTGTCCTGCCACACAATCGCGTTGTAGAGCGGTCGGCCCGTGCGCCTGTCCCAGATCACCGTCGTCTCGCGCTGATTGGTGATGCCGATCGAGTCCAGATCGCTTGCCTGGAGATTCAGTCTGGCCAGGGTGGCGGCGATCACCGTCTGAGTGCGGTCCCAGATCTCCAGCGGGCTGTGTTCGACCCAACCTGCCTGCGGCATGATCTGCTCGTGCTCGAGCTGGTGCTTGCCCACCTCGTTGCCGTCATGATCGAAGATCATGAAACGGGTGCTGGTCGTGCCCTGATCCACTGCGCCCACGAAGTCCGCCATGCTGTCATCCTCTCCGATATCGCCGATCAGCGGTCCAAGTCAGTCCATCCGGTTCAGGCCCAATACGACGACCACCGCCTGGCCGGCCTCGTCGCTGGCGCGCAGCTCCACCTGCGCATCGATGCCCCAGTCGCGGTCCCCGGCAGGGTCATCGATGACCTGTCGCACCTGCCACTGCTCCTCACCCTCGGTGATCTGCAGGTAGGACGGTCCACGGGCATTGGCCCCGGTGCCGATCTCGTCGTGTTCGTCGAAATAGACGGCGAGATCGTCCTCCCATGCGTCCTCGTCCATCACGATCTCGGTCGGCGGGTCGGTGAGCGCCGATACGGATCGCTCCAGCCGTGCGAGCGCCTCGACGTCGCGGCGTGCGGCGAGCTCGACGCGGCGGAACATCGCCTGCCGGATCTGCACACGGAAGGCGCGCGGGTTGCCGGTGACCGGGCGCGGTGTCGGGGGCACGACCTCGTCCTGGGCGACGTGCTCCTCGGGGTGCATGAGGTCTTCCCACTCGTCGAGCAGGCTCGAGTCGGTCTGCCGCACGACCTCGCCGAGCCATTCGATCAGGTCCTCGAGCTCGGGGGTCTTGGCCCGGTCGGGCACCGTGTGGCGCAGCGTCCGGTAGGCGTCGGTGAGATAGCGCAGCACGACGCCTTCGGAGCGTGCCAGCTCGTACTGCTTGATCAGGTCGCCGAAGCTCCAGGCGTTCTCGTACATCTCCCGGACGACGGTCTTGGGGGAGAGCGCGTCCTCCGGCACCCACGGCTGCGAGCTGCGATAGGTCTCGAACGCGGCCTCGAGCATCTCCTCCAGGGGCTTGGGCCAGGTGACGTCCTCCAGCAGCTCCATCCGTTCGTCGTAGTCGATGCCGTCGGCCTTCATCTCGGCGATCGCCTCGCCTCGCGCACGGTGCTGTTGTGCCCGCAGGACCGGGCGCGGGTCGTCCAGGATCGCCTCGATGATCGACACCACGTCCACGGCATACGTGTCGGCCTCGGGATCCTGGAACTCCAGCACCGCCAGCGCAAAGGGTGCCAGTGGTTGGTTGAGCGCGAAATTGTCCTGCAGTTCGCCGATGAGACGCACTCGGCGGCCGTCCGGCTCGGGCTCGTCGAGGCGCTCCACGACGCCCGCCCGGAGCAGTTCTCGAGTGAGAGTGATGGCGTGACGGGCGAGGCGCGCCTTCCGGCGCGGGTCCTCGTGGTTCTCCCGCAGGAGCGTGCGAGCAGCGACGAACGGGTCCCCCTCCCGCGCGATGAGATTCAACAGCATCGAGTGGGTGACCTGCATCCGAGACTGCATCGTCTCCGGCGGCGAGGCGACGAGCCGCTCGAACGTGTCCTCGGACCAGTTCACGAAGCCCTCGGGCGGCTTCTTGCGCTGCACCTTGCGCCGTTTCTTCGGGTCGTCACCGGCCTTGAGCAGCGCGCGGTGGTTCTCGATGACGTGCTCGGGAGCCTGCACGACGACGGTGCCGCTCGTGTCGAATCCGGCTCGACCCGCTCTGCCGGCGATCTGGTGGAACTCCCGTGCCTTGAGCAGCCGCTGCCGCGTCCCGTCGAACTTCGCCAGGCCGGTGAAGACGACGGTGCGGATCGGGATGTTGATCCCGACACCCAACGTGTCGGTGCCGCACACGACCTTCAACAGGCCCTGGGCGGCGAGCGTCTCGACGAGGCGCCGATATTTGGGGAGCATGCCGGCGTGATGCACACCGATCCCGTGACGCACCAAGCGGTTCAAGGTCTTGCCGAAGCCGGCGGCGAAGCGGAACCCGGCGATCAGCTCCGCGATACGCGCCTTCTCGTCCTTCGAGCACACGTTGAGGCTCATCAGCGACGTCGCCCGCTCCAGCGCCGAAGCCTGGGTGAAGTGGACGACATACACCGGCGCCTGATGGGTGGTGAGCAACTCCTCGAGCGTCTCGTGCAACGGGGTGAGGGCCCATTCGAACGACAGCGGCACGGGACGCTCGGCCGTGGACACGACGGCCGTCTCCCGCCCGGTGCGCCGCGACAGGTCCTCCTCGAAGGCGGACACGTCGCCGAGAGTGGCCGACATCAGCAGGAACTGCGCCTGCGGGAGCTCCAGCAGGGGAACCTGCCACGCCCACCCGCGATCGGGCTCGGAGTAGAAGTGGAACTCGTCCATGATCACCATGCCGATGTCGGCACGGCGGCCTTCGCGCAAGGCGATGTTGGCGAGCACCTCGGCGGTGCAGCAGATGATGGGGGCGTCGGCGTTGACCGACGCGTCGCCGGTCAGCATCCCGACGTCGTCCGCGCCGAAGATCTCGCACAGTGCGAAGAACTTCTCCGACACGAGCGCCTTGATCGGGGCCGTATAGAAGCTGACCCGCTCGCCGGCGAGCGCGACGAAGTGGGCGGCGGTCGCCACCATCGACTTCCCCGAGCCGGTCGGTGTCGACAGGATCACGTTGGATCCGCCGAGAATCTCGATGATCGCCTCCTCCTGGTGGGGATAGAGGCTGATGCCACGCTCGTCCGCCCAGGCGGAGAACTGCTCGAACAACGCGTCGTCGTCGGAGGGGTCCGGGAGGCGGTCGGCGAGCTTCATGATGCCGTCATCCTCCCAAATCGTCGGCGGGCCCGGCCGCCGACACCTCTGCCCGGACCGAGGTGAGGCTGCGTTCGACGGCACACTACGCTGAGGGCGCACCGCCCGGGCCCGACGATGTGCCGGCCCGGACTGGGCCCTTAGCTCAATGGGTAGAGCAGCGGACTTTTAATCCGTTGGTTCCGGGTTCGAGCCCCGGGGGGCCCACCACGCGAGGCGTCACCGCACAGGCGAACGCCGCAACGCCACCGGTAACGTCGCCAGAGACAGACCCGCGGCGACACAGAGCGCCACGGTGAACGACGACTGCAAGGCGATCGCCCCCACCGCCACGGATCCCAGGCCGGTGCCGGCGTCGAATCCGACGTTCCAGATGGCACTCGCCAGGTTGTGGTGCGGCCGGGACACCGCGCCGAAGGCCATCACGAGGGTGAAGTTCTGCAGGGCACCGTAGGCGGTCCCCACCACGGCCATCCCGATGAGAAAAACCGCGACCCGTGTCTGCTCCTGGTCGACCACCGACCACGCCGCGAGGATCATCCCGACCGCGGTGACGACGATGAGCGGCCAGATGAACGGCTCCGCACCATGGCGATCGGCCAGCGTCCCGACCCGCCATCGGGTGAACGCCGCGACCAGGCCCATGACGAACAGCCCGAGGGTCGTGATCCAGGCCGCACTCACCATCTGCGGTGCGAACGTGATGATCGCTCCCCCCGCGAGCGTGACCGCGAGCAACAACAGCATGGGACGGATCAGCCGAAGGTATGCCGTGCGCTGGGGTTCCACGTCGGCCGTGCGGGTCGCGGACGTGGCCGGTGCCGCCCGCCCCGAGTCCGGGATCGCTGCGGCGAGGCGCAGTGCGGCGGGCACGCCGAGCAGCGGCGCGCCGCTGATGACGAAGATCACCCAGAATCCGATGTGCTCGGCGATCCAGGGCCCGAGGGGAAGAAGCACGAGGTTGGGCAGGGCGATCGCCAACCCATAGGCGCCGATCGCCTCGCCACGCCGCACCGGGTTGACCAGCTGGGCCACCGCGGCGCTGCCGGTCACCGTGATGATCCCGAAGCCGATCCCTCGTGCCGCCGACAGGGCGAGGACGGGCGCCAGCGCGTCGGTCGCGGCGTAGGCCACCGCAGGCACTCCCAGCATGATCAACCCGGTGACCAGCACCGGTCCCCAGCCGAAGCGGCGCAACGACCCGGGCACGAGCAATTGGGTCAACACGGTGAAGGTCAGCAGCAGGCCGTTGACCAGGCCGGACCCGGCGGCATTCGCGCCGCCGTGGACCGCCCAGAGCGGCGCGACCGGCAAAAGCACGGCATACCCGGAGAAGCCGGCGAACGTCATCGCCGCGAGCGGAGTCATCCCGGGCACCCGCCAGATCGAGTGCCCGCGCTCCGGGCTCGAGGTAGGGGGCGTCGTACTCACAGGCGCGACGGTACCCGTACCTCTTGCCCACGGGGTACGGGTGCGGTCGCCGGCCGGCACCGCGGGGCGGACGGGTTAACCTGAGGCCGGAGCACCTGACGATGGGAGTGCGATGCGACGCAGGCTGACCGACGAGGACGCGGCGTTCCGCGCTCGGATGCACACGTTCTTCACCGAGACCTTCCCTTCCGACGTGCGTGCGAGGTGGCACGCCGGAGGCGAGATCCGTGCCGACGACGTGCGCACGAGCCAGCGTTTCCTCCACGCACACGGGCTCGCGGTGCCTCACTGGCCGACGGAGTACGGCGGTCAGGACTGGACGACCCTGCAACGCCATATCTATCTGCAGGAGATGCAGAGCGCGTCCGTGCCGCCGCCGCTGACGTTCAACGCCAACATGGTCGGCCCGGTGATCGCGACCTTCGGCAGCCAGGAGCAGAAGGACCGCTTCCTGCCCCCGACAGCCAACCTGGACATCTGGTGGTGCCAAGGATTCTCCGAGCCGGATGCCGGATCGGACCTGGCCTCGCTGCGCACGACTGCGACGCGCGACCCCGCATCGGGGGACTGGGTCGTCAACGGGCAGAAGACCTGGACCACCCTCGGCCAGCACGCCGACTGGATCTTCGCGCTCGTGCGCACCGACCCGGACGCCCCCAAGAAGCAGATGGGCATCTCGTTCCTGCTGATCGACATGCAGTCGCCCGGCATCACGGTCCGCCCGATCCAACTGATCGACGGCGGGCACGAGGTCAACGAGGTGTTCTTCGACGACGTGCGAGTGCCGGCCGATCACCTGGTCGGCGAGGTCGACAAGGGGTGGAGCTACGCGAAGTTCCTGCTCGGCAACGAGCGCGTGGGGATCGCCCAGATCGGCGCACTCAAGCGCAAGCTCGCCGACGCCAAGGAGTTCGCGGACAGCGTGCAGTCCGGCACGGGCACCCTGCTCGACGATCCCTTGTTGGCCGCTCGCATCGCCGAGCTCGAATGTCAGGTGCTGGCGCTGGAACTGACCGCGATCCGGGTGGCCGGCGGATCCAAGGACGGCAAGCCGGACCCGGCCTCGTCCATCCTCAAGCTGCGGGGCACCCAGTTGCAGCAGGACGTCGCGGAGCTGATCACCGACATCGCCGGCCCGTCCGGCCTGTGGTGGTGGCCCGAGGAGGACGGCTACCTGGAGCCGTGGATGGGTCGAGCCGCCCCGACCTACCTGAACCTGCGTAAGGCATCGATCTACGGAGGGTCCAACGAAGTGCAGCGCCAGATCATCTCGTCGGGCATCCTCGGGCTGAGGAGCTGACATGGACTTCACGATCGACGACGAGCAGAAGGCGCTGCAGGCCGCCGCACGGGAGCTGACGGCCCGGCACACGCCGCAGGCGGCATCCGGCGACCAACCGGTCGGACCCATCCCCCACGACCCCGCGGCATGGTCCGCGCTGTGCGAGCTCGGTGCCCTGGGGCTGCCCTTCTCCGAGGCGGAGGGCGGTTTCGGCGCGAGCCCCGTCGAGGTGATGCTGCTCGCCGCCGAACTCGGCCGCGCCCGAATGCAGACCGCCTATGCCGATGCTTTGGTGGCCGCGTCCCTGCTCGTGACGAACGGATCGCAGGAGGACCTGGTGGCCTCCGCCACGGCAGGCGAGGCGCTGGTGTTGCCCGCGCTCACGGAGCCCGGCCACGCCTGGTCGATCGAGGCGTCGTCGGTCACGGCCGCACCTGTCGGCGACGCGTGGGAACTCACCGGAGTCAAGGCTCCCGTGCTGCGCGCCGGCGACGCCACCCACCTGGTGGTCTCCGCCGAGACCCCCGAGGGCCTGGCCGTCTTCCTCGTCGACTCCCCCGGTGCCCGCGGGCCCGAGGTGGCACTCGGGCACACCCCCGCGACCCTGCTCGTCCCGCCGGACGACACACCCGCCGCGCTGTCCCGCGCGGTCGGCCTCGGGACGGTCGCGCTCGCCGGCGAAGCGCTCGGAGCGATGGATGCGGCACTGGCCGGCACGGTCGAATACCTCAAGACCCGCAAGCAGTTCGGCGTGCCACTGATGACGTTCCAGACGCTCACCCAGCGCGCCGCCGACATGTATGTGTCGCTCGAACTCGCGCGCAGCACGGTCTTCTACGGCGCCATGCAACTCGGCGAGGACCCCGACGACCGCGACACCGTGTCCCGTCTCAAGGTGATCGTCGGGCAGGCGGGACGTCACATCGGGCAAGAGGCGATCCAACTGCACGGTGGGATCGCGATGACCGCCGAGTATGCCGTGGGGCACCTCACCGGCCGCCTCACCGCGATCGAGCACACCTTCGGCGACACCCGCACCCACCTGGCGTCTCTGGCACGCGGCATCCGAGATCACGAGCAGGTCGACGTGTTGAGCTGAGGTGCTCCCACCGGGGATACGGTGGTGGTGAGCCACGGCATACCGGACAAAGGAGTCCTCGTGTCAGACAATGTGCTGGTCACCCGCGACGGCGACTTCACCACCATCACCATGAACCGGCCCGAACGGCGCAACGCGCTGTCACGGGAGCACATGCAAGACCTCATCGAGGCCTTCACCCAGGCCGGAGAGGGCGATGCCCGCGGGATCGTGCTGGCCGGCAACGGCAAGGTCTTCAGCGCCGGCCACGACTTCGCGGACGTCGTCTCGGCCGATCTGCAGCAGGTGCGCTCGCTGCTCGACACGTGCACCGAACTGATGAACCTCATCCAGGCGGTGCCCCAACCCGTCGTGGCGCGCGTGCATTCGCTGGCCACGGCGGCCGGGTGCCAGCTGGTGGCCAGCTGTGATCTCGCCGTGGCGTCCGAGGCGGCCGGTTTCGCCGCACCCGGTGGCAAGGGTGGGTGGTTCTGTCACACGCCGATGGTCGCCATCGCGCGCGACATCGGCCGCAAACGCGCCAACGAGATGGCCTACTCCGGCGACGTGATTCCGGCGCACACCGCCCTCGACTGGGGGCTGGTCAACCAGGTGGTCCCAGGCGATCGACTTGACGAGGCCGTGCACGATCTGCTGATGCGCGTGACCAAGGGCAGCACCGGTTCCAAGGCGCTGGGCAAGCAGACCCTCTACGCTCAGGAATCACTCGGTCAGGACGACGCCTACGCGCTCGCCGTGCGCGTGATGGCCGAGGCCTCACAGACCCCTGCCGCGCGCGAGGGCATGCAGGCCTTCCTCGAGAAGCGCCGGCCCGACTGGCCGGACTGACCGGTCAGCCCTGCACGACGGGCCCGGTGACGACGGCCAGACCCATGTCGGCACACAGGAGGATCTGGTTGCCTTCGACCTCCCGATCGGACGGCCCGGCGGTGGGGGCGGTCACCGCCATCCGCAGGACCTCGGCGCTTCACCGTTCCAGACCTTCCGTCGCATCACGTTGCCCATGATCAGCACCGCGCTGGTCTCGGGCGGACTACTCGCCTTCGCCCTGTCGTTCGACGAGATCATCGTCACGACGTTCACCGCGGGAGCCCAGAACACCCTCCCGCTGTGGGTGTTCGGTGCCATCCGCCTGGGCCAGCATCTGCCCGAGGTCAACGTCGTCATCTTCGTCGTGCTGCTGGTCACCATCATCCCCGTCACGGCGTCGTCGAGGCTGATGAACCAGGCCGGCATCCGCTGACCCGCCCGGGGCCCCGGCCCGGCATCATGGGCGTATGACGTCCGTCACCAGCACCTACCGGTTGCAGTTGCACGACGGCTTCGGGTTCGACGATGCGGCGGCTCAGGTGCCCCACCTCGCGCACCTGGGGGTGTCACACCTGTACCTGTCCCCGATCCTGCAGGCCGCACCGGGGTCGACCCACGGATACGACGTCGTCGACCACGGCAGGATCAGCACCGCGTTGGGAGGCCGCACCGGGTTCGAGTCCCTGGCGGCGACGGTACGGCGCCACGGTCTGGGGATCGTCGCCGACGTGGTCCCCAACCACATGGCCATCCCGACCCCCGAATCGCTCAACCGCCCGCTGTGGCAGGTGCTGCGCGACGGGCGGGACGCCCCGAGCGCGGACTGGTTCGACATCGACTGGAAGTCCGGTGGCGGGCGGATCGGACTACCGGTCCTCGGTCGGCCGCTGGACGAGGTGATCGCGCGAGGCGAGTTGCGCCGGGACGACACCGAGGACGGTCCGGTCCTTCGGTATTTCGACCACATGTGGCCGCTGTCCCTCGGCAGCGAGGACATCGACGACCTCGACCAGCTCCTGCAGCGGCAGCACTACCGGCTCGCCTGGTGGCGGGACAAGGACGACGTGCTCAACTACCGCAGGTTCTTCGAGGTCGACGACCTCATCGCCGTGCGTGTCGAGCTGCCCGAGGTCTTCGAGGCGACCCACCGCCTGCTGCTCGAGCTGCACCACGCCGGGCTGATCGACGGCTTCCGCATCGACCACCCCGACGGCCTCGCCGACCCGGCCGGATACCTTCGAGCGTTGACCCAGGCCTGCGCCCCGGACACCCCGATCTGGGTCGAAAAGATCCTCGAGTCCGGAGAACGCCTCCCCGCCGACTGGGAGTGCCGTGGCACGACCGGATACGACGCGCTCGCCGCGATCCAGGCCGGCCTGCTCGACTCCCGCTCGGCCCCCGTCCTCGACGAGTGCTGGCGAGGGTGCGTCGGCGACGAGTCCTACGAGCACGTGGTCGATTCCGCGAAACGCGAGGTCGTCGACGACGCCCTCGCGCCCGAGGTGGATCGTCTCACCCGACGCGCCCGCGAGGCACGGCCCGACCTCGACGCCGAGCGAGTCCGAGAGGCCGTGACCGAAGTCCTCGTGTCGGGCGACGTCTATCGCGCCTACGTGCGCCCGGAGGAACGGATCGGCCACGCGGCCACGGAGCGCCTCCGGACGGCATTCACCAGAGCACTGGCGCATCGCCCCGACCTCGCCGCCGAACTGGAGGCGCTGATCCCGCTCGCTCTCATCGTCGACAGCGACGATGCGGTCACCGACTTCGGGGTTCGCCTGCAACAAACCTGGGGCCCGGTAATGGCCAAGGGCGTCGAGGACACGACGTTCTATCGATGGAACCGTTTCCTCCCGCTCAACGAGGTGGGCAGCGACCCCACCGTGCTCGACACCGCCGACGCCGCGGACCTGCACCAGTGGTGCGCATGGCAAGAGGCGCACCGCCCGGGCACGATGACGACGCTGACCACCCACGACACCAAACGAAGCGAGGACGTGCGCGCTCGCCTCCTCGCCGTGATGGGCGACACCGGAGCGTGGGAGCAGATCTCGCGGATGTGTCAGGAAGAGGCACGCCGCGCCGGCGTGGATCTGCCGACGGCCCACCTGATCTGGCAGACCGTCCTCGGCACGATGCCCATCGGCGCCGACCGCCTCGAAGGCTACCTGCGCAAGGCGATGCGGGAGGCGAAGACCCGCACCGCCTGGACCCGGGTGGACGAGGGATACGAAGAGCGCGTGATCGCGTTCGCGCAGCACACGCGCACCGACGGTCCGCTGCACGACCTGCTCGCCGAGACGCTGGACCGCAACGCCGCCGCAATCCGTGCGACGACCCTGTCCCTCAAACTCGTGCAACTCACCATGACCGGGCTCCCCGACGTCTACCAGGGCTGCGAGGGCCTGGTGCTCACCCTGGTCGACCCGGACAATCGACGCCCCGTGGACTACGCCCACCTCGAGGAGATCCTGGACCTGCCGCAGGGACGGCGGGAGACACTGGAGGAGGAGAAGATTCACCTGACCAGCAGGGCGCTGCGAGCACGACGCGACCACCCGGAGACCTTCGGGACGACCTCGGCCTACCGGCGGCTGGACACGGACTCCGAGCACGCGATCGCGTTCCTGCGCGCACCGCGGCCCCGCGGCATCGCCCGCGTCCTCGACCGAGCCGCCGACGCAGATTTCGCAGTCGTCGCGACGCGTGCCGCGGCACGCCTCGAACACGCCGGAGGATGGCGTGACGCTCGCGTCGCGGTGCCGCCGGGGCGTTGGCACGACCACCTCGGTGGCCTGCGGCACGACAGCGACGGATCCCTCTTCTGCCGCGACCTCTTCGCTCACATGCCGGTCGCGTTGTTGGAGCGCGAACCATGAGGTTCGCGGTCTGGGCGCCGACGGCACGGCATACGGTCGATCTGGCGCTGGGCGGGCAGAGGCTGCCGATGGACACCTGCGGTGGCGGCTGGTGGCAGACGACGGCCGACGCGGAGCCGGGCGCACGCTACGCCTTCCGGATCGACGGCGGACCCGAGCGTCCGGACCCCCGGTCGGCCAGTCAGCCGGACGGTCCGCACGAGCGCTCCGAAGTCGTCGATCTGGATGCTCACTCGTGGGGCGACGAGCGCTGGGGCGGAAGCGATCTGGACCACGCCGTCATCTACGAGCTGCACCTGGGCACGTTCACTCCCGAGGGCACCTGCGATGGTGCCGTCCAGCGGCTCGACCATCTGGTGTCGCTGGGGGTCACGATGGTCGAGATCATGCCGGTGGCGACGTTCCCCGGCTCCCGTGGATGGGGTTATGACGGCGTCTGCCCGTATGCCGTGCACCCGGCCTACGGTGGGCCCGCCGGTCTGCAACGCCTCGTCGACGCCTGCCACCGCCGCGGGTTGGCCGTCTGCCTCGACGTCGTCTACAACCACCTCGGGCCGAGCGGCAACTATCTGGGGGATTTCGGGCCCTATTTCACCGATCGCTACGCGACCCCGTGGGGTGCCGCGGTCAACCTGGACGGCCCCGGCAGCGACGAGGTCCGCCGATACTTCGGTGACAACGCGTCGATGTGGCTGCGCGACTTCCACCTCGACGCGCTCCGGCTCGATGCCGTGCACGAGTTGCACGACGGGCGTGCACGCACGTTCCTGGAAGAACTGTCCGAGCGGGTCGACACCATCGCCGCCGATCTCGGACGGCCGCTGTCGCTCATCGCCGAGTCCCTCCTCGACTGGACCGAACCGGCCGAGGCGAAGCACGCCGCCGT
>CAZMLG010000042.1:0-20946 GCA_964566985.1 uncultured Intrasporangiaceae bacterium
AATGGAGCATGGGACACAGGGGAAACGCTTTCGAGGCACCAGAGCCGGACCAGGCAGCCCTGGACATGCTGGACGACGAGTTCCAGCCCCTGGACCTGGCCCCGTTCGAACCCGACGACCCCGCCACCGACGCGGGCGTGCTCGCCGGTGGCTCGACGGCGAGGGCGGCACTCACCTCGGGGCCCCCGGGTGCGGGGCGTGATGCGGCCTCGGCGATCGAGGACCTGAGCCGTCAGGTCGACGCGCTGGTGCACGGCATGCATGAACTGACCGGTGAGCGGGTCGACGCGATGATGGACGTCCTGCTCGACCTGGGTGCCCGGATCGAACGCGCCCAAGTGTTCCTGCTGGCCGAGGCGATCGACCGCGGCGTGGTCGCCGACTCGAGCGCCGCGACCCCGACCCAGTGGCTGCGGGTCAAGTATCCGTCGATGGAACCCGGACAAGCCGCACGCATCGCCCGGGTCGCGGAGATCATCCGCGACCCCAAACACCCGGCATTAGCTGGCGTGTTGGATGCGGGGATCGTCACCGTGCGCGGCATGCAGATCGCGGTACGGGAGGCTCAACGCGTCCACCCCTTGCTACCGCGGTTCACGTGGTACGACATGCTCGGGTATTTCCTGGCCGTGGCGACCCGCCGCCCCGCCAAGGACCTGATCACGTTGGCGGACGGGCTGGTCAGCCTGCGTGGCGGGGACCGCCTGCCCGAGGACGAGAACCGCGCCCGCACCGCCGAGACCCTCTCCTGGTGGGACCTACCCTCGGGCTTGACCCGGATCCAGGGGGACTTGTCGGCCGGGGACGCGGCCACGTTCACCGCCGCCATCGAAGCCCTCGCCGCACCGCGACCGGGGACCACGCCCGACGGAGACACCCACCCACCCAGCGACGCCCTGGACGCCTGGCACAACACCGACAGTGACAACAGTGACGACAGCAGCACCGACAGCGACGGCACCGATAGTGACAACACCACCAGCGGCACCAACAGCAGCGCCACCAGCAGCGAGAGTGACAGCAGCGCCACCAGTGGTAGCAGCAGCGGTGGTAGCAGTCAGAAGGGGATTGATTGGCGTCCGGTCGGTAAACGCCGCGCCGACGCCCTCATGGAACTCATTGGCGCCGCCGCGCGGGCCAGTAGTAGTGATGCGGGCAGGTCGCCGGTCAAGGCGACCATCACCCTGCCGCTGAGTGTGTTGATCGGGTCGTTGTCCAATGCGGGGTATGCGACCACCAGTTTCGGGCAGGTCATCGACGCCGGCACGGCCCGCACCATGGCCTGCTCCGCGCAGATCACCCCGATGGTGCTCGGCACGGATTCGCAACCATTGGATGTAGGTCGCGCGACGCGCCCGTTCGCCTCCGCCACCCGCGCCGCGATCACCCGACGCGACCAAGGATGTTCTTTCCCTGGCTGTGACCGTCCCGCGCCGTGGACCGAGGCGCATCACGCGATCCCGTGGTGGGTCGGGGGCCTGTCGGACAAGCTCAACGGCACCCTGTTGTGCTCGCGGCATCACCACATCGTGCACGCCAAGGGCTACCTCCCCTGGATCACCGACACCACAGTCATCTGGGACCTGACGCCCGGACGGATGCCCACCCAACCCCTCGAACCAGACGACCCGCTCATCCGAGGACCCGGCGCACCACCCGGATACCCCAACACGGGATAGCCACTCGATAGCCAGCCCGTCCCAGCCTCATCTCACCAGGCCTCGATACGGGCTCGCGCCGGGGCGCTCGGCCTACTCGACCGGCCGGTAAAGGGACGCTGCACGGGCCCGGCTCGACCGGCCGGGGTAGGGCATCGGTACGGCTCGCCCCCAGGGGGCTCGCCTACTCGACCAGCCGACGGGGCCTCGATACGGGCTCCCCCCGCTTCGCTCCTCCGCCCTACTCGACCGGCCGGGGTAGGGCCTCGCTCCCCCGCGCGCTTCGCTCCATGCGGGAGGTGCCCCCATTGCCTCGCGCAGGGGCGCGCCTCAGCCGCGGGGAATGTTGCGGAAGTTCGAGCGTGCCATCGAAACCGCCTCTCCCGCACCACCGTTGAGCACGATCTTGCTGACCGCGGTCGCGAAGCCGAACACCTGATCCGAGCTGACCTTCGGCGGGATCGACAGCGCATGCGGATTGGTCACGATGTCGACCAGCGACGGCCCCTTCACCGCGAGCGCGTCGGCCATCGCGCCCTCGAGTTGGCGCGGGTCGGTGACCCGCACCGACGTCCATCCCATCGCCTGGGCGATGGCCGCATAGTCCACATCGGGCACGTCCACCCCGAAGTCGGGCAGCTTGTCGACGAGCATCTCGAGTTTGACCATCCCCAACGTCGAGTTGTTGAACAGCACGACGGTGATCGGCAGATCGTAGGTCTTGGCGGTCAACAGGTCGCCGAGCAGCATGGACAGGCCGCCGTCACCGCATACGGCGACGACCTGCCGGTCAGGGTAGGCGAACTGCGCTCCGATGGCCTGCGGCAGCGCGTTGGCCATCGACCCGTGCAGGAACGAGCCGATGAGCCGGCGGGTGCCGAGCGGGTTGATATAGCGTGCGGTCCACACGTTGCACATACCGGTGTCCGCGGTGAAGATCGCATCGGAGGCGGCGACGCCGTCGAGCACCGAGGCGGCGAACTCCGGGTGGATCGGCTGCTTGGTCTCGACGTTCTTCGTATAGGCACCGACGGCCTTGTTCATCAGCTTGTCGTGCTTCTTGAGCATGCGCTCGAGGAACTTGCGGCCCTGCTTGCGCTGCACGAGCGGCATGAGCGCCGTCAGTGTCGGCAGCACCTCGCCATGGATGGGCAGGTCGACGTCGGTGCGGCGGCCGAGCACCTCCGGCCGGGTGTCGACCTGGGCGGTGCGCACGCCGGGCAGGAACTGGTCGTAGGGGAAGTCGGTGCCCAGCATGAGCAGCAGGTCGGCGCCCTCGATGCCGTCGGCGGCCGCACCGTAGCCGAGCAGCCCGGTCATCCCGACGTCATACGGGTTGTCGTATTGGATGAAGTCCTTGCCCCGCAGCGAGTGGCCGATCGGCGCCCCGATCAACTCGGCGAGCTCGATGACCTCGTCGTGCGCGCCCTGTACGCCGATGCCCGCGAAGATCGCGACCTTCTCGGCCTCGTTGATCGCGTCGGCGAGGGCGCGGACGGTGTCGGTGTCCGGCACGATCTGGCCGCGCCGCACGTGCTGGTATGCCGCGGGCTCACCGACGGCGTCGAGGTCGGCGATGTCCCCGGGCAGGGTGACGACCGAGACGCCGCCGCGCCCGAGGGCGTGTTGGATGGCGCCGTGCACGACACGCGGCGACTGGGTCGGCGTGCTGATCAGTTCGGAATACACGGAGCATTCGGTGAACAGCCGGTCGGGGTGGGTCTCCTGGAAGTAGCCCTGCCCGATCTGTGAACTCGGGATGTGACTCGCGATGGCCAGGACCGGTGCACCGGTGCGGTTCGCGTCGTAGAGCCCGTTGATCAGGTGCAGGTTGCCCGGGCCACAGGACCCGGCGCACACGGCCAGTTCCCCGGTCAACTGGGCGTCGGCCGACGCGGCGAACGCGGCGGCCTCCTCGTGACGCACGTGCACCCAGTCGATGCCACCCTCGGCGGACCCGCCGGTCTTGCGCACCGCATCGACGATCGGGTTGAGACTGTCACCCACGATGCCGTAGATGCGGCGCACCCCGACGGCCTGCAGTTGACGCACGATCTGCTCTGCCAGTTTCATGCTCGTCCTTCGTCTCACAGGGCCACGGTTCGTCTCACACGGTAGCCGCCGGTGCGCGTGCCGCAGCAACCGCGCGGCCGCCGGATGGTGGGCCGGGTTTGGTCCGAGGCGACTCGATCACCGAAGATTGAGTGCCCCATCGCTTGTGAGGAGATCCATGACCGCCGCCCCGCCGGCCGAGGCCGCCAGGTCACGCACGTTGGCCGTGCTCGTGGTGCTCGGTGGTTTGAGTGCCTTCGGTCCGTTGTCGATCGACATGTACCTCCCCTCGTTGCCGACGATCACCGACGACCTGGCGACCGGTGACACGCAGGTGCAGTTGACCTTGACCGGGTGCCTGGTCGGGTTGGCGCTCGGCCAGACCTTCGCGGGTCCGCTCAGCGACAGTGTCGGGCGCAAGCGTCCGCTGCTGGTCAGCCTCGTCGTGTATGCCGTGGCCTCCCTGCTGTGCGCGATCGCCCCGTCGGTCTACGTGCTCATCGCGATGCGGCTGCTACAAGGCCTGGCCGGTGCGGCCGGCATCGTCATCGCGCGCGCCGTCATCCGTGACCTCCGCGAGGGCCCCGCCATGGCGAAGCTGTTCGCGATGGTGATGATGATCAACGGTCTCGCACCGATCCTGGCGCCGGTCATCGGCGGTCAGATCCTGCGGTTCGGCTCGTGGCGGTGGGTGTTCGTGGTGTTGGCGGTCCTCGGGTCGCTGTTGCTGATCGCGGTGATCGCGTGGCTGCCCGAGACGTTGCCGGTGGCGCGGCGCCATCCCGGCAACATCCCGCGCACGCTGCGCACGTTCGGTGCCTTGTGCACCGAACGTGCCTTTCTCGGCTATCTGCTCGCCGTCGGGCTGAGCATGGGGGCGATGTTCGCCTACATCTCGGCTTCCCCGTTCGTGCTGCAGCAGATGCACGGTCTGTCGGCGCAACAGTTCAGCCTGGTGTTCGGGGCCAACGCCCTGGGCATCGTCGCGTGCGCCCAGCTCAGTGGCCGACTCGTCGGCCGGGTCCGCGCCGGCACGCTCCTGCTGACCGGTGTCTCGATCCAGGCGATCAGCGCGGTCGGTGTCCTGCTGGTGGCGAACCACGGCCCTCTGTGGGCGATCCTGGTGACCCTGTTCGGTGCCGTCGCGACGATCGGGCTGGTCGGCCCCAACGCGACCGCGCTCGCGCTGGCTCACCACGGCTCGCAGGCGGGCACGGCGTCGGCGCTCCTCGGCACGTTCCAGTTCCTGCTCGGCGCGCTCTCGCCCGTGCTGGTCGGCCTGGGCGGTATGCGTCAGAGCACCGGGATGGGCGTCGTGATGGCGGCGCTCGCGCTGGCCGCGCTGCTCGCGTGCGTGATGATGACGCGCGACGGGCGGGACCTGACCGACCCGGGGCCCCGCCGGACGAGCCGCCGGCCGCCGCGGCCTGAGACGGCCGGCCGGCGACGACGCTAGCCCGCGGTGTCGTTCCATGCACGAAGGAACGACATCGCGAAGCTGTGCGACAGTTCCGGCTGATCCGTGCGCAGTTGGCCGGGCAGGAGCTCCTTGCGGGCCTTGCCGTCCGCCGTCGACGCGAACCTCAGGCCGTAGTAGTCCTTGTGCGACTGGTCATAGTCACCGGTGAGGCCGTAGATCTGCAAGACCACCGTGCCCGGCCAGGGGTGCGATCGCAGCGTGTCGACGAGATCCTGGCGGTCCGGCGTCCTGGTCAGGTTGATGGTCGACCCCTCGTCGTCGCCGGTCGGGAAGACCGCGATGACGCCGTCCGCCTTCGGCCAACGCGTCGTGCCGGATCCGGAGTGCTCGAACACCACGCGGTATCCCGCGTCCGCGAGCGCGACGAGCGGCCGGGCGAAACTCGCCAGCTGCCGGGCTCGCCCGGTGAGGTCCATCGCGGGTCGGATGCTGCCGTACCGGTCGAGCGTCAGCTCGACCCGGGTGTCGGCGGGGAGGCCGTCGGAGCGTCCGAGTTGCGAGAGCACAGTGGTCATCTGTGCGGTGCCGCCCCCGTCGACCGCCGCGACCAGGCGGTCGGTCTGCTCGGGGTCGGTGGACAGGGTGATCTTCGAGACCGACGCGCCGGCACGCTCCAACCGGCGCACCTGCGCCAGGGCCTGCTTCGGGCGATCGCCCGAGACCTGCACACCATCGACGGCGACGGTCACCTCGGCCCCGTCGGGCAGCACCGACCGGACCGCGTTGCGCATCGCCGGGAGCCGGCGTCGCGTCGTCGCCTCCGCGGTGACGCTGATGTGATCACCCTGGCCGACATAGCACGTCAGGAGCCGGCCGCCTCGGCGCTTCAGGGTCTTCTGCAGCCGATGCACCGTGCTGCTCGTCGACTCGACGTCCCCCAGACCGATCTGCACGTGCCACACGTCGTCGTCCTTCCGGACGCCGTCGGTCACGGACAGGATGGCGTCCCACGCCACGTCGCCCTCCGCGCCGCCGGCCCGCGCGATGGTGCGCAGCACGGAGTCGGCCACCGCGAGCATGTCGCGATGCGGCGCCACGCTGATGCGCATCTCGTGGGCCATGAACGAGACCGACTCCACGTCGTCGTTGCGGGTCGCGGTGACGATGGCGCGAGCACCCGCACGCGTGTCGGTGAAGACCTTCGCCATGGCGACGGGTCGACGGACCTCGACATCGCCCACGGCGAGCACGACGCCCCCGGCGGGGTGTGGCCCCTCGATGATCGGTCCGAGCTCGTCGATGACGGTGGCAAGGCGTGCCGACCTCGTCGGGCGCTCGACGGTCGCGACGTAGGCGCCGTGCGGTCCGGACTTCACCGACGCCACCCCGTCGATGCCTCGCAGCCGGTCGGCGAAGCTCGGCGAGTCCTCGCCGCCGCGCCCGAGACCCCAGACGAGCGCGCCGGCCGCGAGCGCGATCAGAGCCAGGCGCCAGGGTCGGCCCGCACGCCCACCGAACCGGCCGAGGAAGGACATGACCGTACACACCCCTGTGCCATCACGACGAAAAGGCTCAGCCTAGAGCCACCGTGCTGCGAAGCCAACCGATGCCGCGGCCGCGAGCGGGTCCGGCCTGTGCAGCTCAATCCTTCTTGCGTCGGCTCGCGATGACGCTGCCCGCTGCCAGGCACAGACCGAAGACGAAGATCAGCGTGCCCATCACGTTGACCTGCGGAGGCGTGCCGACGCGGCTCGAGCCCCAGACCCACAGCGGGAAGGTGAGGGTCTGGCCGGCGGTGAACTGGGTGATGATGAAGTCGTCGATCGACAGCGCGAAGGCCAGCAGGGCACCGGCGATCACACCGGGCATGATCACCGGGAGTGTGACGAGCCGGAAGGTGGTGAAACTTCCGGCACCGAGGTCGTGCGCGGCCTCCTCCAGCGAGTTGTCGTATCCGGCGGTGCGGGCCCGCACGGTGATGGCGACGTAGGCCAGGTCGAACATGATGTGTGCCACGACGATCGTCCAGTAGCCGCGCGAGACGCTCAGCGAGACGAACAGCGACAGCAGTGCCGCGCCGATCGCGATCTCGGGCGCGGCGATGTTGGCGAACAGCAGCAGGTCGATCACCGAACGCCCCCGGAAGCGTGACTTGCCCAGCGCGAGCCCGATGAATGTGCCCAGGATGGTCGCCACGATCGTGACGATGATCGCGATCGTGATCGAGTTGATCAGGGCCTGGGTGAGGTCCTGGATGGCGAACAGCTCGCGGTACCACTTGAACGTGAATCCGTGCCATACGAAGTTGTATCGGCCGGTGGGGTTGTTGAATCCGAAGGCGATCATCACCAGGATCGGCAAGGACAGCCAGGCGATCACGATCCAGGTGATGACGTGGAGGACCCGCCCCTTCGCACGGGGCTTGGCCGCACGCGCGCCGCTCGGGCGGGTCGGCACCGGTCCACTGCTCTTCTGCACGGTATCGGTCGTCATGCGGCGGCCGCCTCCATCACTTCGTCGACGCCTTGCAATCGCGCGTAGATCAGCACGCCGGCCAACAGGATCGCCAGCAGCACGAAACTGAGGGCCGCTCCGCCCGGATACTGGCTGTTGGTGATGTAGAGGGTCTCGATGATGTTGCCGATCATCACCTGATGGGTGCCGCCGAGGATGCCCGCATTGATGTAGTCCGATGCGGCGGGCACGAAGGTCAGCAGCACACCGGCGAACACTCCTGGCATGGACAGCGGGAAGATGACCCGGCGGAAGATGCTCGGGCCCCCGGCATACAGGTCGGAGCCTGCCTCGATCAGCGCCGGATCGAGGCGTTCCAGCGAGACATAGATCGGCAGGATCATGAACGGCAGGAAGTTGTAGGTCAATCCCGCGATCACGGCGAATCCGGTCGCGAGCACGTGGAAGCTGTCCGGCAGCAGACCGATCGACTTCAGTGGACCGAGCAGGACTCCGCCGTCCGACAGGAGGAACTTCCAGGAGATGGTGCGCAGCACGAAGGTGACGAAGAACGGCAGCAGGATCAAGAAGAGGTAGACCGACTTGCGCCGTCCCGCGTGGAACGCGATCCAGTAGGCGACCGGGTAGGCGATGACGATCGTCGCCAGGGTCGTGATGAGGCCGTAGACCAGCGACCGGATCAGTTGCGAGTGATAGGTGCTCAGCAGCTCGGTGTAGTTCTGCCAATGCCCGGTCTGGGTGAACCCGTTGAACAGGTCGCCCTGCATGAAGGAGACTCCGAGCATGAACAGCATCGGGATGATGAAGAAGATGACCATCCAGGTGGTGCCGGGCAGGATCTGTAGGTAGGGGCCCCAGAATCCCTGCCGGCGCCGGCGGGTCCGTGTCTGCGCGGTCATGACTGGAAGGTGGGCTCGAAGATGTGGTTCCACTCCGTGAGTTCTTCCGGAGAGGGGATCCGCCCCAGCGCGGACTTGCCGTAGTCCTCGGGCGTCGGGAAGACCGCGAAGCTCTTGGTCAACCCTCGAAGGTACTCCGCGTCCTTCGGCTTCTTCGCCGCCTTGGCGTCATCGAGAATGAAACCCTTCCCGTCGGGGACCGGCGTGATGTAGTTGACGTATTCGGTGAGCAGGGCCGCCTGCCTCGGCTCGTAGTAGAAGTTCATCAGCTCCATGGCATCCACCGGGTTCTTCGCCGTGCGATACAGGATCATGTTGTCGATCCACAGCGTCGCCTTCTCCTTGGGCATGACGAACTTCAGGTTCGCTCCCGACAGGTTCGACTGGTAGATGTCACCGGAATACGACATCCCGATCCAGATGTCGCCCTTGGTCAGTGCCGAGATGTAATCCTGACCGTAGAACTTGCGCACGTTGGGCTTGATCTTCTCGATCCACTTGGCCGCCTTGCGCCAGTCCGCCGGAGTGGCCTTCTCCGGGTCCGCCCCGACCGCCAGCAGCGCCGCGTTGGGCAGGTCGACCGTGTTGCCGAGCAGGCCGACCTTCCCCTTGAACTTCGGGTCGGCCAGGTCGTCCCAACTGGTGATGGGTCGCTTGATGTGGTCGAGCGAATACCCGATGCCGGTGAAGCCGGCCTGCCACGGCATCGACCACCGGTTGCCGGGGTCGTAGCTGCGGGCGAGGTATTTGCGCCCGGCGTGGGCGTAGAAGTTGGTCATGCGGCTCTGGTCGAGTTCGCGCAGGAGGCCCAGTTCGATGTATTGCAGGAGGTATTGGTCGTTCTGCACGATGCCGAAGTCGTAGCCGCAGTCGTGGCCCGCCTGCAGCGCCGGCCGGATCTGCGCGAAGAAGTCGGCATCGGACTGGATCACTTCGAAGTATTTGACGTGGATGCCGGTCTTCTTCGTGAAGTGGTCGAGGGTGGGGTGATCGCTCTTGTTCTTGTCGCTGATGTCGATATAGAGCGGCCAGTTGGCCCATCGGACGGTGCCGTGCTTCTTCTGGGTCGACCAGAAGTCCTCGGCGGCCTCGGCGCCGCCGCCTCCGGCATCGGCCTTCTTGCCCGGGATGCTGCACGCGGCCAGTGCCGACGCGAGCATCGAGGCCCCGCCGAGCTGCAGTGCGCCCCGGCGGGTGAGACGCCGCTGGGTCAGCCCGCGCAGCATCGGCATGGACAGACCGGCCGGATCGTCCGGGCCGACCGGGCGGTGGTCATCGGGAGTGGTCATCGATCCTCCAGGGGCGTGGAGCGGTATGCCTACGGTGTCGCGGGCTCGGCGTCGGCGGGCGAGGCCGCCAGGGCGAGGGAGTGTTCGGGGCGCCAGGACAGCCATACCCGGTCCCCTTGTGCGGCGACGTCGCTGCTGCTGTCGGAGTTCTGGACGAACACCATCATCGAGACGTCGTCGGATGCCCGCACGACATATTGCGTCGAGGTGCCGACATAGATGACTTCGTGCACCTGGCCGTGGAGCATGCAGCGTCCCGGGTCGGGCTGAGCATGGCTGATCGAGATCTTCTCGGGTCGCACCGTCACGTCCAAGGACTCGTGCACACGGGCACCGGCTGCCGTCGCGTCCGGGACCGTGAGTTGTTCGGCGCCGGCGACGTCGAGGTGGGCGACGTCGCGCTCGAGCGACTGCACGGTGCCGGTCAGGATGTTGGATGTGCCGATGAATCCGGCGACGAATCGGGTCCGCGGATGTTCATAGACGTCGCGCGGCGCCCCGGTCTGCTCGACCCTCCCCTGGTTCATCACCACCAGGCGGTCGGACATGGTGAGCGCCTCGCTCTGGTCGTGGGTCACGAACACGAACGTGATGCCCACATCCCGCTGAATGCGCTTGAGCTCGAGTTGCATCGACTGCCGGAGTTTGGCGTCCAGCGCGGCCAGGGGCTCGTCCAGCAGGAGCGCTCGGGGCCGGTTCACCAGGGCACGAGCCAGCGCGACGCGTTGCTGCTGGCCGCCGGAGAGAGCCTTCGGGCGCCGGTCCGCCTTGCCGCCCAGCTCCACCAGCTCGAGCATCTCGTTCACCCGTGTGCGGATCTCATCCTTGGCGACCGACTTGCGACGCAACCCGAACGCCACGTTGTCGAAGACCGACATGTGCGGGAAGAGGGCGTAGGACTGGAAGACCATGTTGACGTCGCGCTGGTTCGGCGGGATGCCGACGACGTCCTCGCCGTAGAGCAGGATCTGCCCTTCGGTGGGTTCCTCGAATCCTCCGATCATGCGCAGGGTCGTCGTCTTGCCGCAGCCGGACGGCCCGAGGAGCGAGAAGAATTCGCCTTCCCCCATGACCAGGTCCACCCCGTCCACCGCGGTGACCAGCCCGCCGTGGGCGGGGAATCGCTTGGCGATGCCGACCAGTTCGATGGCCGCGGCGTGGTCGGTCGAGGGCGCCGTCGTGGTGTCGCCGGCGGCGGGGGCCGGCGTGCCCGTGGATACCTGCTCGGATGGTTGGGTCATGTCATCGCTCTCTCGATCCTGACTCGCTGTCCACGAGCCCCAGAGTGACATCACTCACCCTTTTCCGCAAGGCTTTTCGTAGGTTGACTCCGCAGTAACAACGAAATTGATATCTGTATGCCGATAAGGACTTCTGAATCCGCTACTGTTTCGCCATTCAGCGCTGATTCCGTCGGCATCTTGTGTGCGATCGCAGCCGTGCGGGACCATCGAGCCATGACGGCACGACCTCTGTGGTGGGACACCGCTCCCTCGCCGACCGCCGCGCGGCCCGCTCTCGAGGCCGACACCACGGCCGATGTGTGCATCGTGGGAGGCGGATTCACCGGCCTATGGTCGGCCTACTACCTCTTGCAGGCGGACCCGTCGCTGTCGGTCCTGGTGCTCGAGGCGGAGCACGTCGGGTTCGGTGCGAGCGGCCGCAACGGCGGCTGGGTCTCGGCCTTGTATCCCGCGGCCCCAGAGACCCTCGCCAAGAGCCATGGGGAGGACGCCGCCCGCGATCAGTTCGTCGCCCTGCGCGAGAGCGTCGAGGAGGTCGGCCGCGTGGCCCGGGCCGAGTCGATCGACTGCGGGTTCCGTCAGGGCGGGACGATCGTGGTGGCGCGCAGCGAAGCCCAGCGTGCCCGGGCGCAGGCGGAGGTGCATCACGCGAACCGGTGGGGCCTGGGCACCCGGTGGCTGGACCGGGACGAGGCGAGCGCCCGGCTCGCGGCGACGAGGACCCTCGGGGCGACCTACAACCCGCACTGCGCCCGGGTGCATCCCTATCGCCTGGTGACCGGCCTCGCCGACGCGGTCGAACGCTACGGCGGCCGGATCGCCGAACGCACGGCGGCCGCGCGCATCGACCCGGGCGTGGTCCACACCCGGGAAGGCCTGAGCGTGCGGGCCCGCCACGTCATCCGGGCCACCGAGGCCTGGACCGCCACGCTGCCCGGCACGACTCGGCGGGTTGCGCCGGTCTACTCCCTCGTGGTCGCGACCGAGCCACTCGGCCAGGACCGCTGGGACCGGATCGGTCTCGCGGGCCGTGAGACCTTCAGCGACCATCGGCATGTCATCGTCTACGGGCAGCGCAGCGTCGACGACCGGCTCGTCTTCGGCGGCCGAGGGGCGCCCTATCACTTCCGCTCGGGCATCCGCGACGCGTTCGACGAGGACCCGAAGGTGTTCGAGGCGTTGCGCACGTCGCTGCGCGAGATGTTCCCGGCCCTCGACGGAGTGCGCTTCACCCACGCGTGGGGCGGCGCCCTCGGCATCCCCCGCGACTGGCGACCCGGGGTCGGCCACGACCCGGCGACCGGCCTGGGTTGGGCCGGTGGCTATGTCGGGGACGGGGTCGCCCTGACCAACCTGTCCGGCCGCACGATCACCGAGCTCGTCACCGGTCGGCATACCCGCCTGGCGTCGCTGCCCTGGGTGCAGCACCACTCTCGCTCCTGGAAGCCGGAACCGCTGCGTTGGCTGGGCATCAACGCCGGCCTGCAGGTGGCGACCCTGGCCGATCACGAGGAGCACCTCACCGGTCGCCCCGCCCACCTGGGCACCCTGCTCTCCTGGCTCACCGGCCACTGACCGCGAGTGGTGGGTTAGAACACGCGAGTGGTGGGTTAGAACACGCGAGAAGGCACAAAGGGGACCCGATCATCAGCACGCGGCGACCCAGCGATGCCTTACGCTTTTGCCGATGACCCGAGCCGTGCACACCCTGTCGGTCATCGCGGTCGCCTGCCTGTTCACCGCGATCTGGCTGCCGTGGCTCGACGACGAAGCGGGTCGCACTGCGGGCCCGTTGCTGTTCACCGGCCGCGACTCGGGCGCCGGTCTGACCTGGGTCCGCATCACGGTGGTGGTCACGGCCGTCGCCTTCGTCCTCGGCACGGTCACCGTTGCCCGACATTGGCGAGCGGACACGATCGAGACGGTGGCCCGCTGCGCCGCTTGGGCCGCGACCTTCTGCGGTCTCGGGGCGATCCTCGCGGTCGCCTCCACGTTGCATCTCGGATCCCGTGCGGGCAGGGGTCTGCTCACGACGGCCGTCCTGGCCGCGGCGGCGACCCTGGTGCTGACCATCACGGCCTACACCCATCGCAGGCGGCCCTATACCCCGGCCGACGATCCTCCGCACCGCGACGCAGGGGTGCTGTTCGCCCGCCGACACGTGGTCTTCGCCGCGATCGTGCTCGCCGTCGGAGCCATCGCCACACCGCTCGGCGCACGATGGTGGGTGTCCTGGCGACACGTAGATGCGACCACGACGAGCGGACCCGACTCCGTATTGCCCCCGTCGGGGCCCGACGCCCCGAGGAAGATCGCCTGGTCCCGCCCCGCCGACGGCGCCATCGCCGCCGGACCGTATGTCGTGCTGTTGGGTGACGGCGACGGCGCGTCCAACCCCGGCGAAGGCATCGTCGTCGTCGACGCGTCGACCGGCCACGAGCGGTGGCACTACCGGCGCGACGACGGGCCCGTCGACAACGTCGTCGTCGACACCTCCGACAACCTGTTGGTCGCCTCCGTCGAACTGGACGAGCGTCATCTCTATGAGATCGTCGCCCTCGACCTGACGACCGGCGATCGGCGCTGGAGTCGGCGTACGTCGGCAGAGGCGGTCGCTGCCGGAGACGGCGGCATCCTGCTGCAGCAGAACGAGTCCCATGTCGTCCTCGGCTGGAGCGCGCGGGACGGTTCCGACACGTGGCGGCGGTCTGTGCGCGGCCAGTGCTATCGCAACATGACGACGACCACGACGATGTTCATCGCCGGACCGGGCTGCGCACACACGGACGACGACGTCGCCGTCGGGCGCTCGCTGCGCACCGGGAAGGCCATCTGGTCACATCGGTTCCCGGCATCCACCGACATCGCGTCCATCGACGACGCCGTCCAGGTCGGTCACACCGTCGTCCTGCACGTCGACGGATGGTGGTCGGCGCCCGGCCACCGCGAGCCCGAGGGTCTCCTCGCCTTCGACAGCACGTCCGGCACGCAACTCTGGCGGCATCGCTCGGCCCATCCCGAAGGGATGACCTGGATGAAGGGCCTCGTGTTGCTCAACGACGAGCGGATCCGAGCCCTCGATGCCCGCACCGGCCGTGCCGCATGGACGGTGTCACCTCCCGTTGGGCATCACACCTACGATCTCGGTTCGGATCACCACACCCGTGGCTATGCGATGGCCCAGACCAAGAAGCGCGTGAAGATCACGACCTTCGACGCGTCCGGCACGCCGCTTCACACCACGTCGATCCGCACCTGCCTCAAGACGAAATGCCGCAACACGCACGATCTCGGGGGATCTGCAACGATCGGTGGCGTCGCCGACACGTCCCTGCTCACGATCTCCGCGCCCTATGTCGTGCTCGCCCACGAGCTCTCGCGTGTCGCCGCTCTGCGCTGACCGCCGAGCGGTCCGCATCACCGGAACTCGGAGATGCCCTGCGCCCCGTCGTATTCGAGGCCGTAGCGCTCGATGAGCCCCCAGCAGTCCGGGCGTGAGCCGTCGGTATCGCTCAGGTCGTAGGCATCCGCCAACTGCCGCGACGTCACGACCGTCCCCGCGAACCGGCCTGCCGTCGGATCGGCCGCGAGCGCGGCCACTCCCCTGCCCAGATAGGTCGGCGACTCCGAGATCCCGAAGCCCGGCACCTTCTCGAGGGCATCTCGCCAGGTCTGCTCGGTGACCTCGAAGTGCTCGAGCATCTGCTCCGAACGCAGCCAGCCCGGCGTCACGCCGACGACGTCGGTCGATTGCTCCCGCAGCTCGTGATGCAGCCCCTTGACGATCCGATCGACACTCGCCTTGACCAGGTCGTAGTAGAAGCCCACTCCGGGACGGACCCGCGAGTTGAATTCGCTGGTGCCGTCGGTCACTTCCACGACCAGGCCGGCCTCTCCTCGCAGCAGGAGCGGGATGGCGGTGGCGCTGGTGATCAGGTGGGTGTCGACGCCCATCCGCAGCATGCGTAGGCCGCCCGCCAGGTCGTGCTCCCACAGCGGATGCTGCCAATCGGCATACCGGTCGCCGCCGAAGATGTCGTTGACGAGGACGTCGAGGCGGCCCTGCTCCCGGTTGATCCGCTCGACCAGGCCCCGGACGGCGGTGGGGTCCTCGTGGTCGACCCGCAGCGCCGTCCCGCTCCCGCCGGCGGCGTCGATGAGTTCGCCCGTCTCTTCGATATTTTCCGGCCGCCCGATCTCCGACCTCCCGGTTTCCCGGCTGGTGCGCCCGGTGGCGTAGACGTGGGCGCCCGCGCGTGCGAGCTCGACCGCGATCGCTCGCCCGGCTCCCCGGGTGGCTCCGGCGACCAGCGCGACCTTCCCGTGTAATGGTGATGCTTCGGCCATGATTCAGTCCTTTGTCCAGCCCGACAGCAACGCGTCGAGATCGTTGGTGAGTCGGGTGATGAGTGATCCGTCGGGATGCACCGACCAGGCGATGCATCCGCCCTCCATCGCGGTGGCGATGATCCTCGCCAGTTGGTCCGGTGGTGGCGCGCCGACCAGTGCGCCGGCGGCGACGGCATCTCGCGCATGTCGCGCCAGATGCCGTCGCACGTGACCCCACCCGACATGCAGCCAACCACGCATCTCGTCGCTTTGCAGGTCGATCGCGAGCGCCGCGATCTGTTTCGACGCCGTGAGCGGCTGGTCCAGGCTGTGATAGTTGTGCAGTGCGACCACCCGCAGGCGATGCAGCGGCGACGTGATCCCGTCGACCGCCTCGGTCAGTTCGTCGTCGAGCGTGGCGACCCATCGCTGCGAAAGCCGCAGGAAGAGCCGCTCCTTCGACCCGAACCGTTTGATGTAGGTCGCGGCCGAGACCCCGGCCGCCTCGGCCGCTTTGGTCAACGTGAACGCCGAGGGGCCTTCGGTCATCAGCACATGGTCCGCCGCATCGAGCAGGGCGTCGTCCGAAGTAGCGATCGGTCTCGCCATTATGCGTGAACCATCAGTGTTGCCAGGCCTCCTCATCGCCCTCTCCGTAGTCCACGAAGGCTTGCCTCAGACCACCGAGCACCTCGGCTCCCGTTTCGAGGGTCGCCTTGAGCTGTGGGTCCTCCGCCTGACCGATCGACGACCTGAGGTCATCCCTCAGGCCCGCCAGTCGCTGGGCCGACTCCTCGGCGCATTGCATGTCACCTTGTGACACCATGATCGTCATCTCCCGTCCGACGATGTCGTGCTTGTGTGTGCTCGTTAGTAAATCACCGTTTACTAACGAGCACAAGGGGCGGCGCCTTCTCCGTGACAGCGGACGGTGCTCGGACACGTCGAGATGTCGACCGGCGATGCGATGTCGACCGTCAGGGCGACGGACACCGCTACATGTCACGCTGGAGGTATGGCCAATCGACTCGCTCACGCCACGTCGCCCTATCTGCTCCAGCACGCCGACAACCCGGTCGACTGGTGGGAGTGGTCCGAGGCAGCCTCCGAGGAGGCGCGCCGTCGCGACGTGCCGATCTTCCTGTCCGTCGGGTATGCCGCGTGCCACTGGTGCCACGTCATGGCGCACGAGTCGTTCGAGGACACCGAGGTGGCCGCCGCCATGAACGACCGGTTCGTTTCAGTCAAGGTCGATCGTGAGGAACGCCCCGACATCGACGCGGTCTATATGGAGGCGACGACCGCGATGACCGGCCAGGGTGGCTGGCCGATGACCTGCCTGTTGACCCCCGACGGGCACCCGTTCTTCGCCGGCACCTACCTGCCCAAGCCCCACCTGCTCCGACTGTTGGACGCGGCGTCGCAGGCCTGGCGAGACCAGCCCGACGAGGTGCGTGCCTCCGGGGCGCACGTCGCCGAGCGACTGCGCGCGGCCGGCGCGGTGGGCGGAGCGGCCCCGATCGACGAGGCGGGTCTCGCCGCGGCGGTCGAGGCACTGCATACCGGGTTCGACGGTGACAACGGCGGATTCGGCACCGCACCGAAGTTCCCGCCGTCGATGGTGCTGGAGTTCCTGCTGCGTCATCACGCACGCACGGGCTCGCAGCAGGTCCTCACCATGGTCGAGGCGACCTGCACGGCGATGGCCCGCGGCGGGATGTATGACCAGCTCGGCGGTGGGTTCGCCCGCTACAGTGTCGATCACGCCTGGGTGGTGCCGCACTTCGAGAAGATGCTCTATGACAATGCGCAGTTGCTGCGGGTGTATGCGCACTGGTGGCGACGGACGGGTGATCCCCTCGCGGCCCGGATCACACGGGAGACAGCGCGATTCATGCTCACCGACCTACGCACACCGGAGGGCGGGTTCGCGTCCGCGCTCGACGCCGACACCGACGGGTCGGAAGGCCTGACCTACGTCTGGACTCCGGCCCAGCTGCGTGACGTGCTCGGCCCTGACGACGGGGACCGTGCGGCGCAGCTGCTGCGGGTGACCGAGACCGGCACGTTCGAGGGTGGCTCGTCGACCCTGCAGTTGCGTGAGGATCCGCACGATCCCGGGTGGTGGGACGGTGTGCGAGAGCGCCTCCTGTCGGCGCGGCAGGCACGACCCCAGCCCGCCCGCGACGACAAGGTCGTGACGTCGTGGAACGGGTTGGCGATCGCGGCGCTCGCCGACGCCGGCAGCATCCTCGACGAACCCGCGTGGGTCGAGGCCGCGGCGCAGGCGGCCGACCTGGTGCTCGACCACCACCTGATCGGCCAGGGCACGGGTGCCCGGCTGCGGCGCACCTCCCGCGCCGGGCGGGTCGGTGACGCGGAGGGTGTGGCGGACGACTACGGCAACCTGGCCGAAGGGCTGCTCGCCCTCCACCAGGCCACCGGAGACGGCCGTTGGCTCGTCGCGGCAACGGGCCTGCTGCACACGGCGCTCGAGCACTTCACCGCGGAGGATGGCGGCTTCTACGACACGGCGGACGACGGCGCGGTCCTCTTCAAGCGGCCCCGCACCCACGGGGACAACGCCGAGCCGAGTGCGACGTCCGCGATCGCCTCCGCACTGCTGACGGCGTCCGCGCTCACCGGCGAGACCGGCCTGCGCGACGCGGCGGATGCCGCCCTCGCGAGCATGTCGGCGATCGCCACACGCGATCCGCGCTTCGCCGGGTGGGCGCTGGCCGCAGCCGAGGCGGCGATGGCGGGGCCACTCCAGGTGGCGATCGTCGGTGACGACGCCGGCGCACTGACCCGGGTGGCGCGCGGGTCGGACTCACCCGGCCAGGTGACGGTCACCGGCTCCCCCGACACCGACGGGGTGCCGCTGCTCGCAGACCGCCCGTTGGTCGACGGCGAGCCCACGGCCTACGTATGCCGTGGCTTCGTCTGCGACGCGCCGATCACCGACCCCGCCGAGCTGGGCGCAAAGCTGGGGCTGTAAGGCCCATCTCGCGAGCGCGCCATCCAAACCACTACGGCTTGGTCGAGTAGGGCGAGCGCCCCAGCGCGAGCCCGTATCGAGGCCCGGTGAGCATGCGCTGCCAGGCGGCCCAGAGCCTGCTCACCGGGTCTCGATACACCGTCTCGGCTAGCGCCTCGCCGGCACTCGACCAGCCGGGTTGGGACGCACCGAAGAGCTCAGCGCCGGGTGAGTCAGTGCTCGACCAGCCGGGTGAGGGCCTCGCCGGCACTCGACCAGCCGGGTCGGGGCCTCGCCGGCACTCGACCAACCGGATTGGGGCCTCGCCGGCACTCGACCAGCCGGAGTGGGGCCTCGCCGGCACTCGACCATCCGGGTTGGGGCCCCGATCAGCCGGCGGGCGGGAGCCCCAGCAGGCGGACTCCGTTGTGGTGCAGCACGTCCCGCATCCAGTCATCGCCGAGGCCCAGCCGGGCCAGCGCCTCGATCTGGTGCGCGTAGGCATACGGGATCTGCGGGAAGTCGCTGCCGAGGATCACCTTGCGCTGCAGGTCGCCGAGGCGCCGGATGTAGCCATCGGGCAGCGGCGCGATCTCCTCGGTGAAATCCGTGGCACACATCGTGGTGTCCAGATGCACCCCGTCGAACCGCTCGGCCAGGTCGGCGAACTCGTGATATTCGGGCATCCCGAGATGCGCCACGACCAGCGTCAGGGCGGGATGCCGCTGCAGCACGCGCTCGACCCGTTCGACTCCGGTGTACTCCCCCGGCAGCGGCGCGGACCCGGCGTGGATCACGACAGGTGTCCCGGCGAACTCCAGCACCTCCCAGGCGCGATCCAGCAGCGGGTCGTCCGGGGCGAATCGGCCGACCTGCACGTGCATCTTGAACACCTGGGCGCCATCGGCGACCGCCTTCGCGACGTAGTCGGCGACGCCCTCCTCCGGATACAAGGTGGCGCAGTGCAGCGCGTCGGGCACGCGCTGAGCGAACTCGGCGCTCCACCCGTTGAGCCACTGGGCCATGCCCGGCTTGTGCGGATAGGACAGGGCAGGGATCACCCGCAGGCCGAACTGCCGCAGCAGCTCGATCAGCGACTCCTCGTCGAGCCGGTAGGCGATGGGCCAGGCCCGTCCGTAGTGCTCCTCCGCCTCGTCGAAATACGCCCACACCTTGCGCCGCATGGCATCGGGCAGGAAGTGCACGTGGATGTCGACCAGACCGGGCAGTCCGAGCGCCTCGAGGTAGGCCGGGATGTCCTGATCGCTGCGCGGTCCGGGCGTGGTGGTCGGGGCCGATACGCTCATGTGCCGACCCTATCCATCACACTGGGTTCATGACAGAACGCGAGATCCTCACCTGGGAACTGTTCGGCGACGCGAGTCGGGAGCTCGCTCAGGCGATCGCCGACGACGGCTACACACCCGACCTCATCATGTCGATCGCCCGGGGCGGACTCATCCCCGCCGGCGCCATCAGCTACGCGCTCGGCATCAAGAACGTGCACGTCATGAACGTCGAGTTCTACACCGGCGTCGACGAGCGCCTGCCGATGCCCGTCATGCTGCCACCCGTGCCCCAGCCGGTGGACCTCACCGGGGCGACCGTGCTGGTCATCGACGACGTGGCGGACACCGGCGGCACGCTCGAGCTCGTCCGCAAGTTCTGTGCCGAGACGGTCCAAGAGGTGCGCTGCGCCGTCATCTACGAGAAGTCGCACTCGATCGTCAAGAGCGACTACGTGTGGCGCCGCACCGATCGTTGGATCGACTTCCCGTGGTCGAGCAAGCCGCAGATCATGGCGCAGCAGACCGACGCCGTCGACGCGTAGGCCGCGTCCACCGATTCAGTCCAGCAGCCCCGCGGCCGCGAGGGCCCGGGCATAGATCGCTCGGATCACCGCCTCCTTGCGGCGGTTGTAGTCCATGACATGTTCGCCTCGCGCCGTCGCCTCGACCGCAGCCTGGCGCTTCGCGCGCGCGTACAGCTCACGATCCGTCGCGTCTGCCCGCAGCCAGTCCCGGAACACCGTGTGCTTGACACATTCCGGGCTGTCCGGGCCGAGGATGTGCACGTTGGACTCGGGCCGGTCGCCCTTGACGAGCCGGTGCTCGTGCCACCACAGCTCGCGGACCGTCAACACGAAGCCGCGGGCCTCGAGTAACGGCAACCAGGCGTGCTCGCTCGCGGGATCGGCCACCGTCAGGTCGATATCGATGATCGGTTTCGCCGGCAGGCCGGGCACCGACGTCGACCCCACGTGCTCCACCCGCAGGGCCCGAAGGCCGAGCGCGCGGCGCAGTTGCCCTATGACCTCGTCGGCCTTCGCAGGCCACGTGCCGTCGTATTCGACGACCTCGACGGGGCGGGCCGTGGAAGGCACCACCCATGGATCCGATCCGGGTGGTTGGCGGTCGTCGTCGAAGCGGACGATCTGGTCACGAGACGGCATGCACAGCAGGCTACGCACAGACGCCGGCCCCCGGACCGGATCCGCACAGCAAGAACCCCCGAGACGGTGTCGCCACCATCTCGGGGGTTCTTCATCACGTGTAGTTCGGCGGTGTCCTACTCTCCCACACCCTACCGAGTGCAGTACCATC
>CAZMLG010000043.1:0-20940 GCA_964566985.1 uncultured Intrasporangiaceae bacterium
GCCGACGCGCCCGAGCAGCGCGTGCAGGACATCGACCGTGGCCCGCGCGTCGTGCAGGGCCCGGTGATCGGGGGTGACGGTCGTGCCGAACAGTGCGGCGAGGGTGGACAGCTTGTGGTTGGGCACCTCGTCGCGGGGGACCACCTGGCGGGCCAGGTGCACGGTGTCGATGACCCGCGGCTTCGGCCACGGGACATCCTGGGCGGCACAGGCCGCTTTGAGGAACGACATGTCGAACGGGGCGTTGTGGGCGACCAGCACCGTGCCGCGGGCGAAATCGAGGAACTGGGGAAGGACGGACTCGATCGATGGGGCGTCGGCGACCATGTCGTGGGTGATCCCGGTCAGCACGCTGATGAACGCGGGGATGGGCCGCGTCGGCCGAATCAGCGTCTGGAACTCGCCGAGGACCTCGCCCCCTCTGACCTTGACCGCGCCGATCTCGGTGATCTCACACGCGGCGCAGCTTCCGCCCGTGGTCTCCAGGTCGACCACGACGAAGGTGGTCTCGACCAGCGGAGTGCCCAGGTCGTCGAAGGTGGCCTGGACGGCCTGCACTGCTGCCATGTCACGGACAGTAGACCCGAGGTCCGACAACCTGTCCCGGTACACGCCGTCGGCACGGCATTCCGGCTGTTTCGGACGCGGACCGGCCGAGGTTGTCGGACCCCTGTTCTAACGTCGTGGGCACGACATCGAGGAGGCACATATGCGTATCGACTGCAACACCTGCCCCGCCCGCGGGCACCACTGCGCCGAGTGCATAGTGGCCACGTTGGCCCAGATGCCGGTCATGCCACCGGAAGGCTCACCGCAGCTCACGGTGAGCCACGAGGAGCCCCTCGACGACATGGAGCGCTGTGCCGTCGACCTGTTCGCCGGCCTGGGGATGATCACGCCGCGCGAGGCCCTGCGGGCCCGTGCATGGTGCGACCCGTCCGCATCGGGCCCCGGTGTGCCGACCGCACGCTTCGTCGGCTGAGTGGGCGGGGCCGGCTCAGAGGTCGAGTTCGGCCGCCAGGTGATTCCAACAGGCCTGTTCGAGGTCGTCGGGGTAGGCGTCGCCCAGCATCGAGCGGGCGGTCGGCAGGAACAGCCGGGCGCAGGCGAGGTGCAGAGCGACGGCCGACTCGTGGTCCGCGTGCAGCGGTGGCAGGGACTCGAGCTGTTGCACCTGCTCGGCCGGCAGGACGCGGCTCAGGTGCAACGCGCCGGAGGGGGAGCGCCCCTCGACCTGCATCCGCAGCAGCGAGATCGTCATGGTCCGCAACAGACCCCCGCCGGAGGCGGCGGCGACCCACTCACCCCGACCGATCACGACGGGCAGCAGCCCGAGGACGCGGAGGAACTCCTCGGTCAGGGCGAGCACCGCAGCAGGGTCGAACGGCTGCGGAGTGATCTCGGGCCCTGGCGCGAGTCCGTCCTTGTCGACTAGCTCCCGCACCTGGCTCGCTGCCAGGGCCGCCAGGTCGTCGGGAATCCCGATCGTCACATCCCACCGCAGCCACTCCGGCAGCACGTGCGCAAAGACATACGGCGGGACCACCGCCTTGATCAGCAGCGGGGCGGTGAGCGTCGAGACGAACGTGATCCATTGCCGGGCAAAGTCGTCTCGGGCGTCCGGGTCGACCACCACGAGCATGTCGATGTCGCTGAACCGGTCGGCGGTGCCCCGACCGAGGCTGCCGGTCAGCCAGATCCCACGGACTCGTTCGTCGGCGCCGATCGACTCGGCCAATTGCGTGCTACGGCGCTCCTGATCCATGACCGTCACGCTATCCGTGAACGGACGCTGCGGAGAGGCTCGGTGACCTGGGGCGTCCTGTTGGTGGTTCGGCGTGCGTTGAGGCGTCGGCGGCATGCCCGACGCAGTTCCGCACGTTATAGCGCGACATACCGTCAACACCCGGCTGACATCGTCACGAATGTTGACGGTCTATTGCGTTATTACGCAACTGCCGCTCGGCCTCGACGTCCGCCACGCGGTGTGCGGTGAGCCATGCTTCGGCGTCTGGACACGAATGTCGATCGCGCGGAGTGACGACTCGAGGGTTCTGCGTGACGTCTCGGCGGTGCGCAGTGACGACTCGATGGTTCTGGGGGGAGGGATGTGCGAGAGTTTGCGCAGTATGTCGGAAGGAGGCCGGTGAGGCGGAGCGCATCGCTCGAGCCCCCGCGACCCGTGTCCCGACTCCTACGACGAAGCGCCGCGATCGGTGCCCTCGGCCTGCTCGCCGGGTGCACCACGCCCTCCACGCCGGCCCCTGCGACGAGTTCCGGCTCGCCGGTCTCGAGTCGGCCCGCCGACGTGTCCACCGTGCGCGGCCGGCACGTCGTCGTCACCGGCGACACCCCGACGAGCAGGCTGCGCCAGGTGGCCACGGACGCAGACCGTGCCGTCGGCTGGGTGACGCGGATCTGGGGCGATAGGTGGCAGAACGGGCGCGTCCCGATCCGGGTGCCGCGCACCCGGGTGCGATTCGAGAAGCTCGGCGGCGGAGGACCCCGGGTATCGGCCACGACGACTCCCACGGGGACCATCGTGCTCAACCCGTCGGTGGCCGACCGGGTGACCGCCCTGGGGCAGGTCGTCGTGCTGGCGCACGAACTGACCCATGTCGCGCTGCGACAGTACCGCCCCTCGGACACGCCACGGTGGGTGATCGAAGGGTCCGCCGAGGTCACCGCCTACCGGCCGACCTCGATGAGCCTCGCGCGGGCCGCGCCGCAGGTCGCCCGACAGGTGCGCCACCACCGCGCCCCGGCCGGACCCCCGGGCGACGCCGAACTGGCCTCCGACGCGCCCCGCCTGCAGCGTGCCTACCAGCAGGCCTACGCGTGGTGCCGGTTCCTCGTCGATCGCTTCGGCCTGCCGAGGTTCGTCGCCTTCGTGCGCGCGGCGGACGCCGACTCGGACGGTGCCTTCGAGCAGGCCTTCGGGGCGCGTGTCGGCGGCTTGTCGGCCGCCTACCGGTCGTGGTTGCGCGCTCGGGTCCAGGGCAGCGGGCACTGAATGGCAAGACGATCCGCCTGAGCCGCCGCGTGCGGCCACGCCGGGATGTACTGTCGCCCCATGGCTGACAGCACCTCATCCTCGATCGAGATCGCCGCGTCGGCGGCGACCGTCCTCGACGTCATCGCGGACTTCGACGCCTACCCCGAGTGGGCCGCCCAGGTCCGCAGCGCCGAGACGATCGCCGAGGACGACGACGGCTGGGCCCAACGGGTGGAGTTCGTGCTCGACGCGGGCGTCATCAAGGACACCTACACGCTCGAATACGTCTGGGACGTCGACGAGGACGGCACCGGGACCGTGACGTGGAACCTGGTGAAGTCGACCATGCTGAAGGCCCTGGACGGGTCCTACAGGCTGGAGTCGTCGGACGGTGGCACCCACGTGACCTACGAACTCACGGTCGATGTGACGATCCCCGTGATCGGGATGCTGCGGCGCAAGGCCGAGAAAATGATCATCGACTCCGCGTTGAAGGGCCTGAAGAAACGAGCCGAGGGCTGACCTCACGGCCACCGGCCCGTTGGTAGATTCGAGCGCGCCCCGGGTGAGGGACCCGGTGGTCGACCCAGCACGGCAGGAGTAAGTGACGTGACATCCGACGGCGAGGACGGACCCGTCGCCCAGGAGGCGATGCGGCTCGCGGAGGCGATGTCCTCCTGGGCGAAATCCTCGGCACGCCCGCGGTCCGACGACGGACAAGGACCGGAGGGCGAGTCGGAAGGCACCCGCCCGTGCTCGTGCGCGGACTCGGCGGCGGTCGGGACGGTATGCGGTGTCTGCCCGATCTGCCGCGTCGCCGGGATCGTCGCGGCCATCCAACCGGAGGTCATCGAACGCGTCGCCGACGTCCTGACGATGGTCGCCGGCAGCCTGCAGGAGGTCGCCGAAGACCGCCGCCGGCACCGCGACGCGCAGCCTGACGACCAGTCGTCCGCCGACGGGCCGACGGCGGACGGGCCGGTCGATGAGTGACTTCGCCATCGGCATCGACATCGGTGGCACCAAGGTCGCCGGGGGGCTGGTCGGGCTCGACGGGTCCATCCACCATCGAGCCCGCCGGGACACGCCGCACCGCTCCACGAACGCGCGCGTCGTCGAGGACACCATCGTCTCGGTGGTCGATGAGCTCATGGGTGTCGCGGGGGGCACGGTCCATGCCGTCGGCATCGGCGCCGCGGGGTTCGTGGCCGCGGACCGCGCCACCGTGGTCTTCGCCCCTCACCTGTCCTGGCGGCACGAGCCTCTGCGCGACACGCTCGCCGGGCGCCTGCACATGCCGGTCTTCGTCGACAACGACGCGAACGCCGCGTGCTGGGCCGAATGGCGGTTCGGCGACGTGCAGGACGAGACCCATCTGGTGATGGTCACATTGGGCACCGGTATCGGTGGCGCGATCCTCACGGACGGTCGCATCCAACGCGGCCGGTTCGGCATTGCGGGCGAGTTCGGGCACATGCAGGTGATGCCCGGCGGCCACCGGTGCGAGTGCGGCAACCGGGGCTGTTGGGAGCAGTATGCGAGCGGCAACGCGCTCGTGCGCGAAGCCCGGTCGCTGGTCGCGGCCGGCTCCCCGCTCGCGGCCGACCTCGCCTCCGTGGTCGACGGCGACCTGTCGGCCCTCACCGGGCCCGTCATCACCGACGCGGCACAGGCCGGAGACCCGATCGCCGCCGAATTGCTCTCCGAGGTGGGCACGTGGCTGGGCACCGGGCTGGCCAACCTCGCCGACGCCTTCGATCCGGGTGTCTTCGTCATCGGTGGCGGCGTGAGCGCGGCGGGGGAGATGCTGCTCGGCCCGGCCCGGGACTCCTTTCGCCGTCACCTGGCCGGGCGCGGCTACCGCCCGGAGGCGCGCATCATGAAGGCCCGCCTGGGCAACGAGGCCGGGCTGATCGGTGCCGCCGACCTGGCTCGCCGGGACACCTTGTCCTGACACGGGCGCGCGCGTCGCGCGGTCACGGCGGTCCGAAGTCGTCCTCGTCCTCGAGATCGTCGCTGTGCGGCTGGCGCAGCACCAGGAGCACGACGCCGGCCACGCAGGTGCCCACGGCGAGCACCCACCACAGGGTCCGCGCCATCGGATCGAAGAGCGCCAGGTAGAGCACCCAGAGCGGCCCACCGACCAGGCTGACGAGGATCGCCCAGAACTGCACGTCGTCGCGCGGCAGCGGGTCGGGCTCGGGCGGCACGAACTCGTCGTCGTCCTCGTCCGGGAGGACCGAGTAGCCGCCTGTCGGGACACGCCACGAGGAGGGCAACTCGGCCAGCGGATCGGCGTCGCCGTCCTGGTCGTGCGGGTCGGGGGCGGGCGTGTCGTGCGGATCGGGGTCGGGCGCGGGCTTCGACCACCACGAGGTCGTCGGATTGCTGGCCGGCGAGATGCCCGGAGCGCTCGGAGGGGGCCGCGAATCACCGTCCGGCTCGTCCGTGTCGTCCGGGCCGGCGACCTCGTCCTGGAGGCCCTTGACGATCTGCGCGAAGCGGTCGTCGAACTCCTCCTGTCCGCGCGGGTCGGGATTCATATCCGGGGCCCCCTCGAAGTATCGGAGCGACGAAGGAGCGGAGAACTTCGTGGGGTGGTCGTCATGAGGCACACACGCGGCGTACGAACGACACCGCCTCGTCCTCGATGAGTGGCGCGTCGTGGTCGAGGGTGGCGACATGAAAGCTGTTCTCGAGCAGCGTCTCGGTCACGTCGGTGCTCGAGATGCGGGCGAGGAACAGGTCGGAGGCCTCCGGCCGCACCACGTGATCGTCGGGGGAGTGCATGAGCAGCACCGGTGCGGTGATCGAGGGCAGGTCGCGGGTGACCCGCTTCCACATGCCGATCTGTGAGTGCAGCGCCTTCAGCGGTGTCCGGTCGTAGGCGGTCTCGGCGACCCCGGGCTTCTTGATGTCGCCGCCGATGGCCGCGATGGACGGCACGACGTGCTGCAACACCGGCAGGGCGAACAGTCGTGGGTCGCGGAAGGGAAGGGCCGGGTTGATCAGCACCAGGCCCTCGACGACGTCGGGGTGCTCCTGCGCGAGCATCGTCGCGAGCGTGCCGCCCATCGACATCCCGGCGACGGCGACGTGATCGCATCGGGCGGTCAACTCGGTCAGCGCCGCGTCGACGCAGGCGTACCAGTCGGGCCAGCGAGTGCGATTCAGGTCCTGCCAGGTCGTGCCGTGACCGGGCAGGCGCGGCAGGCGGACGGTCATCCCCTCCTGGGCGAACCGGTCGGCGAGGGGGCGCATGCTCTGGGGTGTGCCGGTGAAGCCGTGGCAGACCAGGACCCCCGTCCGGGAGCCGTCGTGCGCGAAAGGCTCCGCACCAACCATGATCTCCATAGACGTTATCTTGGCATCCGACGGCAAATCGTGCCGCGCGACGACGGGTAGGGAGAGAAGTGTTCTACTGGCTGCTGAAGTGGGTTCTCGTCGGCCCGCTGCTCAAACTCCTTTTCCGGCCGACCGCGGAAGGGGCGGAGAACGTCCCCGAGGAGGGCCCGGCGATCCTGGCCAGCAACCATCTGTCGTATGCCGACTGGCTGTTCATGCCGCTGGTCATCCCGCGGCGGGTCACCTTCGTCGCGAAGGCCGAATATTTCACCGGCACCGGTGTCAAGGGATTCGTCCAGCGAGCCTTCTTCTCGGGAGCCGGCCAGGTGCCGATCGACCGGAGCAGCGGCAGTGCCGCCGCGGGCGCGATCACGACGGGCCTGCGCATCCTCGCGAACGGGGAGTTGTTCGGCATCTATCCGGAGGGCACCCGGTCACCCGACGGCAAGCTCTACAAGGGCAAGACCGGCGTCGCGCGGATGGTGCTCGAGGCGAAGGTGCCGCTCATCCCGGTCGCGGTGATCGGGACCGATGAGGTGGCACCTCCCGGCAAGATCTTCGGCAGGATGGCCCGGCCGAGGGTACGTTTCGGCAAGCCGATGGACTTCTCCCGGTATGAAGGGATGGAGAACGACCGATTCGTCCTGCGGTCGATCACCGACGAGATCATGTATGAGCTGATGCTCCTGTCCGGGCAGGAATACGTCGACGTCTACGCGTCGACGGCCAAGGATCGGATCGCGGCCAAGGCGAAGGAGATCGGGGGAGGGGCCGTCGCCGGTGCTGCCGCGCTCGCCAGCCAGGTGCAACATCAGGTCAGCCAGCGCCGGCATCAGCATGGCGACTCGCCCGATCCGGGCGCATCGTCCGACGCGGCCGAGGACGATCCGCAGCCCGAACGTGACCGAGACGACCCCGACACCGCGCAGGTCTCCGCCGGGCGCTGACGCCGTCCGCGACGTGGGCGCGCGGGCGGGGCGCAGCGGACTGGTCGTACCCTGGCGTGGTGAGCACCACCACCAGTCGCCCCGACCTGCCCAGCACCGCTGCCATGTTCTCCGGTGGCCTGGACTGGCCCGAGCTTCCCGCGGCGCAGCAGCCGACGTGGCCGGACCAGGGGGAGCTCGAGCGTGCGCGCGCCGAACTGGCGACCTCCCCGCCGCTCGTGTTCGCGGGGGAATGCGACGTGTTGCGGGAGCGTCTCGCGGCCGCCGCGCACGGCGAGGCCTTCGTGCTGCAGGGCGGGGACTGCGCCGAGATGTTCGCGGCCGCGACGGCCGACAACATCCGCGACCGCATCAAGACGATCCTGCAGATGGCCGCGGTGCTGACCTACGGGGCCAGCACGCCGGTCGTGAAGCTGGGCCGCATCGCGGGCCAGTACGCCAAGCCGCGCAGCAAGGACACCGAGGTCCGTGGCGAGGTGACGTTGCCGGCCTACCGGGGCGACATGGTCAACGACTTCGCGTTCAACCAGGCCGCCCGCACCCCGGACCCGCGCCGCCTGCTGCGCGCCTACCACACGAGCGCGTCCACGCTGAACCTCGTACGAGCCTTCACGATGGGTGGATTCGCCGATCTGCGGCACGTGCACGAGTGGAACCGCGGGTTCGTCGCCAACAGCGCCTACGCGCGATACGAGTCGACCGCCCAGGACATCGATCGCGCGATGAAGTTCATGGCCGCCTGCGGTGTCGACTTCGACGCGCTGCGCACCGTGGAGTTCTTCGCCAGCCACGAGGCGCTGCTGCTGGACTACGAGCGCCCGCTGACCCGGATCGACTCGCGCACCGATCTGCCGTATGCCGTGTCCGGCCACTTCTTGTGGGTCGGCGAGCGGACCCGCCAGTTGGACGGCGCCCACGTCGACTTCGTCTCGCGCATCCAGAACCCGGTCGGCGTGAAGCTGGGTCCGGGCATCGACCCGGACGACGTGCTGCGGCTGATCGACCGGCTCGATCCGGAACGTCGCCCCGGGCGGCTGACCTTCATCTCGCGCATGGGCGCGGACAAGGTGCGTGAGGTGCTGCCGACGTTGGTCGACAAGGTGGAGCGCTCCGGCGCGAAGGTCGTGTGGGTCTGCGACCCCATGCACGGCAACACCTTCGAGTCGTCGACCGGCTACAAGACGCGTGAGTTCGACCAGATCATCGACGAGGTGCGCGGCTTCTTCGAGGTGCACGAGAGCCTGGGGAGCGTCCCCGGCGGAATGCACGTCGAGCTGACCGGCAACGACGTGACCGAGTGCCTCGGCGGCTCGGAGAAGATCCTCGACGCCGATCTGGAGAAGCGCTACGAGACGGCGTGCGACCCGCGGCTGAACCACCAGCAGAGCCTGGAACTGGCCTTCGTCGTCGCCGAGATGCTCCGGTCGCGCACTACACGACCGAGATCGTGACGGTCGTCCCGATCGGGATGCTCTTGCCCTTGTCGACGCTCTGTGCGCGGACCTTGTCGAAGATGCCCCCGAAGTAGCGGCTGACCTTCACCTTCAGCCCGGCCTTCTCGAGTGACGCGGTCGCCTGGCTGGTGCTCATGCCCACGACATCGGGCACGGTGACCATCTGTGGACCCTTGGACACCACGAGCGTGATCGAGTCGCCCTTGTGGGCGGTCCCCGGGTCGATGGACTGGCTCATCACGTCGCCCTCGTCGATGTCGCTGCTGTGCTGCTTCGGCCCGAACGTCACGGTCAGGCCGAGGTCGGTCAGCGTCTTCTTCGCCTCGTCGGCGGAGGATCCGGTGACGTCCGGGACGTCGACCGGCCGGCGCCCCTTGCTGACCACCATGTCGACCGTGCTGCCCGCGCGTGAGGGGGTCCCGACGTCCGGCGAGGTCGAGACGACCTTCCCCTTGGGCACCTCGGGGTCGTAGGCCCGGGTGATCGTCCCCGGCGCCAGGTGTGCCTTCTTCAGCGCGGAGACGGCGGCCGCACGCGTGCGGTGGACGACCTTCGGCACGTCGAAGCGCCGCGGTCCCTTCGACACGTGCAACGTGACGGTGCCGCGCTTGCGCACCCGCTCTCCGGCGGCAGGGGAGACCGAGACGACCGATCCCTTGTCGACCTTCTCGCTGAAGGTCTCGTCGACCTGGACCTGCAGCCCGGCGTCCCGCATCGCGTCGACGGCCACCCCCTGTGCGTCGCCGCGCACCGTCGGCACCGTCGTGCGTCCGAGCGGGCCCATGGTGAACAGCCAGGCGGCGGCGATCGCCACCACCACGACCGCCGCGAGTATCGCGAACAGGCCGCGTCGCCGGCGTGCCACGGGCCGGTCGTCACCGGTGGTGTCGAGGGGATCGGTCGACCCGGGAGTGATGGCGCGGGTGTGACCGGTTTCGCCGTCGTCGTCGCCGTCGTCATGATCGGGCTCGTCCCTGTCCGACGGCGCATCCGCGGGTTCCGGCACGACCTCGAGCTGATCCTCTCCGAGCCGTCGGCGTGTGTCGCGCAGCGCGCGGAGGTATTCGCCCGCATCCCGGGGCCGATCTTCGGGATGCTTGCGTGTGCCGAGAGCGATCAGGTCGTCGAGATCCTGCGGCACGGTCGGCACGAGGTCGGAGGCCACCGGCATGTCGCCGTGCACGTGTTGGTAGGCGACGTGGATGGGCGAGTCGCCGGGAAAGGCCTTGCGACCGGTCAGCATCTCGAACAGCAGCAGGGCCGCGGAGTACACGTCCGAGCGTTCGTCCGCGGAGCCACGCTCGACCTGCTCGGGGGACAGGTAGGCCGCGGTCCCGAGCAGGACGTCGCTGTCGCCGGTCAGCGTCTCGGTGGTGACGGCCCGAGCCAGCCCGAAATCGGCCACCTTCACCGCGCCGTCCTCGCCGATGAGCACGTTCTCCGGCTTCACGTCGCGGTGCACGATGCCGGCCCGGTGAGCGGCGGCCAGTGCCCGCAGGATGGATTCGGTGATGTCGAGGGCCTGCCCGGACGGCAGCGGCGCCTCGTGGCGGATGACCGACCGCAAGGTGCCGCCGCGCACCAACTCCATCGCCAGGAACGCGTACTTGTCGTCCTCGCCCTGGTCGGTCACGGCGACGACGTTGGGATGGGCCAACCGGGCGGCCGACTTGGCCTCGCGACGGAATCGGGCCACGAACGCGTCGTCGCGGGCCAGGTCGGGGCGCATGATCTTGAGCGCGACCTGGCGGTCGAGGCGGCGGTCCATCGCGACATACACCGACCCCATTCCACCGTCGGCAAGATGATCTTGCACGGTGTAGCGCCCGTCGACGGTGCGTCCGACGAGCGAGGCGGGAGCGGTTGACACGTCCAAAGTCTACGAAGAGCGGCAGAGGGACTCGTGCAGGCTGGCCGAGGTGGGTGTGGGGCGGCTAGAACCTGACCATGTGGGCGCGCACGTTGCGCACGTAGGACTTCGTGTCCGGCAGCATGCCGTGCGACCGGACACCACCCAGGCCCTGATAGTAGCCACCGATGGCCTGGTTCAGGTCGTCGGCGTTGCCGGTCAGGTAGCGCAGGATCACCACCCCTGCGGTGACGTTGTCGTGCGCATCGAGGATGTTGAGCTTGTGATCGACCAGATGAGAGGCCCACTTCCCGCTCTCGGGCATGACCTGCATGACGCCCACCGCCCCCGCGATCGACACGGCGCGTTGGTTCCAGCCGGACTCCTGCCACCCGATGCCGAGCGCCAGTTTCGGGTCCACGCCATAGCGGTGCGCCGTGCGCACGATGAGCGAATGGATCTGCGAGCGCGACGGTGCGGGACGCTGTGCGAGGAATCGCCGCGTGGCGTGGGCGGACCGCACCACCTTCTCCGGATAGGTCCACCCGGCGAAGGTGCGTTCGGCCTTGGTCAGGTGCTTCTTCGCCGGGTGATGCGTCGTCGCCGAGCGGGATGGGGAGGTGCGTGAGGTGGAGTCACCCGCCGTCGGCACCCGCAGGCTGCTGCCGGCGAACACGAGACCCTGCGGCGCCATCCGGTTGGCCTTGGCAAGGGCCGCGACGGTGGTGTGATGGGCGCGCGCGATGCCCCACAGCGTGTCTCCGGCGCGCACCGTGTAGTGACTGTAGGACCGGGTGGCCTTCTTGGCCGCCGTACGACGCGCGGACGCCGTGGTCGAGGTCTTGTGCCGGTGCGATGCGGACTTCTGGTGAGGGCTCTGTCTGGCACGCGGAGCCTTCTTCGCCTTCGTCGAGCCGCGGTGGTGAGTCTGCTTCCCTGGCGGCCGTGACGCCTTCCCGGCGGGGACGGCCATGTGCTGGCCGACGCAGATCCGCCCGGATGAGGCCAGGTGGTTGCGCGCCGTCAACGTGCTGACCGAGGTGTCGAATCGCTGGGCCAGGCTGATGAGCGTGTCGCCCGGCTGCACGGTGTAGAGCGTCCACGACGTGCCCCCGTGTTTCTTGCCGTGCTTCGCCTGTCGGGGCGCCGCCGCCTGCACGGTCGCGGGCGGCGTGACACTTGCCATCGGGGCCATGTCGGTGAACTCCTTCGGTGACGCGACGGCGCCGGGTGGGGTCGGTCCTTGTCGCAACGTAGCCGAATCCGCGCCCGGAACCCGCGAGGTCGCCGCCACCGCGTGTCGGCGCCCATGGCACGCTGGGAGGCGTGGATGAGCTCGAGACCCTGATCGGCCGGTGGATGTCCGTCCCCGAATTCGCCGACGCCCTGGGCCTGCCGCACCGGCAGGCCCGCAAGATGATCTCGGACGGCGAGGTCCTGTCGCACCGGATCGGTGAGCATCGGGCGATCGCCGTCCCTGCGGTCTTCGTCCAGGACGGCGTCATGCTCGCCTCGCTCCCGGGCACGGTCACCGTGCTGCGCGACGCCGGGCTGCGTGACGAAGAGGCCCTGACCTGGTTGTTCACACCCGACGCGACGCTGCCCATCGAGGGCGCCCCCATCGACATGCTGCTGGCCGGGCGCAAGGCCGAGGTCCGCAAGCGCGCCCAGGAGCTCGCCTTCTAGCGTCACGTCGATGGCTCATCTCGCCTATGCCGGCATGCTGGTCTTCTGTCTGGCGGCGACACTCCCGCTCATTCGGGTGTTCCGTCTGCACGCCGTGCGGCGGGTAGGCCGTGTGCTCGCCGCCGTGTCCCTCGCCGGCCTGCCGTTCCTGCTGTGGGATCTGCTGGCGACGCATGCGGGCGAATGGTGGTTCGATGCCGCCCAGACCCTGCCGGTGCGCGTGTTGGGTGTGCCGCCGGAGGAGATCGCGTTCTTCCTCGTCGTGCCGTTCGCGGCGCTGGTGACCTTCGAGGCGGTCGACACTCTGCTCGGCCGGCGCGAGCGGACCCAGCGATGACCTACACCTTGTGCTCGGCCGCGGCCGTCGTCGTGGTGCTCGCGGTGGACCTGCTGGTGCTTCGCACTCGGGTGGTGCTCACCCTGCGCTGGTGGCTCAGCTACGCGATCGTGCTCGCGTTCCAGTTGCTGACCAACGGCTGGTTGACCGGGCGCGGCATCGTGCGTTATCGGCCGGGGGCGATCCTGGGAGGGCGCGAGGTGCCGTTCGTCGGGGACGGCCGTCTCGCCTACGCACCGGTCGAGGATCTCGGATTCGGTTTTGCGCTGGTGCTGCTGACGATCGTGATCTGGGTCAGACTGCGGCACCGCGGCGGTGCGGGCCGGGGCGCGGCGTGAGGGCGCGAGCGGCGACCATCGCGCGGCGCGCAGGAGGCACGATCACCCGCCCGGCGAAGACATTGTGCCCACGACGCTCGATCTCGGCCAGGATCTCGCCGTAGAGCGCGCTCGCGACCCGGATGCAAGGGCGCGCCGAGGCGTCCAGCAGCGCGACTCCGGGCGCCGCGTCGGCATATCGGCCCCGGGCGCGCGCGATCTGGGCGGCGAGGGCCGAACGCACGGCGGGTGAGACCGTCTTGGACTGCGCGCAACGCTGCAGGTCCCCGGCCTCGACGCCGTGACGGGCCAGATCCTCGGAGGGCAGGTAGATCCGGCCGAGGCGCAGGTCCTCACCCACGTCACGGATGAAGTTGGTGAGCTGGAAGGCCTCCCCGAGGGCCGCGGCATACGGCCGGGCCTGCGGCGGGGCACCCAGCACCGGGGCCATGAGTTCCCCGATCACCGCAGCGCTCCCGCGCATGTAGTGCTGCAGGTCCTCCCAGGTGCGATAACCGGTGACCCGTAGATCCATCCGCATCGAGGTGAAGAACTCCTCCAGCAGGCCGCTCGACAGGTCGAGCCGGCGCACGGTGTGCCACACGGCGTGCAGGACCGCGTCATCCGCCGGGGGAGCCGGACGGTCCAGCGCGTCGAGGCAGTGGCGCGACCACGCCTCGAGTTCGCGCTCGCGCACCTGTCGACTCACGGCGGGCCGGTCGACGAGGTCGTCGGTCACGCGGGTGAGGGCATACAGCGCCCACACGTGCGGGCGCCGTGAGGGGGGCAGGAGGCCCGTGGCTCGATAGAAGGACCGTCCGTGCGCGGCCTGGATGTCCCGACACCGGGCGTACGCCGCGCGCGTGGCCGTGTCGACGTCGTTCACCCTGCGCTCCGGTCGTCGCACCACACCCGCTCGGCGGCCAGGCGTCCGCTGGTGAGCACCATGGGGACCCCGACGCCCGGCGTCGTGCCGGAACCGGCGAGGGCGACGCGCGGCGCCACCGTGTTCGGGTGCCGGAACGGGCCGGACTGACCGAACGTGTGGGCCGCGGAGAACGGGGTCCCGTGGGGCAGGCCGCGCCGGCTCCAGTCGGCCGGTGTGATGAGGGTCTGCACGTCGATGTCGAGCGGGCCGAACCCGGCGCGGGCCAGATGATCGAGCACGTGGTCGCGGTAGGCCGGGGCCAGTCGATCCCAGTCGAGGTCCCCAGGCCCCCCTTTCAGCGGGGGCGCGGGGAACAGCGCGAAGAGCACCTCGCCGCCCGGCGGCGCGAGGGTCGGGTCGGTGCGCGTCGGGACGCCGACGAGGAACGACGGGTCCCGCATCGGCCGGCCCTCCTCGAGGTCGTCGAAGACCTCCTGCCAGGCGCGACCGAAGCAGACGGTGTGATGGGCACCGGCCGGCAGGCGCCGCCGCAGGCCGGCCGCGAGGACGACGCAACTGGGCGAGGGGCGGGTCGGTGGGACGGCGCGCCCGAGCAGCGCCATGGCCCGCGCCGGCTCCGCGGTGATCACCACGGCGTCGGCCGTCAGGGTGCGAGCACCGGTCTCGACGCGGTGGGCCCGGGGGCCGGGGACGACGTGCTCGACGGGTTCATCGGTCGCGATCTGCACTCCGTGCGCGCGTGCGGCGTCGGCCATCGCCCGAGCGACCGCCGCCATGCCTCCGGCCGGGTGGTAGACCCCGTGCAGCAGATCCATCGCGCCGATCACCGCGAAGAGCCCGAGCGCGCGGGAAGGTGCCACCCCGGCATACAACGCCTGGAAGCTGAACGCGCGCTGCAGGCGAGGATCATCGAGGAACGACGCGACGAGCCGGTCGAGTCTGCGGAAGCCGCCGAGGCGCACCAGGCGTGCCAGTTCGGGGCGCAGGAGATCGAGGGGCCCGTCGAGGTTGCGGCCGATGAAGGCGGGCATCTCGGTGTCGTAGAGCCGGGACAGGCGCGTCGCCAGGCGGTCCCACCCGGCGGCCGGGCGGGCCCCGGCGAAGGCCGCGACCTCGTCGTGCATCGCCTCGTGCCCCGAGCGCATCCGCAGGGCGCTTCCGTCGGCGAACCGCGCCTCGTAGGCCGGGTCGAGCCGGGTGAGCTGCAGGCGGTCTCGCACGTCCTCGCCGACAGCGGCGAAACAGCGTGCCAACGTCGGGATCTCGGTCAAGACGGTCGGGCCGGTGTCGAGGCGGTAGGTACCTGCCGACCCGGTCAGCTCCACCAGGGGGGCGCGACCGCCGACGACGGCTTCCCGCTCGACGACCGTGACCTCGACGCCGCGGCCACGCAGGTGGAGCGCGGCGGACAGACCGGACAGGCCGGCCCCGATCACGACCGCCGAACGCACGGGCGGCGCGGCGGTGTTCACGCGATGCGCGCGGTGGAGACCTCGACGAGGTCGCTGAGTGCGCCGTGCGCGGTCGGCTCGACCGCAGCCCGGGCGAGATGATGCCGAGCCGTCTCGACCCGCTGTGCGATGAACTCCTCGGTGCGGTCGACCGCACCGGTGCGGTCGCAGATCTCCCGCAACTCGGCGACCTGCTCGTCGGTGAGGTCCTCACGGCCGAACCCTGCGGTGAACGCGGCGATCTCGGAGGGTGTCGCACGGTCGAGCGTGTAGGCCACCAGGACGGTCCGTTTGCCCTCGCGCAGGTCGTCACCGGCGGGCTTGCCCGTCGTGGCCGGGTCACCGAACACCCCCAGCAGGTCGTCACGCAACTGGAAGGCCTCACCGAGAGCCAGCCCGAAGTCGGACAGGTCGGTGAGCACGGTCTCGTCGGCGCCGGCGCAGGTCGCGCCGATGAGCAGCGGCTGCTCGACGGTGTACTTGGCGCTCTTGTAGGCGATCACCTTGCGGGCGCGCTCGATCCGCTCGTCGGTCGAGATCCCGGCCCAGGTGCCGGCGGCCTCGAGCACGTCGAGGAACTGCCCGCCCATCAGTTGGGTGCGCATCGTGTCGAAGAGTCGCCGCCCGCGGGCGAGCTCGTCGGCCGGCAGCCCGCTCGTGCTGTAGATCTCGTCGGTCCAGTTGAGGCACAGGTCGCCGGCGAGGACGGCGCCGGCCTCACCGAACCGGTCGGCGTCCCCGGCCCAGCCGCGCTCGCGGTGCAGGTCGGCCAGGCGCCGGTGCGCGGTCGGCATACCGCGCCTGGTCGAACTCCGGTCCATGACGTCGTCGTGCAGCAGCGCGGCGGCTTGGAACACCTCCATGGAGGCGGCGGCCCGCACCAGGGCGTCGCTGTCGGCTCCACCCGCTGCACGGTATCCCCAGTAGAAGAAGGCGGCGCGCAGGCGCTTGCCTCCGCGCAGCAGGTCGAACACGCAGGAGACGAGATGGTCCATGTCGGGACCGAGGGGAGCGAGCACCGCCCGGGCCGTGTCGCGCTCCCGGTCGAGGCTGTGCTGCACCCGCGCGCGCAGGTCCGCGACGTCCAGGGGGTCCGCCACCGTGCATCCTTCCAATACGTGGTTGCCCAAAGCCTAGTTGTCGAGCGTCGCCGTAGGATCGGCGGCATGAAACACCCCACCGAGCACGTCGCCGCGACCTGCGGGGGAGCACGCGCATGACGTTGGGCGAACCCACCGGGGAGGAGACCCGTCAGCACACGATCGTCGACCTGTTGGCCTCGGGGCGACCCACCTTCAGCTTCGAGTTCTTCCCGCCGAAGACCGACCGCGCCGAGGCGCTCCTGTGGGAGTCGATCCGGCGCATCGAGCGGCTGGACCCCACCTTCGTCTCGGTCACCTACGGCGCCGGCGGCTCGACTCGCGACCGCACGGTGCGGATCACCGGGCGCATCGGGCGCGAGACGACCTTGACCACCATGGCGCACCTGACGTGCGTGGGATCCTCGGTCGGTGAACTGCGGCAGGTGATGGGTGCCTACGCGGACGCCGGCGTACGCAACGTGCTGGCCCTGCGCGGCGACCCGCCCGGTGGCCTCGGGCAGCCGTGGGAGCCTCATCCGGAGGGCCTGGACCACGCGGACGGACTGGTCGACCTCATCCGATCCCTGGGCAGCTTCACGATCGGTGTCGCCGCCTTCCCCGACACCCATCCGGAGTCCGCCGACCTGCACGCGGAGGCGGACACGCTCGTGCGGAAGGCGCAGGCCGGTGCGCAGTTCGCGATCACGCAGATGGTGACCGACGTCGATGCCTACCTGCGTCTGCGCGACCTGGTCGCGGCCCGTGGCACGACCCTGCCGATCATTCCCGGCCTCATGCCGATCACCCGTCACGGGCAACTCGAGCGGATGACGGCGCTCAACGGGCAGCCGCTGGCCGCCGACGTGCTGCGCCGTGTCGACGAGGTGAAGGACGACCCGGATGCCGTCCGCGAGACCGGGATCGCGATCTGCACCGAGCACGCGCAGCGCCTGTTGCGGGAGGGCGCGCCCGGACTGCACTTCATCACCATGAACCGGTCGACGGCCAGCCAGGAGGTGTTCGACAACCTGGGCGTACGCAGCCTGCGATAGCGCGGTCGAGGCCCCGGTGTCGGTGGTCGCTCCTACCGTTCGATGACATCGAACGTGCGTTCGTGTCAACGAGATGAAGGAGCGAACCGATGACCACGACCACCCGTCCCACGGCACCACCGGTGGCCACGTCCGCCGCCGTCCTCGGCCTGATCGACCGCGGGCGGGACGGCCTGCTCGAGGCCTGCCACGCGCCGTCGGCCGCCCAGCGTTACGAGCTGGCCCACGTCGCCGCCCTTCGCATCGCCGCGGCGGTGCTCGCCGCGCGGCGTCCTCCGGGGCGCCGGCGCCCGACCGACGTCTGGTCGCAGCTGCCCCGTGTCGCGCCGGAGCTGACGGAGTGGGCCACCTTCTTCGCGGGCACGGCCCGGGTGCGCCGGGGCCTGGCATCAGGGCGGTCCACGGTGACGGTGCGCGACGGCGACGACCTCGTGCGGCAGGGTGAGATGTTCCTGGAGCGTGTGCTCGCCGCCGTCGGCCTTCCGGTGCGCGCCTCGGTGACCACATGCGTCACTCCTGTGACACCTGGGCCGGCCTCGCGCCGTGCCGGGCACAAAACCACGTGACGTGGCGTTACCTGGATAAGAGGTGTGAAGGTGGTGGCGCCGATGTCGAAGCCGTGCTCGATCCGCAAATCGATATGCACGGATCCGACCCTGGAACTACCGCGTCCACCCTCCGAGACTTATCCTCAAGGGAGAAGGTCGTGACGAGGGCCGACGTGATGTACCGTCACGTCACCGCATCGTGACGCACGAGTAACTGTGGGAGGTTGACGTGCCGCTCTCAGAGCACGAGCAACGCTTGCTCGAACAGATGGAGCAGGCTCTCTATGCCGAGGACCCGAAGTTCGCCTCCCACATGATCGCCGACCCGGCACGCTCGCGGCTGCGCCGACGCATCGTCGTCGGAGTCGCCGGTGTGGTCGTGGGGCTCGGTCTGGTCATCGTCGGCGCGATGAGCCAGCAGATCTGGCTGGCCGCCATCGGCTTCGTGGCGATGGTCGCCGGGTGCGCCTATGGCCTCATGCCGGGGCGTCGCCACTTCGGCACCGTCGAGCAGGACGGCAGTGTGCGACCGGCATCCACCTCACGATCCGGCGGCCGCGGCAAGCGATCGCAGGACCCCTCGCCCGGGCGGCAACGCCAGCACGGCAGCTTCATGGAGCGTCTCGAAGAGCGCTGGGAGCGCCGACGCCACGACGGTCGCTGACCACCCCATCGTTCTCGCGCGCCGCCCCGCCGCCTCCGAGCCCCGACGGCCGGTGTGGTGTGGCGTCATGGTGCGCGCTGCAGCATCCGCTCCCGTCAACGGACACGGCGGTGGGCCTGCTCCGGGGAGAGCAGGCCCACCGCCGTCGACGTCACCGACGCCGGATGCCAGGGGGAGGGTCAGATCGTGGCGGCCTGCTCCTCGTGCAGCCGCTCGGTCTCGTCGATCACTTCGTCGGCGACGTCGCGCAGCTTGTCGAGGTGCTCGCGTCCGTGGTGGGCGCAGAAGAGCAATTCGTGGCCACCGGCGAGACGGGCACGGATGAAGGCCTGGGCGCCGCAACGGTCGCAGCGGTCGGCCGTGGTCAGTGTAGGAGCAAATGCAGTAGTCACGGTCAGCCAACCTTTCGTCGGGACACCTTCGCTGGTGTCAACGGCGGGGCCCCTTGTGGGGGTTCCATCTTAGGACGCCGGAGGTCGATGATGCGTTGCATCCGGTCTCGATGCTCTCACCACCCTTGGGTAGGTCCTTCACTGGTGTCAACAGTCAAGCACGGAGCCCGATTCCCGCAATGGATATCCACGCGATGTGGCGCGTGTCTCATCCCGGGAGGAGCCGCGATCGGCGGATGGCGCGTTCCCCGGCCCCGCCTGCCGGGACCTGTGGCCGGGGGCGGCTAATCTGCGGTCAGCGCATCCGCACGATCAAGGAGCATGCATTCGTGGCCGTCAGCACCGCCAGCAGGTCCACCTCGACCCGGTCGTCCGGCAAGAAGTCCTCCGGAGGCCCCCGGGCGAACGGCGCCTACACCGCTCGACACCTCCAGGTCCTGGAGGGGCTGGAGGCGGTCCGCAAGCGCCCCGGGATGTATGTCGGATCGACCGACTCCCGAGGTCTGATGCACTGCCTGTGGGAGATCATCGACAACGCGGTGGACGAGGCCCTGGCCGACGTCTGCGACCGCATCGAGATCATTCTGGGCTCCGACGGCAGTGTCGAGGTGCGTGACAACGGGCGGGGGATCCCGGTCGATGTCGAGCCGCGCACCGGGCTGAGCGGTGTCGAGGTCGTCTTCACCAAGCTGCACGCCGGCGGCAAGTTCGGCGGCGGCTCCTACACGGCCTCCGGCGGCCTGCACGGTGTCGGGGCCTCGGTGGTCAACGCGCTCTCGAGCCGGCTGGACGTGCAGGTCGATCGAGCCGGCAAGACGTATGCCATGAGCTTCCGGCGGGGTGAGCCCGGCGTCTTCGCCGACGGGGCGGCCCCCGATCCGGAGGCCGACTTCACGCCGTTCACCTCGACGAGCGAACTGCAGGTCGCCGGCAAGGTCAAGAAGGGTGTGTCCGGCTCACGGGTGCGGTATTGGGCCGACCCGGCGATCTTCTTGAAGTCGGCGACGTTCGACTACGACCAGTTGGTCGCCCGCGCGCGGCAGACCTCGTTCCTCATCCCGGGCCTGACCCTGATCATCCGTGACGAGCGCCGCCTCGCCGGCACGCCCGGAGAGGACGGCCCGACCGAGGAAGTCTTCCAGCACGACGGCGGGATCAGCGAGTTCGCCGACTTCCTGGCTCCCGACCCGCCGGTGACCGGGATCTGGCGGTTGCAGGGCGAGGGCTCGTTCACCGAGAACGTGCCGGTGCTGGACGCCAAGGGGCACATGACGCCGACCGAGGTGGAGCGCACGTGCGGCGTGGACATCGCCCTGCGGTGGGGCACGGGATACGAGTCGACGATTTCCTCGTTCGTCAACGTGATCGCGACCCCGAAGGGGGGCACGCACACCTCCGGCTTCGACCAGGGGCTGATGAAGGTCTTCAAGAAGCAGTTGGAGGCCAACGCCCGGCGGTTGAAGGTGGGCGGTGACAAGGTGGAGAAGGACGACGTGCTCGCGGGGCTGACCGCGGTCGTGACCGTGCGCCTCGCGGAGCCGCAGTTCGAGGGGCAGACCAAGGAGATTCTCGGCACCTCAGCGGTGCGTCAGATCGTCTCCAAGGTCGTCGAGTCGCAGCTGACGGCGCAACTGACCTCGACCAAGCGTGACGACAAGACGCAGGCGACCCAGCTGCTGGAGAAGGTCGTCTCCGAGATGAAGACGCGCATCAGTGCCCGGCTGCACAAGGAGACGCAGCGGCGCAAGACGGCGCTCGAGTCCTCGTCGCTCCCGGGCAAGCTGAAGGACTGCCGCTCGACCGACACCGAGCGCAGCGAACTGTTCATCGTCGAGGGGGACAGCGCCCTCGGCACCGGCATGGCGGCCCGCAACTCGCAATATCAGGCGCTGCTGCCGATCCGCGGCAAGATCCTCAACGTGCAGAAGGCCT
>CAZMLG010000044.1:0-20628 GCA_964566985.1 uncultured Intrasporangiaceae bacterium
TGGGCGTGGTGCCCGGTCGCGGGCCGGCGAGGGCTTCGATGGCGGCGGTGAACGTGGCCGCGTCCCCGGCCGACAAGTCCCCCTGGATCCGGGTCAAGCCCGAGGGTAGGTCCCACCAGGAGAGGGTCTCGGCGGTGCGGGCGCGGTTCTCATCCTCCGGCAGGCGGTCCCCGCCGCGTAGGCTGACCAGCCCGTCCGCCAACGTGATCAGATCTTTGGCGGGGCGGCGGGTCGCCACGGCCAGGAAATACCCGAGCATGTCGTACCACGTGAACCGCGGTAGCAAGGGGTGGACGCGTTGAGCCTCCCGTACCGCGATCTGCATGCCGCGCACGGTGACGATCCCCGCATCCAACACGCCAGCTAATGCCGGGTGTTTGGGGTCGCGGATGATCTCCGCGACCCGCGCGATCCGTGCGGCTTGTCCGGGCTCCATCGACGGATACTTGACCCGCAGCCACTGCGTCGGGGTGGCGGCGCTCGAGTTGGCGATCACGCCGCGGTCGAGGGCGCGGGCCATCGCGAAGACCAGGGTGCGTTCCGCGTCGGCTTGGACCGCCAGCAGGTTGTCGGCCAACTCGTCCAGGCCATCGTCCCCGATCTGGAAGCATCCGCGTGCCGCGGTGCGTAACTGGCCCGGCATCCCCGCGACCGCCTCGGCCGCTTCGGCGCCCGCACCCGGTGGGACCGGGGCCAGGGCCGCGAAGCCGGTCGAGCCACCCGCCAGCACCCCCGCATCGGTCGCTGGGTCGTCGGGTTCGAACGGGGTCAGGTCCAGGGGCTGGAACTCCTGGTCCAGCATGTCCAAGGCGGCCTGGTCCGGCTCCGGTGCCTCGAAAGCGTTTCCCCTGTGTCCCATGCCCCATTCTACGCACACCAGTTCGATGAAGTCAAGAGGTTATGGGAGATGTGTTCGATGTTTTTCCCGGGTGTGCTGGTCCTGGCGCGACGGGTCGGAGGTTGGCTTGTGTGGTCGGGGATCGCTTGTGGATCACCGGGTTTCGATACGCCTCGCCTAGCGGCTCGGCTACTCAACCAGCCGTGTGGTGGCGTGGCGGCTCGGCTACGGGGCCAGCCGGGTGGTGGCGTAGCGGCTCGCTACTCAACCAACCGTGTGGTGACGATTGGCGTCAGCGGACTACGGGCCGGCCGGGGTGGGGTGAGTGGAGTGATCAATCGGGCGGAACGGGCGCTACCGCGACCACCGACAGGTATGCCGTGCGGTCGGCGTCCCGTCCGGCACCGATCGCGATCCACCGGTCCCGCAACTCGATCAGCTCGTCGCGCAGCTGCCGCGCCTCGTGCCTGGTCAGGCGCATCGTGAACGAACTCTGCACGGCGTCCTCCGGGAGATCCCCCTCCGAGGCCGCTCGATCGTAGGTGATGCCCACGTCCGTGGGGCTGGTCCGACGGATGTGCAAGTCACCCCCGTAGACCAGATCGGGGTAGCTGCGTGCGAACGCCGACGTGAGGCCTCGATTGATCTCTTGCATCTGTGCTTCGAACGTGCCCGGCGGCAATGCCTTCGCTGGGATCACGAACTCGTCTGCCACACAGCGATACCGACGAATCGGGCGCCCTTTCCGACGGATCACCTCGGCGACCTCGACCAGGCCTGCATCCTGAAACCGCTGCGTCCAGTAGTGCGTGCGCTGCATACTGCGCTCGACCTGCACAGCGGCCTCGGACACGGACCGCACACGGCCCATGTAGGCGTCGAGGTACCGACCCGCCTCCTCGGCGAGAAGGAGCTTGACCACGTGCGCGTCCGAGATCTCCAGTGTCGTCGTCACCTACTCAGGATATTCCGTTGTCATCGAAGTAGGGTGAGTCATACGGTCGCCGTCGTGACGAATTCCTGGGGGCGATGGCTCCACCGCGAAACGACGTTCTGGCGGTCGATGTGGCGAGCCTCCGCCCCGATCACCATCGCGTGCTGCGCACTCGTGGTGATCGGGGCCGCGGCGACGTATGCCGTGATGCTCGGCTCCGCCCAGGTCGTCGCCGCAGCCGTCGGCGGACGCTTGGACGTCACCTCGCTGACCGTGACACTCCTCGCCCTGGTCGTCCATCCGCTCACCGAGACGTGGATCGATCCGCTCGCCACGGCGCATCAGGAGCGCATGGTGCGCCGTCAACATCGACTCCTCGCCGCGGCCGCCCTGGCACCGCACGGCATCGGCCATCTCGAGGACCCTCGGCGCAGCGCCGACCTGCAGAGCCTGATCAGCTTCGTGCGCGGTGAACTCGGTCTGCACACGATGCCCGCGGTCTGGGAGACGCTGACCTTCCGGCTCCAGGGCCTGGCCGCGGTCCTCGTCGTCGGGCGGTGGTCGTGGCCGGCGGCGGTCATCCTCGCCGCGACACAGATGGTGCACTCTCGGGTCTTCTCCCGCTACCTCGACGTGATCCAGAAGGACCTCCTCGAGGACTCCTCGATCGAACGGCGACGTGCCGCCTACCTGCGCTCCTTCACCCTCGAGCGCGCGAAAGCCAAGGAGGTCCGCCTGTTCGGCCTGACACAGTGGGCGGTCGAGGCCTACTCGCGCGCGTGGTATGCCGCGATGGAAGGCATCTGGGCGCGACGCACGGCCGCAGTCAAACCGGCGTATGCCGCATTGTCGGTCGCGGCGCTCGTCGTCTTCGGTGTCTTCGCGCTGCTCGGCTGGGACGTCTGGCATGCGAGCACCGGTGCCGCTCTTGCGCTCGCGACGGTCCAGGGCATCGCGGGCACCTCCGCCCTGGGGCCGATCGGCGACACCCAGGTCGAGGCGCAACGCGCTCGCACCATCGAGGCGCAGATCGACGAGGTGGCGGGCTCGCTGCCCGGCACGATCCCGTCGGTGTCGTCGTCGAACGAGCACACCGCCGCGAGTATTTCGTTCGACGACGTCACGTTCACCTACCCCAGCCGCGACGAACCGGTGTTCCGGAACCTGGATCTGCACATCCCCGCAGGCCAATCGGTCGCGGTCGTGGGTGTCAACGGCGTCGGCAAGTCGACGCTGATCAAACTGCTCTGCGGCCTCTATCCGCCCGGGAGCGGCACGGTGCGCATCGACGGTCGCGACCCGGCCGCCGATGACGCCACACGACGGCGGGTTGCGGTGATCTTCCAGGACTTCGTGCGTTACCAACTGGATCTGCGCAGCAACGTCGCCCTGCCGCTGCTCGCCGCCGGCCGCTCGGACGACACGGTCACCGCCCGGGCGCTGGAGGATGCCGCCGGCGCCGACGTGCTCCGCCGGATCGGCGGCGACTGGTCGACCGTTCTCGACCCGGCCTACGACGGAGGGACCGACCTGTCCGGCGGGCAGTGGCAACGGGTCGCCCTGGCCCGGGCTCTCACCGCCGTCGACGCCGGCGCGGGTGTGCTCGTGCTCGACGAACCGACCGCGGCCCTCGACGTGCGGGCCGAAGCTCAGATCTTCTCCCGCTTCCTGCAGGTGACCCGCGGCGTGACCTCGATCTTGGTCAGCCACCGACTGTCCAGCGTGCGCCATGCCGAGCGCATTGTCGTGCTCGGCCCGGACGGCGTCGTCGAAGACGGTTCGCATGAGGAGCTGATGGACGAAAACGGGCCGTATGCCGAGATGTTCGCGCTGCAGGCGTCCAGATTCGCCGCGGCCGGTGCCCAGGAGGCGACCGATGCGTGAGGCATGGCGCGATCTGCGCGTGGTGCTGTCGGCCTCCTGGCGGATCAGTCGACGGTCCGCTCTCATCGCGCTCGCCGAGCCGGTGGCCAACGTCTTCCAGATGCTCACCCCGCTCTTCGCCGGACTGCTCGTCGACGCGGTCGTGCGACACAGTCTCGTCAGTCTGGTCGTCGCCGTCATCGGCCTGTCCTTCGGTCAGGGCCTGGCGTTCCTGCTCATCGTCCTCGGCGTCGAGGCGCGCCTTCGGCTCACCGAGCAGGTCGGTCACGAGTTCGACGTGCACGTCGCGACGCTGTCCGGCGGTGCCGCCACGACCGACCACCTGGAGGATCCCGCCACCCAGGACACGATGCAGGCACTCAGCGAACGCCTGGGCGTCCTCGGGTTCGCCTACAACTCGACGATCAACGGGGTCCGCACCGTGCTGATGCCGCTCACGACCCTGGTCGTCGCCGCCGTGGCCGACCTGCGCCTGCTGTTGCTCGTCGTCGTGGCGCTGCCGACCGTCTGGGCGGCGCGGCGCAGCATGTCCTGGGAGGAGCAGGCCGAAGAGTTGGCCGGCGAACCGGGCCGCCTCAGCGAACATCTCATCGGCCTGGCCACCTCCCCCACCCCGTCGGCCGAGTTGCGCGTGCTCGGGGCGCGCCATCACATCCTGCGGCTGCTCGGGTCGACGGCGAGCGCCTGGCGACGCCCCTATACCCGGGCCGAGGCGAAGTCCGCCTCCGCCGTGAGCCTGGTCTCGGTGGTCTACCTGCTGGCCGCGGCCGGTCTGCTGATCTGGATCCTGCACGACACCACCCAGGGACGCGTCGGCGCCGGCCAGGCCGCGACCGCGGTCCTGGTCGTCGGGCAACTGCGCGACAGCATCGGCCAGATCCAGTCGTCCTTCTCGTTCCTGGCGACCTCCGTGCGCGCCGCCGGCCGCTACCGCCGCCTTCGGGAGTATGCCGAGCACGTCGACGCCGAGCACGCGGGCACCGAGGCGCCACCCGACCGGCTGCACACCGGCATACGCCTGGAGGACGTGTCCTTCACCTATCCGGGCGCGAAGCACCCGTCGCTCACCCACGTCGATCTCGACCTGCCGGCCGGCACGGTCGTCGCGGTGGTCGGTGAGAACGGCGCCGGCAAATCGACGCTGGTCGGTCTGTTGACAGGCATGCACGATGTCGACGAAGGTCGGGTGCTGATCGACGGCGGCGATCTGCGTGACCTCGATCCGGCCCGCTGGCGCGAGCGCTGCTCCGGGGCCTTCCAGGACCACGCGCGGTTCGAGCTGACGGCCGGGGAGGCCGTCTCGGTCGGCGACATCACGACCGAGCCGTGGCCCCCGCACGAGCGCTGGACGCATGCCGCGCTGCAGCGGGCGAGCGCGACGGACGTGCTCGACGCGCTGCCGCAGGGGCTGCATACCCAGCTCGGCACGTCATGGCCGGACGGCGTCGACCTGTCCGGAGGACAGTGGCAGCGGCTGGCGATCGCGCGCGGGATGATGCGCGAGACCCCGCTGCTGCTGGTGCTCGACGAGCCCACCTCGGCGCTCGACCCGGCGACCGAGCACGCGCTGTTCGACAGCTATGTGCGCGCCGCACACGCCGCGGGAGACCGCGGCGCGATCACCCTGCTGGTGACGCACCGCTTCTCGACGGTGGCGGCCGCCGATCTCGTCGTGGTGCTCGCCGACGGCGGAGTGAGTGAGGTCGGCACGCATGCCGAGCTGATGCGCGCCGGTGGTGCCTACGCGCAGCTCTACGGCCTACAGCGCGACGGGTATGCCTCCTCGACATGACCACTTTCGCCCGAAGTGACCAGATATAGGTGGTCATCTCGGGCGAAAGTGGTCACCTGGGCACCGCCCCGTGCGCGGGAGCGTGGGAGGATCGGGGCCGTGACGACGATTCTCTCCATCCAGTCCTCGGTCGCCTACGGCCACGTCGGCAACTGCGCCGCGGTCTTCCCGTTGCAGCGCATCGGTGTCGAGGTGTGGCCGGTCAACACGGTGCAGTTCTCCAACCACACCGGATACGGCGCCTGGCGCGGACCCGTCACCGACACCCAGGATCTGCGCGACATCGTCACCGGTGTGAGCGAGCGTGGCGCCCTGCCGGAGGTCGACGCGGTCCTGTCCGGTTATCAGGGCGGCACCGAAGTCGGCGGGGTCATCATCGACACCGTCGATCAGGTGAAGGCCGCCAACCCGGCCGCGATCTATGCCTGCGACCCGGTCATGGGCAATGCCAAGAGCGGATGCTTCGTGGCGCCCGAGATCCCGGTCCTGTTGCGCGAGAAGGTCGTCCCGCACGCCGACCTGATCACCCCCAACCAGTTCGAGCTCGGCTTCCTCACCGAGACCGAGCCGCACACCATCGACGAGACCCTCGCCTCGATCCGCGCCGCCCGCGACATGGGGCCGAGCACGGTCCTGGTGACCAGCTTGATGCGCCCCGACGCGCCCGAAGGCACCCTGGAGATGCTCGCGGCACACGGCGACGAGGCCTGGATCGTGCAGACGCCGCACCTGCCGATCAAGGCCAACGGTTCCGGCGACGTGACCGCTGCGCTCTTCACCGCCCACTACCTGCGCACCGGCCGACTGGACGAGGCGCTCGCCCACACCGTCTCGTCGATCTTCGACACCCTGCAGACGACCCTCGACTCGGGCCGGCGCGAACTGCAACTCGTGCAGTCGCAGGAAGCGATCGCTCACCCGCGCCTGCAGTTCACACCCACCAAAGTGGCCTGAGGAGCCGTACGCTCGTCATGAGGAGTGATGAGCATGGCTTTCGAGGCAGAGAACATCAGAGACTGGCGCGGACACGACGTCGTCGACGCGTCCGGCAGCAAGGTCGGCGAGCTCGAGGCGATCTATTTCGACACCGGCACCGACGAGGCATCGTTCGCGAGCGTGACCGTGGGCATGCTCGGACGCAAACGTCTCGTGTTCGTGCCTCTCGACCACGCGGTCGTCGCCCCGTCCTACCTCAAGGTCACCGCGGACAAGAAACAGATCAAGGACAGCCCCTCGATCGACACCGACGGCGAGTTGACCCCGGAGCGCGAGGCGGAGGTCTTCGAGCACTACGGACTGGCGTATGAGCTGGGTCAAGGTGGTGAGCGCCGACTCGGGCGACGCTGACCTCCCACGGACCCCGCTCCCGACTCCACCCACCACCACGGCGGGCATCCGCGTTGACATGGACCGGTTCGTCGGCCGGACCGAATACCTCCATGTCGCGCCCGTGGCTCGTCGTGTGTCGTCCCCGATCGTGTGCGGTCCGGCGCGACATCCATGGTGAATCGCCAGGAAACCGACAGATCGATCATCGGCTGATCATGGGCTGCCCACATCGTGGCCGGGCAGGTTGTCACCATGCCCACCTCTTGCCACCGACCATCCAGGGTCGAGATCGCCATCCCGGTTCACAACGAGCAGAATGACCTGGCTCCGTGCATCACGCGATTGCGCGAAGTCACCACGACGTTGCCGTGGGACGTGCGTGTGATCATCCTCGACAACGCCAGCACCGACGACACCCGACAGGTCGGGGAGGCGCTTGCCCGCCTGCACCCTGACATCACCTATCGCCGTCTGGGAATCAAGGGACGAGGCAACGCATTACGCACCACCTGGCTTGCTTCCGACGCAGACGTGTGCGCCTACATGGACGTCGACCTCGCCACCGATCTGGCGGCGCTCGCGCCGGCGCTCGCGGTCCTGGACACCGGGCATTCGGACATCTGCATCGGCAGTCGGCTCAGTCGCGGCGCCCGCGTCGAACGCGGGCTGAAGCGTGAGTTCGTCTCCCGCAGTTACAACTCCATCCTGAAGATGTCCGTCGGGGCGCGGTACTCGGACGCGCAATGTGGGTTCAAGGCGATCCGCCGGGAGGCCGCGCAGGCGCTGTTGCCCCATGTGAGCGATGGCGGCTGGTTCTTCGACACCGAGTTGCTCACCCTGGCACAGTGGTCCGGCCTGCGCATCCACGAGATTCCCGTCGACTGGACCGACGACCCGAACAGCTCGGTCGACATCCTCGCGACGGCGGTCGGCGACCTCAAGGGTGTCGCACGGATGATGTGGTCACGACTCACCGGCCGCTACCCGCTGCGACAGATCGCCATGAGTCACGCCGCGGGCGACACTCCGCGTCTTCGCCTATCGGGCCAGGTGCTCAGCTTCTGCGCGATCGGTGTCCTCAGCACGCTCGCCTACATGGCCCTCTTCCTCGTGACCCGTCCGATGCTCGGGGCGCAGGGGGCCAATTTCACCGCGCTGCTGCTCACCGCGTTGGGCAATACCGCCGCCAATCGGCGCGCCACGTTCGACGTCCGCGGCACCAGCGACGCAGCGATCCACCATGCCCGCGGGCTCACCGTGTTCTTCCTCGGCTGGGCGATCACGGCGCTCTCGCTGGTGATCCTGCACGCCGTCGACTCCACGGCGAGTCATTTGACCGAGCTCACGGTGCTGGTCCTCGCCAACATCTGCTCCACGGTGTTGCGCTTCGTGCTGATGCGGCACTGGGTGTTCCGCTCCGGTCACCGCCCGACAGGGCGCACCCGTGACGGCATAGTCCTCCCCTTCCGTGCGGTAGAGCGGCCGGCCGACTGCGAGGAGAGCCACTCATGACCCTTCGCTCCGAACGACAGCATGCCCCGCGTTGGGCTCGTCCCGCGTTGCTCACGCTGCTGGCCCTCACGGCAGCGCTGTATATCGTCGGGCTCTCTGCCTCCGGCTGGGCGAACTCGTTCTATTCCGCTGCGGTCCAGGCGGGCAGCCAGTCGTGGGAGGCCTTCTTCTTCGGGTCTTCCGACGCCGCAAATTCGATCACCGTCGACAAGCCACCGGCGAGCCTGTGGATCATGGCGCTGTCCGTGCGTGTCTTCGGACTCAGTTCCTGGTCGATCCTGATCCCCCAGGCGATCATGGGGGTCGCGACGGTCGGGATCCTCTATTCGAGTGTGCGCGGCATCACGCTCTCGCGCCTCGGTTCTCGCGCTGCCACGGTGGCCGGCCTACTCGCCGGCGCGGCACTCGCCACGACACCCGTCGCCACCTTGATCTTCCGATTCAACAATCCCGACGCGCTGCTCGTGCTGCTGATGACCGGCGCGGCCGCCTCGACACTGAGGTCGATCCGCACCGGTCGAGCGCGCTGGATCGTCCTGGCAGGGGTGCTGATCGGATTCGGATTCCTCACCAAACAGCTGCAGGTGCTCCTCCCGGTGCCCGGCCTCGTCGTGGCGTATGCCGTGTGCGCGCCGCACCGTTGGTGGCCCCGAGTGCGCCATCTGCTCGCGACCTTCGGGGCCATGGTCGTCTCGGCCGGCTGGTGGGTGGTCGCGGTGATGCTCACCCCGGCCACATCGCGTCCGTACGTCGGCGGATCCCAACACAACTCGATCCTCGAACTGACGCTCGGCTACAACGGTTTCGGGCGCCTGACCGGCAACGAGACCGGTTCCGTCGGCGGCGGAGCCGGGCCCGGCGGAGGAGGTATGTGGGGCGATCCCGGCCTGGGGCGGCTGTTCGGCAGCGAGATGGGCGGACAAATCGCCTGGCTGCTGCCTGCCGCGCTGATCCTGCTCGTCGCGGGGCTCGTGCTGATCGGGAGGGCGCGACGCACCGACGCCGTGCGTGCCGCGCTGATCGCGTGGGGCGGCTGGGTCGTGATCACCGGACTGACGTTCAGCCTCATGTCGGGAATCATCCACCCCTACTACATGGTCGCGCTGGCCCCGGGTATCGGCGCGCTCATCGGCATCAACGCGGTGCTCCTGTGGCAGCGACGTGAACAGATCCGGCCCGCCGCGGCACTCGGCGCCGCGATAGCCGCGACGGGTGTCATGGCCTACGTCCTGCTGCGCCGAACCCCGCAGTGGTCGCACGGGACGGGTTGGGTGCTGCTGATCGGCGGCGTGGCCGTCGGGATCGTGGTGGGCATCCGCCCGCTGCTGCGACGCAGCCTGCCTGGCACGCTCCACAGCCGGATCTTCGCCGCCACCGCCTGCCTGGCCGTGATGCTCGGCCTGGGGGCACCCGCCGCGTCGTCCGTCTACACGGCCTCCATGGGGCACTCCGGCTCCATCGTGAGCGCCGGGCCGACGGTGACCGGAGGCTTCGGCGGACCTGGAGGCGGTGGGCGGCCGCCCGGTATGGGCGGATTCGGTGAGATGGCCGCGGCCGGTGGCGGGGGCGGCTTCGCGAAAGGCAGCGGAGAAGCCGCGGCGGCGGGCGCTCCGAACCGCGGCACCATGCCGCCGGGCGGCCAGGGTGCACCGCCGAATGCGTCCGGAGGCTCCTCCAGCGGACCTGCCGCCCCCAAGGGGCAGGGCGGGGGCATCCGGGGGCCAGGTCACGGTGTGCCTGGATCCAGGTCCGCCATGCGCGGGGCCATGGATGGTGGCATGGGCGGGTTGCTGAACGGCGCCACTCCCAGCAACGCCATGGTGAACGCGCTGCGGAAGAATGCGTCGCACTACACCTGGGCCGCCGCCACCATCGGTGCCGACAATGCGTCCGGCTATCAGCTGGCCACCGAGCTACCGGTCATGCCCATCGGCGGATTCAACGGCACCGACCCGTCGCCGTCACTGGCGCATTTCACGAAGCTCGTGGCTCAGCACAAGATCCACTACTTCATCGCCTCCGGGATGGATGGCGGCGGAATGTTCGGTGGCGCCAACTCGGTGTCGTCGCAGATCACCACATGGGTGAAGAAGCATTACACCGCCACGACGATCGGAGGCACCACGGTCTACGACCTCACCCGCTGACCCCTCCGCCACTCGGCGGAGGGGGCGGGGCGAGTCGGGCCATGACGACCTGGTCGTGGAATCGGCCGGCATAAAAGAGCTTCTCTCGCAACAGCCCCTCCTGCACGAAACCGGCCGTGCGGTATGCCGAGATGCCGCGGGCATTGTCGGCGTCGACCTGCAGCTCGATCCGGTGCAGCCCCAGTTGCAGGAAACCGAAATCGGCCATGAGGCGCGTCGCCTCGGTGCCGTAGCCCTTCGACTGGTGTTCCGGGCCGATCACGATCCCGAACGTCGCGCACCGGTTGCCCGCATCCGCGCCGAACAGGGCCACATGCCCGATGAGTTCGCCGTCGGGCGTCTCCACACAGAAGCCGGCTCCCATCGCCGAGTCGTTGGTGCTCCAGGCACGGAACTGCTCCTCCACGGGCCCGTCCGGCCGCGGGAGGACGCGGTGGTTGAAGACGGCGACCTCCGGGTCCCGCCACCAGCGCACCAGCGTCGGGAGGTCGGCGTCTCGCAGCTCCCGCAAGCGCACACGTTCGCCGGCCAGCGCCTCGCGCGCCCACTGCAGTGCCTGTTCCATCTGCGTCGTCACATCGGGCATGCGGGCGATCCTACGGATTCGAGCCTCCCGCGACCACTGCGACCGGCCTCCACCTATCCTCGACAGTCATGGACCCCACACCCGCCGTCATCGAGGACCTCGCGCCGCAGGGCACGCTGCGCGCCGCGATCAACCTCGGCAATCCCGTCCTGGCCCAGGGCACTTCGTCGAACCCGAGCGGTGTCACGATCGACCTCGCGGAGGAGATCGCGCGGCGGCTCGGGGTGTCGGTCGAATTCGTCTGTTTCGACGCGGCACGCAAAGCCTTCGACTCCGTTGTCGACGGGGTGGCGGACCTGTGTTTCCTCGCGATCGAGCCCGCACGCGCGAAGTCCGTCGCGTTCACCGCGCCCTACGTGCTGATCGAGGGCGTCTTCGTCGTGCCGACGGACTCGCCGGTCCAGGGGGCCGGTGACGTCGACCGCGACGGGGTGCGCATCGGGGTCAAGCGCGGCTCCGCCTACGACCTGTTCCTCACCCGGACCCTGCAGCACGCGACGCTCGTGCGCGGCGACGAAGGGGTCGACGCATTCCTCGAGCACGGCCTGGAGGCGGGCGCCGGGATCCGGCAACCGGTGACGGCATTCGCCGAGAAGCACCCCGACGTGCGCGTCGTCGGCGAGGCGTTCATGCAGATCCGCCAGGCGGTGGCGATCGACCGGACCCGCGACGCGGCGACCTCGGCGTTCGTGACGTCGCTCGTCGAGGAGCTGAAGGCGACCGGATTCGTGGCCGACGCGCTGGCCCGGTCCGGACAGGCCGGCACGACGGTCGCACCGCCGAGCGGCGACCTGTGAAAAAGTGGCAGACGTGACTGCGCTCCATGATGATCTGTCGGCCCTGCTGGACGTCCGCCGCTTCGTGGCGATGGACATCGACCCGGACGGGCGCGTGCTCGCCGGCCACGACGAGCGAGGCAGCCTGCAACTCGTCGAGATCAGTTCGGACGGCACGGTGCACGAGCTGACCGATCTGCCGTCGCGCTGCGTCGGACGCTACGTGCCCGGAGGCCGCACCGTCGTGGTGATGCACGATCAGGGCGGCGACGAGAAGTTCCAGCTGTCCCTGCTCGATGCCGACCGTGACGGACCCGCGACGCTCGACGACCTCGAACCCCTCGTGCACGACCCGGACCACCATCACGTGCTGCACGACGTGACGGCGCAGAGCATCGCCTACGCGACCAACCGGCGCAACGGGACCGACATGGACGTCGTGGTGCGCGATCTGCACACCGGCGAGGAACACGTCGTGCTGGAGGACGCGGGATACGTCTCGGAGATCGCGATCTCGCACGACCTGACCTCCTGCGCCGTGACCGCGCTCACCCTGCGCCCGGCCTCGACGAAAGTGATGGTGTCCGGCCCGCACACGGCGACCGACGGCCCGCTCACCGACGTCGAGGAGTATGCCGACCACAGCAGTCCGCAGTGGACCGCGGGCGACGACGCGCTCGTGGTCAGCTCCGACCACAGTCGCGAGTTCCACGCCGTCCAGCGGCTCACCCTCGACGGCTCGCGGTGGCAGATGCTCGTCGAGGATGACGCACACGACGTCGATGCCCTCCTCAGCCATGACGGTCGGCGTATGGCCGTCACGACGAGTGTCGACGGTCTGCGTCGACTCGCGATCCACGATGCCGACGGCACGCTCGAACGGCGGATCGACCTGGGAGACACGCAGATCATCACGCTGCGCTGGTCGCCGGACGACCGGAGGCTGCTGGTGGGCGCCAACGGCCCGACCGACCCCGGGTCGATCCTGACCGTCGACGTCGCGACCGGTGCGGTCACCCGACTCATCGACGGCCACGACGCGCTGCCGACCGGCCTGCGTGACGTGTTGCGCCCGCCCGAGACGGCCACCATCCCCGCGCCCGACGGCGAGCAGATCCCCTGCTTCGTCTATCGCCCGGAGGCTCCCGGCGGCGCGAGCGTCGTCCACATCCACGGCGGACCGGAAGCCGCGGCGACGCAGACCTTCTCGCCGGTGATCCAGGGGCTGGTGTGCGCGGGATACACCGTGGTGCAACCCAATGTGCGCGGGTCTGCGGGGTACGGCAGGCGCTGGGTGTCGCTCGACGACGGGCGCAGGCGCCTGGACTCCGTGGCCGATCTCGCCGCCGTTCACGCATGGCTGCCGACCGCCGGGCTCGATCCGCGACGCAGCGCCCTGTGGGGCGGTTCCTACGGCGGATACATGGTGCTGGCGGGTCTGACGATGCAGCCGCAACTGTGGGCCGCGGGGATCGACATCGTCGGCATGTCCTCCCTGGTGACGTTCCTGGAGAACACCTCTGACTACCGGCGAACCTACCGCGAGCGCGAATACGGCACGCTCGCCGACGATCACGACTTCCTGGTCGAGGCCTCTCCCCTCACCCACCTGGAGGATCTGCGCGCCCCGCTGTTCATCATCCACGGCGCGAACGACCCCCGGGTCCCGCTCGGTGAGGCCGAGCAGATCGCGGCCAGCCTGCGCGAGCGCGGCATCCGCACCGACCTGTTGGTGTATGCCGACGAGGGCCACGGGCTGGCCAAGCGCGCCAACCAGCTCGACGCCTTCCCCGCGGCACTGGATTTCCTCGCGTCAGTGGTGCCCGCTCGCTGAGGGGAACCGGACGGTGTCGCTCCACGTCGGACTCATGCTGAACACCCGATAAGGAGTTGGCCGTGAACCGAGCAATCGCACGCATCACCGTGACAACCCTGGCACTCGCGGGTTCCGTCGGACTCTCCGCCTGTCAGTCGGATCAGATCGCCGCCTCGCAGCCGCCGACCACCCCGGCCGTCGCGGTCACCCCCTCGAGTCCAGCCCCCACCCCGGCCCCGTCGAGCCCTGCCACCTCGACGCCGGCCCCGTCGAGCCCTGCCACCTCGACGCCGGCCCTGTCGAGCCCGGCCCCGTCGAACCCTGCCACCGCGCCTGCAGCGCCGCCTACGTCACCCACCGCGGACTCGGTCCGGTCCGCCTTCGCCGGCACACCGGAGGACTGGAACCACGGACTCGACCACGGCAGCCATATGTTCACCTCGCCGGACGGCACCTTCCACTGCGGCATCGAGTCGGCCGACGACTCCCGGAGCGCTCGCGCGGGATGCCAGGGCGACACCTCGCCCCTACCCGCCCGGCCGACGAGTTGCCCGACCAGCACCTTGTGGGGCGACGGGATGACCGTCGACGCGAACGGCTCGACGCACTTCCTCTGCGCCGACGACGTGGAGTTCCCGTCCCGCACGGCCGCCCCCCTGGCCTACGGACAGATGGTCACCGCGCTCGGCTTCACCTGTGCTTCTCGACACGACGGGATCTGGTGCCGTGACGACAACACCGGTCACGGCTTCCGGATCGCCTCCGACTCCAACGTGACCTTCTGATCGGCTACGCCGCGTCCCGCAGGACGGCCCGGGCCATCAACAGCCGGTCGGCGCAGCGGATCGGCATGGTGTGCCAGTAGTAGGGGAACGTCATCAGCGCGATACACAGCGCCCACGCTCGACCCCGCAGCCAGGTCGACTCGTCGACGCCGACCGCGTCGCGGAACACCCTGCGGGGTTCGTCGTCCAGCACCTCCCACGCACCCATGAGATCGACGGTCGGATCGCCGATCGCCAGAGCCCCGAAGTCGAGCACGGCGGTGAGCCGCCCCTCGCGCACCAGCAGGTTCTCCGAGAGCACGTCACCGTGGCACCAGCGCGGCGGGCCGACGTAGTCCGGCAGCGTCATGGCGTCCGCCCACACACGTTCGGCCAGATCGAGATCGAGATCGAGGCCGGGGAGGCGACGGCATGCGGCGATGTTGGCGCGGGTGTCGTCGTCGAGCCGTTGCAGCGGCCCCCCGCGATACCACTGCAGGTTCGGATCGCGAAGTGCCTCGTCGGGCATCGGGATCCGCGCCAGGCTCGTCACGACACCGGCGAGGTCCGTGGCCAGCGCCTGCGCCGACCGGGCCGGGGCGGATGCGTGCGGCACCTCCCCCGGCAACCACCGCGTGATCGACCAGTGCTCGGGATATCCCTCGGCGGGCGCCCCGACGTGCACGACGCGCGGGGTCGCCACGTCCAGCCAGGGGGCGAGCTCGGCGATCCACCGCGCCTCCTTCAGGACGGTCGCCGATCCACCGGGCTGGCGCGGCAATCGGACGAGCAGATCGTCGCCAAGGTGGAACAGGCTCGCCGACGATCCGGACACGGTCGCCCGTCGCACCGGGAGCGCGGACCAGTCCGGGACCTCGCGAGCCACCAGCGCTCGCACCAGCGGCACGTCGACGTGGATCTCGTCCGGATGCAGAGTGGGGGCCACACGCTCTTGTGTAGCCGATTCGGGCGCGCCGGTCGAGCCTTCTCGTAGGCTCTTTTCGTGAGTGAGACGCGTGCGCACCGATTGCTGCCCATGGTGGCCCGCGATCCCGGCGAGGCCGGGCGCGGGTCGTCACCGCTGGAGTTGTTGTTCGACCTGACCTTCGTCATCGGCGTCGGCGTCGCCGCGGAGAACCTGGCCGAGATGGCGGCCGCGGGCCACGCGGGACGCGCGGTCGTCGGCTTCGTCTTCGCCATGTTCGCGGTCCTCGTCGGCTGGATCAACTTCGCCTGGTTCGCCTCGGCGTTCGACACCGACGACTGGGGCTATCGGCTCAGCACGATGGTCCAGATGATCGGTGTCGTCGTGTTCGCCCTCGGGCTGCCGTCGACGTTCCACAGCATCGAGGTCGGTCGGCACGTCGACGTGCGCGTGCTCGTCGCAGGGTATGTCGTGATGCGCGTCGGCATGGTGTCGCTCTGGTTGCGGGTCGCTCGGCATTCGCTGGAGTTCCGCCGCGCCGCACTGCGCAACGCAGGAGCGATCGGCGTCATCCAGGTGTGCTGGGTCGTCTTCGCGATGGTGCAGCTCGCGCTGCTGCCGACCTTTGTGGTCGTCGCCGTGCTCGGATCTTTGGAGTTGCTCCTGCCGGTGTATGCGCAAGGCCGCGCGTCGGGCACCCCATGGCATCCGCACCACATCGCCGATCGCTACAGCGCGTTCGCGATCATCGCGCTCGGCGAGGGCGTCGTCGGCACCGTCGCGTCGTCGCGCAGCGCGCTCGGCGGCGAGACCGGCCTCGACTGGAGCGCCGACGGCATTCTCGTCGTCGTGGCGGGCATCGGGCTGACCTTCGCGTTGTGGTGGACCTACTTCCTCGTGCCGTTCGGCGACCTGTTGCACCACCGTCCCACCCTCGGCTACCTGTTCGGCTACGGCCACATCCCGTTGTTCATGGGGATCGCCGCGACCGGTGCCGGACTGCACGGCGCCGGCATCTTCCTCGACGGCGACTCGCACCTGAGCGAGACCCAGGTGGTGGCCGCGGTGGTGGTCCCGGTCGCCGTGTTCCTGCTCGTCGTCTACGCCCTCTACACGCTGCTGTTCGGCGCGCTGGACCGCTTGCATCTGAGCCTGGTGGCGATCACGGCGGTGCTGCTGATCGCGGCGGTGCTCGGTCCGAGATGGGGCATGTCGATGCCGGTTGCGCTCGTCGTGGTGACCGGGGCGGCCTTCGTCTCGGTCGTGGGGTTCGAGTGCGTCGGGCACCGCCATCAGGCCTCGATGCTGGCGGACCTCGCGTCGCGTGCCCGCGACTGACCGTGTGGGACGATGCCGCCGTGACGTGGCGAGTGGGGATCTACGGCGTGCTCAACGCCGTGGTGGGCGGCGCCGTCTTCGCCGCCTTCCTCGCCTTCGACGCCTTCGCCGTGTGGGCCATCGCGCGGGGCGACGCCCTCGGGTGGACGATCGTCATGCTCGCCTTCGGCCTGCTCATCGCCGCGGGCATGCTGCTGCACACGCTCAGGTCGATCAACGCCCGCCGACCCGTGCGCCTCGTGCGCGACGGCCGAGGGCACGGCACGCTGATCCTTCCGGCGTTCGGTGTCCGCGGCGGATTCGGTGAGGACCGTGTGGACGTCGGCGACATCCGCACGATCGAGCTGGCCTACCGCCCCGAGTCCCGCAACGGGCGATGGCACCTCCAGGTCCACCGCCGGGACAGTTCGTTGCTGTCCTGCGACAGCATCACCTCCTACCATGCGGCCGGCACGGATGTCAGCGGCACCGCGGCCTACCGAGCGGTCGAGGAGATCCGGGCGGAGATCGCTCGGATCGGGCGCGGCTGAGCGGCCCTCAGGACGCGAGCGCGTCGACGAGCCCCTGCACCGCCGGCACCGGTATGCCGTGGGCGTGCGCGGCGCGCAACACCGCGCCTCCGATGGCATCCAGCTCCATCGGCCGGCCGGCCTCCCGGTCGCGCAACATCGAGGTCTTCCCGCCGGCGTTGAACCCGTCGAACATCGCCAGGATGTGCTCGTCGTCGGCGGGCCCGCCGTCGGCGCCGCTCACGGCGGCGATCTCGCGGGCGACCCGTTCGAGCTCGTCGCGGTGCCCGGTGCGCACCTGCCCCATCGTCTGCCGATATCGGGTGGTGAGCAGCGCCGCCGTGGCCAGGAACGACAGCTTGCCCCACAGGATCGTCGCCGCGTCGGCATCGGTGACCAGGTCGAATCCGCCGTGCGCGAGATCGTGCGCGATCGCGTCCGTGCGGGTGCCACCGGCGGCGTCCCTGGGCGGGGCGAGCGCGGCGTCGGCGGCGAGCGAGATGCGCGCGAACGCGCTGCCGTGGGCGACGACCCCGGTCTCGACGCGCGTCGACTCGACGTGGATGACGCCGGGCAGCACACGGCCGACTCCGTAACGACGGCGCAGCAGGTCGACGTGGTCCAGTCCGTTGAGCAGCGGCACGAGCACCGTGTCGCCGATCGCGTCCGACGGCAGGCGCTCCAGCGACTCCTCCAGCGCGGTCGCCTTCACCGCGAGGAAGCAGGCGTCGACCGGCCGGTCGAGGACGGTCGACGCCGCGACGGACGCGGTGAAGTCACCGAAGAGGCTGCTGGTCACCGAGATCCCCGAGCTGCGCAGTGTCTCGGCCGTTTCCTCGCGGGCGATGCAGGTCACATCGTGCCCGGTCTTCGCCAGCACCGCCGCGACCAGCCCGCCGACCCCGCCGGGCCCCAGCACCGCATACTCGCTCATGGAGCTCCACCCTGCTCCCCTCGGTGCGCGCTCGCAACCCTCGCCAGACAGGCACTTTCGCCCGAGACAGGCACGCAGAGGAGCCTGTCTCGGGCGAAAGTGGTCGTTTCGGCGGTGGTAGGCGGTCAGCCGGGCTGTGCGCCGAGCTCCTCCTCCTCCAGTTCGGCCTCCTCGACCGACTGGCGGATGTGCTCCTGCACCCGCTCCGGGGACAGGGCCGACCACTGCGAGATCGCGTAGATGATGATGGACAGCGCGAGCAGGATCGGGATCGAGATGCCGAACCCGAGCACACCCCTGCCGCCGCCGTAGTCGCCCAGCCAGGAGACCAGCGTCAGACCGCCCAGCCACGGGACGTACCAGGCAGCACCCGGGAGGAAGTCGATCGGCGGGGTGTCCTTGCGCATCTGGAAGAACACCAGCAGCACCAGGCCGAGCACGACCGCGAGCATGAGCTTCCAGACGGTGTCCCAGCCCGACCAGTAGACGATCAGGTTGGACGACCAGAAGGCCAGGACCGGGATGATGTGGCCGCCCGGCACCTTGAACGGGCGCTCCTGGTCGGGGATCTGCCGGCGCATCGCCGACAACACCAGCGGCCCGGACGCGAACGACATGACCGTCGCCGAGGTGATGAACCCGACGAGTTGCTGCCAGCTCGGGAAGGGCAGGAACGCGATCAGACCGATGACGAACGCGACCAGCAGACCGACGAGCGGCACGCCCTTGTCGGTGGTCTTGGCCAGCGCCTTCGGCGCGTTGTTGTTCTTGCCCATCGCGTAGGTGATGCGCGCGCTGACCGTGGTGTAGATCAGGCCGGTGTCGCCCGGAGAGGCGATGGCGTCGATGTAGAGCAGCACCGCGAGCCACGACATTCCCAGCAGGCTGGCGAGGGCGGCGAGCGGGCCGAAGTCGTTGGCGAACTCCAGGTTGGCCCACGAGCCGCTGTCGGCAAGCGTCTCGGTCGGCAGGCCGCCGATGAAGGCGATCTGCAACAGCACATAGATCAATCCGCAGATGAGCACCGATCCGATGACGGCCAACGGCACGTTGCGCCTCGGGTTGTCGGTCTCGCCGGCGAGTTCGATGCCTTGTCGGAAGCCGAGATAGGAGAACACGATGCCCGAGGTGGCGATGGCCGTGAAGACGCCGTGCCACCCGCCGGGTTTGAAGCCCATCGAGGTGAAGTTCTCGGAGTGGAACGCCGCCGCGAAGAACGCGATCACGACCAGAATGATGATGAACAGCTTCCACCAGACCAGGACGTTGTTGACGCGGGCGAACCAGCGCACCCCGAAGTAGTTGATGACCACGAAGATCGCCATCAGCACGGCCGCGCTGACATACCCCAGGCCGGTCAGCGTGTGGACGATCTCACCGTTGACCTTGTGCTTCTCGGTGAAGTCGGCGTATTTCGTCGCGTACTGCAGCACCGCCTCGACCTCGATGGGCGCGGTGGTCACGACAGCGACCCAGGTGATCCAGCCGGTCACGTAGCTCGCGAACGATCCGTAGGACATGTGCGGGAAACGCACCACACCCCCGGACAGGGGAAACATCGTGCCGAGTTCGGCGTAGACCAACGCGATGAACAAGATCATGATCGCGCCGATCGGCCACGACAGGATCGCGGCGGGGCCCGCCTCCCGCGAGGCGTTCAGCGCGCCGAAGAGCCACCCTGATCCGATGATCGACCCGACGCTGGCGAACAGCAGGCCGGTGCGACCGACGTGTCTGCGTAGTTGATGCCCATCGGCCCCTTCGGCCTTGGTAGGACTGGTCACAGGGAGCTCCCTCCGCTCGGTTTGCGTAGTGCAACGTACCGTCAATGAGCCCCGAAGTGGGCGAATTCACCGGGTGTTTGTCACGATCGTTCGTGACGCGACTCAGGGGCCTCCCGGCGCGTCGCGCGATACCCTGCGGTAACCGCTGGGAGTGAAGCCGAGGACACGCCGGAAGTCTCCCGCCAGATGGGCCTGGTCGGCATACCCCAGGTCGTGGGCGAGCGTCGCCAACTCGATCTCCCCGCCGGCGCGCAGACGTGCCGCGGCCTCCTGCAGCCGACTGCGGCGGATCATCGCCGCCGGTGTCACGCCGACGTATCGGCGGGCGAGGCGCTGCAGGGTGCGCACCGACACGGCCAGAGCGCTCGCCACCGCCTCGACACTGCGCAGCGTCGGATCGCCGTCGACCAGCGCCACCATCCGCCCGGCGAGCAGTGCCTCGTCGGACGGTGGCGGCACCCGATCGGCGAGCCAGCCGGCGAACGCCTCGACCGCCACAGCCCGGCGGGTGTCACCGTCATCGGCGCCGGTCATGGCCGCGGACACCCGTCGGTGCAGATCGGGCAGGTCCAGCGGGCGGTAGTCGTCGCGCACCGATGCCGGGTCGTCGACGAAGCTGTGGACGGCCGCGGGCCACAGCAGGGCACCGACGGCCCATCCGTCGCCGGTGAGGTCACGGTGCGAGGCGAGGGTCGTCGGCCCGGAGAGGCCCACCAGGTCGTGTTCGACGACGAGGTTGCAGGCCGGGTAGGCGATGAGA
>CAZMLG010000045.1:0-20627 GCA_964566985.1 uncultured Intrasporangiaceae bacterium
GCTGACCAGGACAAACACCACCACCAGACACCGTAGCCAGGAAAGTCCCGCTAGGTCTGCCGCGTTTCTGTGTGATCCGGCGACGGCTGACCGAGTGCCAAACGTGCACAAGATCGTTGGGGTGCGAAACGTGCTGATCCACGGATATGCGGAAGTGAACGACCTGACTGTCTGGCGGGCCGCCACGGAGAGAACCTTGATGAGCTGATGACAGCGGTAGAGGCGATCCTCGCGGAGGTTGAGCCACCCGGTCGCTGATGGCGAGCGGTGCCGGTGCGATCTACGTCCTTCGCGGCGGTATGACGCAGGTTGTCAGCGCGCTCATCACGGCATGATCGGACGGACACCGATCCGGCTTCTGTGCGGAGCGCTTTGACGATCCGGTGACATTCCGATGCATCGTTCGGAGTGGCGCGCTAGATTCAGACTGGCTCATTGACGCGAAGTTCGCTACGGGCTCTGATATTCATCAGTGCACAGGAAGCGCATGCGACCACTACAACGCCCATTGCGATGCCAAAACTGCCCTGCGCGAGGATGGCTCCGATAATGGAATAGGCGAGAAGCGACCCGGCTTGGCGCGTGGTGTTTTGGAGTCCTGAGCTTAATCCACTCTGCTCAGGTTCTGTGTGAGTCATCAAAAGTGTAGTGAGTGCGGAAAAGCAGACGGTGCTCATCGCACCTACGGTCACCATTCCTACCACTACGATCGTGTAAGGGGCCATATTCGCTGTGGCAACGAGACAACTTCCTGCAGCCGCGATGGAGAACCCTCCGACAAGAACTGTCTGCGGTTGAAACCGTTTCGCGAGCGTGCGGTAAGCGAAAAGAGGGCCTCCGACTGAGGCAACGGTCATGGGTAACAGCATGACCCCGGCGTCGATGGCGCTCCTGCCCATGGACTGGAAGAGGATGGAAAGCGCGAGGAAAGAACCATAAAATGCGAATCCCATAGCTCCTGCACTGACGATCGCAGCCGACCGAGCTCTTTGAGAGAAGTACCCATGAGGGATGAGTGGTCTCGAGGTGCGTGCGTTGATGACGACGAGAGCGCATCCCGCGAGCACTCCAGCGGCGATCAGACCGAGACCAATGCCGGTGGACGCCCCTTGGTCACCGAGCGTAACGACCCCGCCGGATATCGAGCCGAGCACGAGTACGAGGAGGACCTGCGCACCGAGCTTGAGTCTCGTCGACGGTGAGCTGGACGTCTCGCTCATGCCGCGCAGGATCAATGTTATGGAAAGTGTGCCGAGGGGGACGTTGATCGCGAAGATGCTCTGCCATCCCCATGCGCTGAGCAGCGCGCCGCCGGCGACTGGCGCGACTGCCATTGCGGCGGCCCCGGTGCCCACCCAGATCATCGTGGCGCGTGCTCGGGCGGCCCTTCCTCGAAAGGCATGGGAAATGGTGGCGAGTGTGGCCGGCAACATGATCGCACCACCGATACCTTCTGCAGCGCGGGCGCCGACCAACTGTCCGAACGTCGGTGATGCCATGGCCGCGATCGAAGCGATCGTGAAGATTGCTACTCCGGAAACGAGCAATTTTCGGTGGCCGAATCGATCGCCCAACCGGCCGGTGCCCATCAGCAGCGCAGCCAGGGGAAGTGAATACGCATCGAGCACCCATTGCGCTTGAGATAACGATACGTGAAAGCTCGCCTGAATCGAGGGAAGGGCGAGATTGAGAACGCCGGCATCAAAAATGACGAGAAAGTATGCCAGCGCGATTCCCCCGATTGCGCAATATTCGCGGCGATTGAATGTTGTCCCGCCGCCTGTGCTTGTGGTCATCTTTTGCCTCACGGCCGGTTATCGATTATGAATGGAAAAGACCCGGAGTCGTTTCCGCTCATCAATCAATGTGGATATGAGCCGGCCTCGTAAGCCTGAGATGTGTTCTATCAGGGTGGCCCTGGCACCCGCTTGGTCGCCTTCGAGGAGGAATGAGACCAGCCTGAGATGCTCGTCTCGCGCAACAGATCGGGCCCCGTCATCTTGTGCCGCGACCCACCGCGGCCGGGCCAACCTCGTGAGAACGTCGTCCAATGCGCGGCTCAGATAGGGATTTCCGCTCAACTCCACGAGATGCTTATGGAACATATCGCAGTCATGAATCGCGTCCTGGTGCTTGCGGAACGAGGCCTCTACCTCCGCTGTCAATTTCTTCAGCGAAGCCGCTGTAACGCGAGACAACGTCAGCTCGAGCGCGCCCAGTTCGACGGTTTGTCTAAAATGCATGGCGTGTTCTACGTCATCGACATCAATTGGTGTCACTCGCCAAGATCTTTGGTATCGCTCGACCAGGCCCTCCTCTAGGAGGCGCGTCAGCGCGGTACGCACCGGCGTCCGGGATACGTTCAGCTCGTCACTGAGGGATCTCTCGGACACTTGCTGACCGGGTGTCAGGTCAAGTTCGAGGATTGCGTGGCGCAGTACCACGTACGCATCGTCGATTGCTTCGGCCTTCATAGCGAAATGGTACACCAAGTTGGGATACCAACACGGTATTCCGAGCGGTTCGGACATGTGGGAGCGGCGATCTGGCGACAGGAGCGGGCGACGGGCTCATGGATTTTGTAGAACCAGATGGTGCGGACGTCGAAGACTTCCTCGACAGCCAAGTGCAGTCCGCTGTAGCCGGAGAACAACGATCCGATCCGCAGGCGAGGCGTGCGGCGTGTGCGACTGCACCATACGCGGACCAAGAGGGCATTCGACAGATGTGAGGCGAGGCCGCCTAAGAGGGCGGCCTCACCATCGGGCGGCGGTCAGTCCCGATGCAATCGGCGGTGCAGTTGTCGCACCTGGGCGGACAGCTCGTCGTCCGGGCCGTCCACCGGTATGCCGGGTGCCACCTGCTGGATGGGCAGCGGCTCCACGGGGCCGGGGTCGACGCCCATCTCGGTCATCCATGCCGTCAGTTGCTCCGACGAGCTGGCATAGACGATCCGGCCGAGCCCGACCCAGGCGTGCGCGGCCGAGCACATCGGGCAGTGCTCACCGGAGGTGTAGCAGGTCGCTGCGGCGCGGTCGGCCGGAGTGAGGTTTTCGGCGGCGAACCGGGCGATCGCGAATTCCGGATGGCGGGTCGCGTCGCCGCCGGAGACCCGGTTGTGGTCCTCGAAGAGGACACTGCCGTCCCCGGGCGACCAGGACCGACCCGAAGGGTTCGTCGCCGGATTCGAGGGCCGCGATGGCCAATTCGACACAGCGTCGCAGATGGCCGCGGTCGGTTTCGGAGATCACGGATCCTCCTTCGATGGTGGTCTTCTCGCACGGCTGCGCCGATGGCCCGACCGTACCAACGTGCCTCACGGCCTACCGGTTGAACGCTTTGAAGAACCGATCGCGGAAGCGGCTCATCGGCCAGACGGGGGCATCCGAGCCGGGGCGGAGTCCGGCCTGCCAACCCCAGCCGCGGATGCGGTGCAACACGGCCGGGTCGTGGGCCAGCACGAAGGCCGGGACGAGGTGATTCGCGTCGGCGTCGGTCACCGGTGCCGACGGTTGGTGATCGCCGAGCACGACCATCACGAGATCGTCGTCGTGCACCCGCTTGACCCACGAGATCAGGGCCGTCAGCGAATATTCGATCGACCTGCCGTAGAGGCGCCGCACGGTCGATGCGTGCTGCCACGCGACCTGCGGGTCGAGCCCCTGACCGGGCATCGGATCGAAGATCGACCCGTCGCCGATCTCGTCCCACGGCACCATCCGCGGCAACGGCGTCCAGGGGGTGTGTGACGACACCAGGTCGATCTCGGCCATCACCGGACGATGTCCCGGCTGCAACTCGTGGCGGCGAAAAGCCTCCAGCGTGAACTGATCCGGCATCGAGGCATAACTGAACGTGGGTCCGTGATAGCCGACGTTGCGCCGGTCGTAGAGCGTGTCGTAGTGATAGAACTTCGTGCCCGGGAGCCACCGCTGGTCATCGCTCGGGATATCGCTGACCGTGTGCCACCCGGCCTTGCCGAACGCCGCGGCGAGCGTGAAGCGGTCGCCGGCCATCAGCTGGTTGTAGCGCTGCTGGTTGTCCACCCACAACCCCGTCTGCAGCGTCGAGTGCGCGAGCCAACTGATGCCGCCGAACGTCGGTGAGCGCAGGAAGGCGCTGCGGGCGTGGAAGCCGGCATCGGCCAGGCTCGCGGTGCCGCGCCGCAGCACCTTGGTCACGCCGGGGGAGAAGCTCGTGCCCTGCACCGCGACCTGGCCGTAGCTCTCGACGAAGACGATCAGCACGTCTTTGCCGCGCAGGTGGGCGAGCAGATCGCCGGCCGGGACCTTCGCATACGGGTCGGCGGCATCCACCTGCCGGGCGAAACGCCCACGATCCCGTATGCCGATCCACGAGTCGCGGGCCTGGGTGTAGGCCAGGATACCGGCCCGAGACGATGCCACCGGGGCGCCGAAGGTGAATTCGACCCCCAGCCCGGCGCACAGCGCCCACACCACGGCGCCGGCCACCACGGCATACCAGGAGTGGCGGGGGTGCCGGGCCGCGACGCGCACCATCCGGCGGGTGGCCCGGATGATCAAGAAGGCGAGCAGGACCAGCGCGAGCACGGCGACCACGATCACCGTGTCGGCCGCGTCGCCGATCGCATCGTGCAACACGCCTGCGGCCGACGGGAGCAGCGACGCGTCGACGACCGGGCTGAACTCCTGGCCCACCTCGGCATAGAAACCGAGGTTGAACAGGCCGTCGACGCTGATCACCGCGAAGAGCACCCCGGCCACGGTGGCCACGATGCGGCGCGGCCGCGGCGGCAGCGGCAGCGTGACGGCGATCAGGACCAGCCCCTCGATCGGCAGACACAGCAGGGCCAGCGGGCTGAGCACGTTGATCCGGTCCGGGAAGACGAGCACCACCCAGACCAGCACGATCGACGCCACCGTCGCGACGTGGCCCGCGATGCGCAGCGTGCGGGCGCCGACGCCGCGCCGGGCCAGCCACAGGACGTCGCGGCCGAACGACTCCGCCAGCAGCACCAGCGCCGCCGCGACGAGAGTCATGCCCACGACCTTCGGCAACAACCCCGAGACGGCGACCGTCAACACGATGCCCTGGACCGCCGCGACGACCTTGCGCCAGAACCGCGGCGGCAGCGGCGCGGCCAGCCACGGCACCACCCACCCGGCCACGAGGAACGCGTAGCGGACCACCCCGATCGCCAGGACCCACGGCCCGTACGGTCCGGCGACCGCGACGCTCAACCACAAGATCAGGTAGGCGTCGACCTCGCCGTCGAACCGCGCCCCGAACGACGAGCTGGTGCCCGTGCGCCGCGCCACCTGGCCGTCCACCGCATCGAGCACCAGAGCGACCGCGGCGATCGTGACCAGGGCGACGACGGCGCCGTGCGACCCGTCCGATCCGGCCGCCAGCGCAGCCACACCCGCCACCAGCAGGGCCCGGGCGAACGTCACCCGGTCGGCCGGAGTCATCGCGGCGGTCTCCCGTCGACGTGCCGCGGCCACCAGCGCCGTCGCACCCCATCCGCTGACCAGGCCGGCCACCCAACCCAGCGGGCCCTCACCGACCGCGGCCGCGAGTATGCCGACGATCACCGGGGTGGCGGGCACCCCTGTGAGCAGCTCACGCCGACTCGCGCGCACGCCCTACCCCTCGACTCGGTGCCCGCCCGGCGACGTCGAGCTGGTGGGCGACATACACCAACTCACCCGCCTCGAGCTGCCGCCGACGGTCACGCAGCCACCCGTCCAGGCCGGCGACGCGGCCGGTGAGCGCGGCCTCGATCGTGGCGAGGATGCAGTCCAGGAAATAGCGTTCGTCGTGCGGATAGGTGCCGTCGGGTCCGGGGAACACCACCCAGTCCGAGGCCCCCGCCCACCACGCAGGAGCCCCTGCCGCACGCAGCTGCGGCAGCAGATGCCGACCGGCGCGGCGCTCTCCCGCGCGGCGCCCGCGCCGTGTCCGGTGGTCCATGTCGCGGTGGTATGCCGTGAGCACCGGGTCGTCGAGCGGATGCTCCGGCTGGAAGCTGCACTCGCCGTCGTAGGTGATGGTGAACCAGTAGCTGCCGCGTGGCGCCAGCCGCGCGAGCAGCCCGGGCAGGATCGCGGGCACGTCGACGATGTCGAGGACCGCGTTGGCGATCAGCAGATCGGCCTCCGGGGCGCCCGTAGAGTCCGGATCGGTGAGGTCATGGCACACGAAGCGCACGTCGAGCCCGCCCAGCCGGATGCCGTCCGAGGTCGTGGTCGCCGGCATCCCGCGGTCGGTGCCCCAGTCGAGCAGCCGGCGCCGACCGGCGTCCAGCAACTCCTGGTCGACGTCGACCAGGGTATAAACGCCCCGCTCGACGACCTGCCAGTCGAGCAGTCGCGAGACCATCGTGCCGCTGCCGCCGCCGACCTCGAGGACACGCAGGTCGCCGGCCGGCAGGGTCGCGCGCACTCCGGACAGCACCTGCCGATTGAGGGCCCGGTCGTCGACCGTGCGCTTGGCCGCGAGATACCGCGTCGCGTCTAAGGTCATCGGAGGCGCGTCACGATCTCGAGGTCGCGGACCCTGCCGGTCGACATCCAGGAGACCCAGAGGCGGTGGGCGGCGATCAGGTCGTCGGTGGCCCGTCGGCCGAGAGAGCCCGCGATGCGTGCGGCGTCCGCCCGGTAGGCCTGCCACAGCGCGTGCGCCGTGGCACGACGGTCGGCGGTGGCATCCCGGCAGGACAGCGCCTGCAGGCCGGCGTCGGACAGGATCGTCATCAACTCCTCCTCTTCGATCAGGTGGACGGTGTCGGCGTCGGGCATCTGCTCGCGCTCCCGGGCCGTCAGCGGCGTCCCGGTCTCCACGGTGCACGCGAACCGCCCGCCCGGTGTCAGGCGCCGCGATACGGCGCGCACGAGGGAGGCCTTGTCGGCGAAGGCCAGCATCGTGCCGAGCACCAACACGACGTCGGCGGGCGGGCCGGGGACCGGAGGCACCCTCGCGTGCACGAACCGGCAGCGCAACCCGCGGCAGCGCCGCTGCGCGATGCGCAGCGCCTCGCAGGAGGCGTCGACGCCGACGTAGTCGCACCCGGTCTCCTCCGCGATCAGGCGGCCGGGCCCGGCCACGCCACAGCACAGGTCGAGCACGGTCGTCTCCTCGCCGATCTCTGCGCGCTCGGCGAGGGCACGGATGTCGCGGGCGCACAGGAAACTCTCCTGCCCGGCATACTGCCCGGGCGGGTAGCCCGTGCGCCGGGCGTCCTCCAGCGCCGCGGTGAAGGGGCCACGGTCGTCCTGCTGCATGGAGCGCACCTCCTTCGGTGAACCGACCGGCCCGGATCGGCGTGGCATGGTGGGACACGTGCCGCCTGCACCCTGCACAACGGGCCGGCGTGCGGCACGGTTCAATTCGCGACGGGCAAGGAGGTGGCGCATGCGTCGGGCGACGGCGTGGTGGACCGTCGAGCCGGGCCGCGGCGAACTGCGCGAGACGGCCGTCGGGGACGGCGAGGTGACGGTGCGCGCGACCGCCTCCGGGGTCAGCCGGGGCACCGAGGCGCTCGTCTTCGGCGGCCGCGTGCCCCCGAGCCAGTACGCCGCCATGCGGGCGCCGTTCCAGGAAGGAGACTTCCCCGGCCCGGTCAAATACGGGTATCTGAGCGTCGGGGTCGTCGAGGACGGGCCGGAATCGCTGGTCGGGCGGCGGGTGTTCTGTCTGCATCCGCACCAGGACCGGTATGCCGTGCCATCGCAGGCAGTGCTCCCGGTGCCGGACGATGTGCCCGACCGCCGCGCCGTGCTGGCCGGCAACCTCGAGACGGCCGTCAACGCCCTGTGGGACGCCGCTCCGCGCGTGGGAGATCGCGCCTGCGTCGTCGGCGCCGGCGTGGTCGGCTGCTGCGTTGCCCGGTTGTTGGCGCAGATCCCCGGGACCACGGTGACGCTGGTCGACGTCGACCCCGCGCGTGAGGAGGTCGCCCGCGCCCTCGGGGCGAAATTCGCCGGCCCCGACCAGGTGCGCGGCGAGCACGAGATCGTCGTGCACACCAGCCACACGGCCGAGGGGCTGCGTTGTTGCCTCGACCTGCTCGCCCCGGACAGTGAAGTGCTGGAACTGAGCTGGTACGGCAGCGAAGAGGTCGGCATACCGCTCGGGGAGGCGTTCCACGCGCGGCGCCTGGGCATCCGTGCCAGCCAGGTGGGCACCGTGGCGCCCTCCCGCAGCGCCACCCGCACCCGCCGCGACCGGCTGGCGCTCGCGCTGCGCCTGCTGCGCGACCCGGCCTACGACGCGCTGCTCGACGGGACGTCGGCCTTCGGTGACCTGTCCCGCGCCATGCCGTCGGTGCTCACGGGCGGCGGCCTGTGCCATGTCATCGACTATCCGACTCGATAACGCGGAAGGACAACGATGTTCACCGTCACGGTGCGTGACCACATGATGATCGCCCACAGTCTGCGAGGCGAGGCGTTCGGCCCGGCCCAGCAGCTGCACGGAGCCACATATGTCGTGGACGCGTCGTTCGAACGCGACCGGACCGACGACGGCGGCGTGGTGGTCGACATCGCCGCGGCCACCCGCGTGCTCCACGAGGTGCTGTCGGATCTCGATCTGCACAACCTCGACGACGACCCCACTCTCGAGGCGGTCAACACGACGACCGAGGAACTTGCCCGAGTGCTCGCCGACCGCCTGGCCGATCGGATCGCGAGCGGCGAATTGGGGCCGTCCGCAGACGATCTGCAGGCGCTGACCGTCACGCTGCACGAGTCCCACGTGGCCTGGGCGAGCTACCGGCGCACGCTGTGACCGGCACGCCGCCCCTCGGGACGGCCTACCTCGTGCTGCCCGAAGGATTCGACGACCCGCGAACTCCCAGCGGCGGCAACATCTATGACCGACACGTCGTCGCCGGCCTGGAGGACCGAGGTCTGGAGGTGCGGCTCGGCCGTGTCGCCGGCCGGTGGCCCACGACAAGCGCCCCAGCGCAGTCGTGTCTGCACGAACGGCTCCACGCGATCCCGGACGGGGCGTCGGTGCTCGTCGACGGGCTGATCGCCTCGCCGTCGGCGGCGACGCTGCGCGCCCACCGGCATCGGCTGCGCATCACGGTGCTGATGCATATGCCGATCGACCACCCCGCGGAAACCGTCGCGTCCGAGCGGGAGGTCTTGCGAAAGGCCGCGGCAGTGGTGACGACCAGTCACTGGACCCGCGACCGGGTGCGGCAGATCCACGGACTACCGCGTGAGCGGATCCGGGTCGCCCTGCCGGGAGCCGAACCCGCCGCGCGGACCGCCCCGCTCGACGGGCGCCCCGGCCCGTCCCTGGTGCACGTCGCGCCGCTCGTGGAGCACAAGGGCGCCGACCTGCTGGTCGCGGCGCTGGACCGACTCGCCGGTCTCGCCTGGCGATGCACCTGGATCGGCGACGGGCACCGCGGCGAACGGTTCGCCGAGCGGGTCCGGCAGCAGGCCGCCGGTCTGCGGGACCGCATCGACGATCGGGGCATCCTGGACCGGACCGAGCTCGAGCGGAGCTGGGCGGCGGCCGACCTGTTGGTCGCCCCCTCGCGGGTCGAGACCTACGGGATGGTGGTGACCGAGGCCCTTGCACACGGCATACCGGTCGTGGCGGCCGACGTCGGGGGACTGCCGGAGGCACTGGGACACGACGCGCACGGCCGGCTCCCGGGCCGGCTGGTGGCCGCCGGAGACGTGGACGCGCTCACCGGCGCCCTGCACGCATGGCTCACCAGCGAGTCGTCGCGCCGGGCCTGGCGGTCGGCGGCGGCAGGGCGGCGCGCCACGCTTCCGGACTGGGACCAGGCGGCTCAGGTGGTCGCCGAGGCGTTGGAGGCCGCCCGCGACGGTGGTCGCCGGTGAACCGGGCAGCCCGTCGGGTCGTGTCCCACGTATGAGCACGCCGCAGGTCACGAGCCGGATGCGCAGGCTGGCACCCGTGCTGCGGTGGGTGGGTGCGGCGCTGATCCTGGTCTTCGTGATCCGGCAGACGGGCGGGGCACCCTTCCGCGAAGGGTTGCGCGCGGTCGACGTGTGGGTGATCGTCGTCGGCGTGCTGGTCACAGCCGCCACGACGCTGTGTGTCGCGGCCCGCTGGCGGGAGGTGACGCGGGTGCTGGGTGGCGGCCTCGACCTGCGGACCGCGGTGGGCGCCTACTACCGGTCTCAGTTCCTCAACGTCGTCCTGCCGACGGGAGTCCTGGGCGACGCGCACCGGGCGGCCGGTCGGCGGCGCCACGTCGGCTGGGGCCGAAGCATCCGTGCCGTCGTCTGGGACCGGGTGTGCGGACAGGCGATCCAGCTGGTGCTGACGGGTGTGGCGCTGTTGTTCCTTCCGTCGCCGCTGCGGGGAGTGATGCCGGTGATCCTGGCCGTCGCCGTGGTGGGTGGCGTGGCGCTGGGCGTGATGCTGTGGGCGGCGCGGGGGAGCACCATCGGTCGGGTGCGGGGCGCCGTGTGGCAGGACGCTCGTCGGTTGCTCGCCCGGAGGGTGCGAGCGCGGATCGGCGCGGAGTCGGTGGCCGCGCTGGTGGGTCACCTGGTGTGCTTCCTGGTGGCCATGGGAGCGGTCGGGGTCCCGGCGGGCCTCGGCACGCAAGTGGGACTCGCCCTGGTGGTGCTGGCCGCGATGGCGATCCCGCTCTCCCTGGCCGGATGGGGTCCGCGCGAAGGAGTCGCGTTCTGGGCGTTCGGCGCGATGGGCCTGGGCGGGTCGACCGGTGTCAGCGTCACGACGGTGTATGCCGTGCTGGTGCTGTGCAGCCTTGCCCCCGGCGCGCTGTTGTTGACCCGAGACGTGGTGAGGCGCCGACGCCGTGCCGACGATGAGAGGGTGGATTCGCCTAGCATGGATAGCGGTTCACCCGCTCGACTGGAGGCCGACCGTGGCTGATCGTCCCTACACGCTGCTGAGTTGCGGGATGTCGCTGGACGGATATCTGGACAGCCCCGAGTGCCGCAGGCTCGCGTTGTCGAACCGCGCCGACTTCGACCGTGTCGACGCGGTGCGCGCGGAGGCGGACGCGATCCTGGTCGGCGCCGAGACGATCCGACGCGATGACCCGAGACTGCTGGTGCGTTCGGCGGAGCACCGTGAAGGACGGGTGAGTCGCGGGCTTCCGCCGTCCCCGGTGAAGGTGACCGTCACTGCCGCGGGCACGTTGGATCCGGGCAGACGGTTCTTCGCGCTCGGCCCGGTGGACAAGGTCGTCTATTGCCCGACGGAGGTCGAAGAGTCGATGCGGCGTCGGCTGGGTGACGCGGCGACCGTGGTCGGGATGGGCGAGCGGATCACCATGCGCGCGCTCGCGGAGCACCTGCATGCGGGCGGGATCCGGCGCCTCATGGTGGAGGGCGGCGGGTCGCTGCACACACAGTTCCTCGCCGCGGACCTCGTCGACGAGCTGCAGCTGGTCGTGGCCCCACTGTTCGTCGGCGATTCCAGGGCGTGCCGATTCGTCGATGACGCCGTGTTCCCCTGGGATGCCGAGCATCGCGCGCACCTCGCGGAGACGCGACGGATCGGAGACGTGGTCCTGCTGCGCTATGCGTTGTCGCCACGATTCCGCGATGACGCGGCCTCGGGTTCGTGTCAGGCGGGGTGGTGACGCGCGGCTCACCCGCGAGCCGATCCCTGCATCCCTCGTCACCCGTCGGAGCTCAGCACGATCGAGCCGTCCGGGCCGAGCACCTCGATGTGGTCGATCTGACCGTGTTTCAATGCTGTCCCGCTGGTGAAGACTGCGGAGGCGCCCGTGGTCACGGCCCAGGAACCGAGGTCGTGCGCTCCCGTGGCGCCGTCGACCTGCAGGGTGTAGACGACATCGCGATCGGCGGGATAGCCGTCGGTGTTGTCGTAGTGGCAGTGCAGGGTGATCTGCGTGCCCCAGGGCACACTCTTGACTTCGGCGGTGGCCCGCATCGGCGTGTCGTCACGCGGGGTGAGCACCACCTGTGAGGCCACGGCCCGGGCCGGCTCGGGTGGCCGCGTGTCGCCGGTCGCCAGGGCGGCGACGGCGATCAGCGCCGCGGCGGCGACGGCGGCCAGTGAGCCGACGGCGATGCGGCGCCGCCGAGTCCGCCGCCGAGCACGCTCGAGCAGTCCCGGCAGGAGGGTGTCGGGCGGCGCCGGAGGATCGGCATACGGGTCGTCCTGGTCGAGCGACGGGGCGTCGTCGCGCGGCACGGCGCCCAGCATCTCGACGACGGGTGTCAGGCAGTCGACACCGGCGCGGCAGTCCGGGCAGTGCGCCAGGTGCTCCTCGTAGGCGGCTCGTTCGTCGCGGTCGAGTGTGCCCAGCAGGTAGGGGCCGGCGGTGTGGCGGAACCGGTGGTCGGTGCAGCTCAAGGTGTCCACCCCAGATCCTCCAGCGCCGAGCGCAGGCCCAGCAGCGCGTAGTGGGTGCGCGACTTGACGGTCCCCTCGGCGACGCCGAGACGTTGCGACGCCTCCGCGACCGACGAACCGCGGAAGTAGCATTCGACGAGCACCGAGCGATGGGCGACGGACAGGGTGCGCAACGCCTCCAACACCAGTTCGCGGTCGGCGAGGTGTGCCGAGAAGTCCTTGTCCGGCGCGGGTTCCGGCAGCCGTGGAGTGACGACCTCGGGGCGGCGATGTTCGCGCCTGCGCTGGTCGATGATCAGGTGCCGGGCCACGGTGAACAGCCAACCGCGCACCGATCCCGAGGAGGGATCCAGTGCCGCCGGATGCTGCCATGCCCGCAGGAAGGTCTCCTGCACGACGTCCTGGGCGGTGGTCTCGTCCCCACCCAGCTGGCGCACGGCGAATCCCCAGAGCGCGGCCGCGTGCTCGTCGTGGAGCCGCCGCAACAGCGCGGCGTCATCCGTTCGCGCGGTCGCCGGGATCACCGAGCCGGTTCCCCTCCGCTCGAGCGGTCGTGTCGGATCATCATGGATGCGGCAGTCAGGCCGCAGATCAGGGTGACGTATTCCGCGACCTCCGCGAGCACGATCGGCGTGCCACCCATGAGCGTCTCCTGGAATCCGAACAATCCGAACAGCACCGAATACCAGTATGCCGCGGCGGTCACCGCGCCGAAACCGGCGGCGAGCAGGGCCGACAGCGGATGTCGCCACGCCAGGACCAGGAGGCACAGGATCACGCCGGCGACGGTGTTGACCAGGAACAGCGGGCCGATGACCGAGACGTCCGAATAGCCGGCGGCATATTGCCAGAGGTGGACGGCAGCGGACACCAGCGCACCGGCAGCGGTGAGCACGCGCCATACGTCGACCGAGCGGGTGCCGATCGGGGCGGTAGAGGCTCGCATACTCCTACCACGCCGACCGCGAGTCAATCGTTCACCATCGTGCTTCGGGGCTGTCCGACGCTCTCGAGACCCACATCGAGGGGTAGCCGACCTCTACGACCCCCGTGCATGGACTGGTTGTTGTCCCCGTGAGCGCCCGCAGGCGTGCCGGCGGCGCATCTGAGTAGCGCTGCGTGATGTCGACGATCTCCGTGGGCTGTCACGACCCGCCCGCCTCTCGCAGGCGCCGGACCCGGCACGGATACGCACGCTATAGCGCGACAAACCGTCAACACCCAGACACCATGGTCACCATTGTCGACGCCCTGTTGCGCTATCACGCAACGGCCGGGCGGCGCGTCCCCTGGGCGCGCAACTCGATCCGATTGCGGGGCACCTGCCGAGTGCTCGATTTGAAGCATGGTCGCGAGTTGTGGGGTCTTACTCAGCTGGCGTCGCTTCGAAAAGGTCGAGCTGCTCGTCGTAGTACTGGTCGGTGCGTCCGAGCCGCTTCATCCCGAGGCGCAGGCATACTCGTTGTGAGCGGATGTTGTCTGGATGCGTCACCGCGACGACTCGTGTCAGGCCCGACCGGAATGCCTCCGTCAGAATCGTCGCGGCGGCCTCCATGGCGTACCCGTGGCCGGTGTGCGCGGCGTGCTGACGCCATCCGATCTCGACATCGTGCTGATCGCGGCCGACTGATGGCGGGATCGGCTTGAGCACAACAGCACCGACCCGGACGCCCTCGGTCGTGGCAGCGCACCACCAGCCGCGTCCGGGGCTTTGGGTATCGACGGTGCTGGCGATCCATGCCGAAGCCTCATCAAGGGTCTGCTGTGCGCACGACGGGATGAATCTCACGAGGTCGGGGTTTTGGTGCAGGCCGAGCACAAATGCAGCATCATCGATAGTGAAGCGTCGTAGTACCAGTCGCTGGGTGGCGTACTCGATGAGCCCGGCGTCGATCGATTCCATGGGGCGCAGTATTGCAGCGGCGCGTCGGCCGCTCGCCCACGAGGACAATCAGTCTACGGAGCGCTCTCGTCAGTCGCGCGCCCAGTTGACATCGTCGTTACGGACGCTGGCTCTGGGCCCCGTCGCGCGGACGGCGAGGGTCTGCCGATAGCGGTCACGGTGATGATCTCCCAGTGGGTCGGCACGGCGAGCAGGCGGCCCAGCGCGTCCTTGTCGAACGCGGCGAACTGGCGGCGGGCCAATCCCATCGAGTGCGCCTGGATCGTCATATGGGTTACCGCCTGCCCCAGGTCATACGCGGAAAACTTGCTGTACGGCCAGTCGGTCCCTTCCACGCGGGTATGGCACAGGTTGACCACCAGCGGGCTCGCCTGCCGCGCCCACGGCCGCGAACTTCCGGCGAGGCAATCTGCGACCTCAGGCACCAACCCACCCTACGAAGTGCCAGTGGACGCCGGGAGCGTGTGCCGTGGCTGCTCGCCGATCACCGCATGTCGATCGCTCACCGGGCTTCGGCAGCCAGGCGTTGTCGGCTATGGCGTCGCGTGACGTGAGAGCCCGGACCGAACCCCAGTGACAACCCGGGTTCGCCCGCGGTTGAACGTTCCCGGCCAACCTGACCGACGATGTCCCACGGCGTGATCGACCACTGGAGTTTCTCTTCCTTCCTTCCTTCCCCAAACGTGACAGCGGTTGCATCGGTACCCTGGCATGCATGCAACGTGTCCGGGTGGTGGTCTACGCACTTGCTATCGCCTGCGCGATCGTTGCGTTCATCGGCTGGGCGTTCTTCGGCTGGACTCGTTGATCAGACCGACCGCTCCGTGCGTCGATCGACCATTGAGCCTGCTGCCGGCCGTGGCGCTATAACGCAATAGACCGTCAACATTCGTGACGATGTCAGCCGGGTGTTGACGGTATGTCGCGCTATAACGTGCGCAACTGCGTCCGGCATACCGCCGACGCCTCACCGATAGCCGAACCACAAACGCCGACTGTGCAGATCAGTGCCTTGCCCCGGCCCGCAACCGTGCGACCCTGAGGGGCGGCGACCTCGGTCACCTCCTCCACACTGGTCGTGCGCCGTCGTGGGTCAGGAGATCAGGCCCGAGTCCGACCCGTGGGCCAGGACCGTGCGCAGGAGGGTGCGCAACGTGTCGCGTTCGTCGCCGCTCAGGGCCTCGGTCAACCCTTGCTCGACCTGTTCGACACGGGGGCGCAGGTCGGAGAGCTCGGCCCGGCCGTCCGCCGTGAGGGTCAACACCTTGCGGCGCCGATCTGCGGTGTCCTGCTCGCGCGCGATGACCCCTCGGGAGACCATTCGGCTGACCACGTCCGCGATCGTCGAGCGATCGAGGTCGAGCTCGATTCCGAGGCGGCGCTGGCTGATCCCCGGGCAGCGATCGAGCACGGCGAGGGCGGCGAACTGCACACTGGAGACCTCACGGGACACATCCCGCATCCACAGCGCCACGTGCAGCTGCTGTGCGCGCCGGACGAGGTGACCGGTATAGCGCAGTGGCTCCGGCTCCTCGTCGACGGGCGTCGGCCGCGCGTCGCCGGCGGTGCGTTCGTGCGGCGTGTCCGAGGCGCTCATGCCGGAGCCCCGACCGGCTCGCTCAGGAACGCCTCGAAGAAGGAGGCCAGACTGTCGGTGTCGTCGAGGGGTAGCACCTGCGCGACGTATTGGTCGGGTCGGACGAGCACGGCGGCGCCGAGCGCTCGGTCGATCGAGCGCGCCTCGTAGATGTCGGGAGTCCCGGCTCCCGAGGCGGTGAAGACCTTCTCGTGGTCGAGCAGGCCGTACCGTCCCTTGCGGGGGCGCAACAGGGCCGGAAGGGCCCTGACATCGACCTCGGGATGGGGCCGTTGCAGTACCGCGCGCACGTCGAAGACGGAGTCGGGGTCGGTGCCCGGAGGCGTGAATCGGCGTACCGGAGATCGGTCGGCCTCCGTCAGCCAGGTGCACAGCGCCTCGAGCCGCTCCCCCGTGGTATCCGCGAACAGGTAGAGGCGCCACCGCCCGTCGGCACGAGCGACGTGGCCGAGATGGGTCGGGTAGGCGTCCGCCACACGCACGACCGGCCACGAGTGCAATCGTGTCCCGATCACGAAGCCGTCCGCGAGGCCCTGGTGCGTCGCGTCGCCGGTGAGCAGACCCGGGGGATAATGAGTGGCCACACCCGCGGTGTACCGGCCCTGGCGCACGTAATAGTCGCCCAGCGCAACGGAGCTGCCCGCGCTGCCGGCCGCGTCGGACGGATGAGCTGCCATCATCGCCGACCACTCGCGATCGAAGTCGATCAGCTCCTGGGCGATCGGCTGCCGCTCCTGTGAATACGTCCGCAGTAGAGCTGGTTGGCTCTGGCCGCGCAGCACACTCGCCAGCTTCCAGCCCAGATTGAACGCGTCCTGCATCGACACGTTCATGCCTTGACCGGCCTTTGCGCTGTGGGTGTGGCACGCGTCGCCGGCGATGAACACCCGAGGATCGGCGTCCGAGCCCGCCGCGTCGTCGAAGCCGTCCGTGAGGCGTTGGGCCACCTCGTAGATGGAGAACCACGCTGTCTCCGCGACCTCGAGTGAATACGGGTGGAGGACGTGACGGGCGACCTCGACCACGTCCTCGGCCGTCATGGCTCGAACCCGGCGTCGATTGCCGTCGTCCACCTCGCCGAGATCCACATAGAGCCTCGCGAGGTAGCCACCCTCTCGCGGAATCAGCAAGATGCTTCCGGAGTCGGCCGACTGGATCGCCGCCTTGAGGCGGATGTCCGGGAAGTCGGTGTCGGCAAGGATGTCCATCACGCCCCAGGCGTGGCCTGCGACGTCTCCGTGCAACTCCCGGCCGATCGAACGGCGCACAGCGCTGTGGGCGCCGTCGCACCCCACGACATACCGGGCCCGGACCACGCGTTCGGTTCCGTCGTCGGTGCGCAGTGTGGCCTCCACGGGGTGATCGGGGTCGCGGTCGATCGAGAGCCCGACGAACTGGACACCGTAGTCCGGCTCCAGTCGCGTCGCACTGCGGCGCATGGCATCGAGCAGGAAGTCGTGCATGCGAGCCTGGTTGAGGATGACATGGGGGAACTCGGACAGGCCGTCCTCGGTGTCTCGGACGCGTTCGACGCGCTCGATGACGTCGCGGTCACTGCAGGCGGGTGCCCAAAAGGCGGTCTCGTTGACCCAGTACGACTCCTGCAGCAACTCACTGCTCAACCCGAACGCTTCCATCATCTCCACGGTGCGGCAGGCGACGCCGTCGGCGCGGCCGAGGCGCAGGGGACCGGGGCGACGTTCGACGAGGTGGGTGGTGATGTCGGGGAACCGGGCGAGCTGCGCGGCGAGCACCAGCCCGGCGGGGCCCGAACCGACGATGAGCACATCGACCTCCCGGGAGTCCGCCCGCTCGGCACACGCGCGCTCGTCGACGGGCACGACTCGAGGGTCGCCCGTGTGGAATCCGTTGAGGTAGTACTGCATGTCAACTCCTTCGGTGTGGTCCGGATCATATAGTCAGTACCCCAACGAATTCAAGAGTCGGTCTCACGGGGCAAACCGTCATCGTTTATACGATCAGTTCGTGTAAAATAACGGCATGACCTACGTGATCGGTCAACCGTGCGTTGACGTGATGGATCGGGCGTGTGTCGACGAGTGCCCGGTCGACTGCATCTACGAGGGTGCTCGCACTCTCTACATCCACCCCGACGAGTGCGTGGACTGCGGTGCCTGTGAGCCGGTCTGCCCGGTCGAGGCGATCTACTACGAGGACGACCTTCCGGACGAACTGGTGCCGTATCTGAAGGACAACGACGCCTTCTTCACCGATGTGTTGCCGGGCCGTGACGAGCCGTTGGGATCTCCGGGAGGAGCGGCGAAGCTGGGGCCGTTGGGGGTCGACACGCCGCTCGTGGCACACCTGCCGAAGCAGGCCTGACCGTCTCGATCAGTCTGCGGCAGAGCCGGGTTCGGCGACCGCGGCGAGCGGTAGGTCGTGCTCCGTGGCCCATCGTTCCCACTCCTTCGCGGAGCGGTCGAGCAGCAGACGTGCGAGGTCCGTCCCCGACGAGTCGATGCCGAGCAGAGCGGTCAGCCGTTCCCAGAAGTGCGGTTCGAGCGCGGCCACGGCGACGTAGCCGTCCGCCGTCGGGTAGAGGCCGTACTGCGGCAGACCGCCGCCCAGTGGGCCGCCATCGGCGGTCATGCCGTGCCGGATGGGTGCGGCCTGGTCGTCGATCACGGCGCTGAGCGCCACCTCGGCATACGACCCGGTGCCGGTGCGTGTGCGGGCGAGCAGCGCGGCGAGCCCGTCGGCGACGGCGCGCTCGGCGCCGGCGAGGTCGGCCACCAGCAGCCGGGGCATCGAGGGAGGGCGAAGCGCCCCGACGGTCGCCTGATAGGTCAGGTCGTGCCCGGCGAGTTCGGCTCGGTCACCGGGGAACCCGACGATCGCCACCTGACAGAGACGGGGCGACCGGGCATGGATCGCCGGCCAGTCGAGTCCCAGCCGCGCGAGGGCCGTAGGACGTGACGACGTCAGCAGCAGGTCGGCGTCCGCGAGGTGACCCCACAGCGTCCGGATCCCCTCGGTGTCCTTGAGGTCGAGCACGACCACCTGCTGCCCGGCGGACAGCTGTGCATGGTAGGCGGGCGCCGCGGTATGCAGGGGATCACCGGAGGGCGGCTCGATCTTGACGACGTCGGCGCCCATGGAGTGCATCCGGGCCGCGGCCGCCGGGCCGGGCAGATTGACCGCCAGGCTCACCACGCGTATGCCGTGCAGCGGTGCGGTCGTGAGCGCGGTCTCGTCGGCGACGGTCATGGGTCACTCTCCTGGGCGTGGCTGACTCGACGTGAGCAAGGGACCTGCCGGTGTGGGCTTCTCAAGAGATGAGGGGGAGACCCTTCTGCCGCGGGGAGATCGCCAGGTAGCGCAGCCCGTCGGGGCCGGCCGCGATCGCTCGGCGCGAACGCTTGGGCAGGAGGACGACGGCTCCGGCGGCCAGACGCACGGGAGCGCCGTCGATCTCCGTCGCGATGGAGCCCGACCCGGCCACGACATGCACGATGACGTCGTGGTTGGGGCCGACATGGATCTCCTCGGCCGAGTCGGCCGCGACCTGATGGATCGAGGCATCCAGGTCGCGGTCGGCCGTCTGCAGAGACCACACCGCACCGCTGGGATCGGCGTCCTCGCCCGGCGCGGCACCGGTGTCGGAGACGACGCGGGGGAGGGGGGTCGACGCGAGCCGGGTGATCCGGATCTTCCACTCGCGCTTGTCCTCCTGCAGATAGTCCCAGCGGTATCCGCCCGGATGATCTCGGTCGAACTCGTCGCGCAGGTGAATCGGGTTGTGGTTGTTGACCAGCACGAAGGATTCACCGACACCCAGGCCGTCGAAGCGGGCGAAGATCGTGGGGTGTTTGTCCGGCTTGCGCAGCGGACGGACGTCGAGTTCCTCGTCGGACATGGTGACCTCGCGGGTGGTTTACGTCAGGGTCCGTCACGACCGTATCGCGCAGGCACCGGGCATCGCGTCATGGGCTCGCGACGCCCGCGTGCGCGCTCAGATCACTCCGAGGGCGAGCATGGCCTCGGCCACGCGGATGAACCCGGAGATGTTGGCGCCCGAGCTGTAATTGCCCGGCGTGCCGTATTCCTCCGCCGTCTCCGCGCAGCGGTCGTGAATGCCTTGCATGATTTCCGCGAGCCGCTTCTCGGTGTATTCGGCGCTCCAGGAGTCCCGGGAGGCGTTCTGCTGCATCTCCAGGCCGCTGGTGGCCACACCACCGGCATTGGCCGCCTTACCGGGGGCGAAGAGCACGCCGGCGCCGGTGAAGACCTTGACGGCCTCCGGGGTCGAGGGCATGTTTGCGCCCTCGGCGACGGCGCGGCAGCCGTTCTTGACCAGCGTGGTCGCGTGCTGCTCGTCGAGTTCGTTCTGGGTCGCACAGGGCAGGGCGATGTCACAGGGCACGTCCCAGATGGAGCCGTCGGCGCTGAAGGAGGCGTCCGCTCCGCGCTTGTCGGCGTAGTCGCTGATGCGGGCGCGGTCGACTTCCTTGACCTCCTTGAGGAGGTCGAGGTCGATCCCCTTCTCGTCGACGACGTAGCCGCTGGAGTCGGAGCAGGCCACGACGGTGCCGCCGAGCTGGTGGACCTTCTCGACGGCATAGATGGCGACGTTGCCGGAGCCCGAGATGATGACCTTCTTGCCGTCGAACGAGTCGCCCTGGGCGCGCAGCATGTTGTCGGTGAAGAAGACCGTGCCGAACCCCGTGGCCTCCTTGCGGACCTGCGAACCGACCCAGGTGATGCCCTTGACGGTCAGCACGCACGACTCGTCGGAGGTATTGGTCAACCCGATGCTGAAGGTCGAGGCGAACG
>CAZMLG010000046.1:0-20495 GCA_964566985.1 uncultured Intrasporangiaceae bacterium
GCCTCGCCCTGTTGTGCCTCGCCGTCCTGTTGATCTCGGTCGACACGACGGTGCTGGACATCGCGCTGCCGTTCATCAGCGAGCAGTTGCACCCGACGAGCACACAACTGCTGTGGATCGTCGACGTCTATTCCTTCGTCATCTCCGGGCTGTTGGTCACGATGGGCAGCGTCGGTGACCGAATCGGCCGCCGGCGGTTGTTGATGCTCGGCGCGGCCGGCTTCGGATTGTCCTCGGTGCTGGCCGCGTTCTCGACGGATCCGTTGGTGCTCATCACCGCCCGCATCCTGCAGGGTGCCACCGGTGCCACGCTCATGCCCTCCACCTTGGGCCTGATCCGCTCGACGTTCCAGGACGCGCGCCAACGCGGCACGGCGATCGGCGTCTGGGGGGCGATGTGGGGAGGAGGGTCCGCCGCCGGACCCGTGCTCGGCGGGTGGTTGCTGGAGCACTTCTGGTGGGGTTCGGTCTTCCTCATCAACCTGCCGATCATGCTCGTGCTCGTCGGTTTCGCGCCCACGTTGATCCGCGAGTCGAAGGATCCGAGTCCGGCACGGTTCGACCTCACCAGTGCCGCGCTGTCGATGGCCGCGGTGATCCCGGTCGTGTTCGCCATCAAGGAATCCGCGGTGCACGGCCTGTCCTGGGAGCGCGTCGTGCTCGCCGTCGTCGGCATCGCGCTCGGGTGGGCCTTCGTCCGCCGGCAGAACTCGTCCCGTGACCCGCTGCTGGATCTGCAACTCTTCCGTCGACCGGTGTTCGCCACGGCGATCACCACCAACCTGCTGTCGGTGCTCGCGCTGGCCGGTGTGTTGTTCTTCGGAGCGCAATATCTCCAACTCGTGCTCGGCCTGTCTCCGCTGCCGGCCGGGCTGCTCATGCTGCCGGGAACCCTCGCGAGCATGGGTGGTTCGTTGTTGGCCGCACCGCTACAGCGTTGGTGGGGCACCAAACTCGCGCTCGCGACACCGCTGGTGGTCGCGGGCGCCGGTGCCGCGATCCTGCTCGGGGTCGGCACCACGACCGGCGCGATCACCTACCTGATCGGTTTCACCCTCATGGGCCTCGGCACCGGCGCGGCACTTACCCTGACCTCGAGCATCGTCGTCGAGGCGGTCAATCCGGCCCGGGCGGCGTCGGCGTCGGCGCTGTCCGAGACGGCGATGGAGTTCGGTGCGGCGGCAGGGATCGCCCTGCTGGGCAGCGCCGGTATGGCGGTCTACCGCTCACACCTGGACGTCGCCGGATTGACCGTGCGGCAGTCGCACATCGCGAAGGACAGCATCGGGGGCGCGGCCGAGCTCACGAAAATGTTGGGGCACTCGGCCGACCGGATGATCACCTCGGCGCACTCGGCGTTCGTCGGCGGCCTCCACCTCGCGGCACTGCTGACGACGGTCCTGTTGCTGTTGACGACCGCCCTCGTCACCTGGACCTTGCGCTCGCGCGATCCTCGATAACGGTGCCGAGCCCGCGGCGGCCGATCGATCGTCAATTCGCTTGTCGACCGGGATCGGGGCCTGCCAAGATCGGTGCCCATGACCGATGTGATTCTCACCGGTGTCGAAGACATCCGTTCCGATGGACCGATGACCGGCGGCGAGAGGGAACTGCTCGACCACTGGCTCGACCTGTATCGCGAGACGGTGCTGCTCAAGGTCGCCGACCTCGATGCGGAGCAGCTCTGCCGCCGTGCCGTGCCGCCGTCGACACTGAGCCTGATCGGGATCGTCCGGCACCTCACCGAGGTCGAGGCATATTGGCTGCGCGAGGTTCTCATGGCCGAACCGGGCATCCCCGACTACTACTGCACGCCCGAGAGCCCGGACGGCGACTTCGACGACGTCGCGCCGCGGACCGCGGCAGCCGACGTGGCGGCCTACCGGGAGGAGGTCGCGCGCACGCGTCGCATCACGGTGGATTGGCGTGACCTGGACACTCCGGTGCGTGGTGACCGACACGGCAAGGCGCTCAACCTGCGGTGGATCCTCACCCACCTCATCGAGGAGTATGCGCGTCACCTGGGCCACATGGATCTGCTGCGCGAAGTCGTCGACGGGCGCACCGGATACTGATTGACCTCCGGACGAATTCACGGTGATTTCCCAGGCAACGTCATCGCGGTGTCGTGCGTCTTCCCGATGGAGGGCGCACCACGCGGCCTCGACACAACTCGGGGAGATGACCAACGATGAATTCGAGGATGAGCCGTCGTGCGACGGCATTCGCCATCGCGATCGCCACCGGCAGCGGAGTGGCCGCGATCAGTGCCAGCGGGGTCGCCCAGGCGGCACCCGCACCGCGCATGGACGTGATGCAGCAGTCGGCGGCGTCGTGGGACGCCGTCCGGTATGCCGACCAACTGGTGCGCGACTGGGGCAGCGGCGAGCACGTCGCGTCCCAATACTTCACCACTCACGCCGTGCACCGAAAGCTGTTCGCACAAGCCGATCCCGGCGGTGGCCACTGGCGTCGCACCAGGGTGACCGGCACCGCGGGCACGATCTACGTCACCTACCGCGACGATGCACTGGGTGGCACGCTCCGGCTCGCCGTGGACGATGTGGGACTGCACGACGGTGACTCCGCTCATGCGATCACGGCGGCGAAATTCGCGGGTGAACCGCGCACGGTCGGCGCGCTGGAGTGGTCCGACCGGCTGATCCGGGCCTGGGGGTCCGGCCACCGCGGCGACGTCGCCTACTACGGCACCCAGCACGTCACCGACCAACTGTTCGGATACGCCGATCCCGGTGGATCGCACTGGAAGCGCACCGGGTGGCAGGGCGCTGCCGGCACGATCTACGTCACCTATCGCAACACCGCCACGGGCCACCGCGTCACCGTCGGTGTGAGCGACGTGGAGCTCGGGCAGGGAGCGGCGCACGCGGCATACCGGGTGCACTTCCGGTGACGACGGCGCCTTCGGACTCCCGGCGTGCTGCCAGGAGCCCGAAGGCCGCCGCCGCACCCCACAGGACAAAGAGCGGATCCCACAGCCAGGCGTGACCGATCATCGCCGTGCGATCGAATCCACCGCTCGAGTGGATGGTTCCGGCGAGGACGAGCTGACCGGTCACCGTGTTGACACCGCCCCACGCCACAAGGGTCAGGGCCCCGGACCAGCACGTCAGCCGCAGGATCCGACGCCGTAGCAACCCGCCTGCCCACAGCGCGAGAGGCGCCACCGCGAAGGCCACCTTGACCACACCGATCGGGACGAGCAGACCCCGACGGCCATCGAAGGTGGCGGTGACGCGCTCGCCGAGCGTGTCCAGCAGGACATCGCTGCCGGCAGCCCAGGCGAGGCTGAATCCGCCGTGGACCAGCCCCGCCACAGCCGCGATCGCGAACAAGATGACGGCTGCCGGAAGCGTGTCACTCAGGCGGCCGATTCGCATACCCCCATCCTCGCGGCGCCCGCTGCGCCGGTCCATCGGGGACGTCCCTGACCGGCCCCTGGGCGGGCCCGCGCGCCGGAGTCAGGCGGCCGCGTCGAGTTCCGTGATCGCCTGGTCGTCGAGGGTGAGTTCGGCGGCTCCGAGGTTGTCGACGAGGTGATCGACCGATGCCGTGCCGGGGATCGGCAGCATCATCGGGGAGCGCTGCAGCAGCCATGCCAGGGCGACCTGGGCGTGGCTGGCGCCGAGCCGGTCGGCGGCGGCGTCCACGGGGCCACCCGGCCGGGCGAGTGCGCCGGCGGAGATCGGCGCCCACGGGATGAAGGCGATGCCGTGCTCGGTGCAGTAGTCGAGGACGTCCTGCGACTTGCGGTCGGTCAGGTTGTAGCGGTTCTGCACCGACGCGACCGTGAAATACGTCTCGGCTTCGCGCACCTGGTCGACGCCGACCTCGGACAGGCCGAGGGCGCGGACCTTGCCCTCCTGCTGCAGGGCGGCCATCTCGCCGAACTGCTCTGCGGTGTCCACCTTCGGGTCCACACGGTGCAACTGGAAGAGATCGAGTGCGTCCACCTTCAGCCGGCGCAGACTGAGTTCGACCTGCTGGCGGAGGTATTCGGCTCGGCCGACCGGGATCCACTTGTCCGGCCCGGTGCGGGTCTGGCCGGCCTTGGTCGCGATGCGCAGGCCATCGGCATACGGGTGGAGGACCTCGGCGAGGATCCGCTCGCTGACCTCCGGGCCGTAGGAGTCGGCCGTGTCGATGAAGTCGATGCCGAGTTCGACGGCCTTGTGCACCACGGCGCGTGCCGCGTCCGGGTCCTCCGGCTCGCCCCAGATGCCCTTCCCGGTGATCCGCATCGCGCCGTATCCGAGGCGCGTCACGGTGCCGAGGCCCTTGATGTCGATCGTCCCTGCCGCATGAAGGTTCGTCATATTCGTGTACAGCCGACGGGCCGCCTCCGGTATTCCCGCCGGAAGGCGATGCGTACAGTCTGAGTGTGCATATCGAGAGCCTATGGATCCCCGTGGTGAAGCCGTGACCGCGGCTGCCGCCGCCGGCGCTGAGGAGGACTACACGCCGGATCCGATGCGGTGGAAGGCGCTCGCGGTCTGCCTCGGCGCGGGGTTCATGACGCTGCTCGACGTGAGCATCGTCAACGTCGCACTGCCGAGCATCCGATCCGGCCTGGGGGCCGGCGAGAACGCCCTCTCATGGATCGTGTCCGGCTACGCGCTGACGTTCGGCCTGCTGCTCGTGCCGGCAGGACGGCTCGGCGACGCACGAGGCCGTCGGACCGCGTTCATGGCGGGCGTCGCGTTGTTCACCCTGGCCAGTGCGGTCTGCGGCTTCGCCCCGAACGCGACCGTGCTGGTGATCGCGCGACTCGTGCAGGGGCTGGGTGGCGGCCTGGTCACACCCCAGGTCAACGGGCTGATCCAACAGCTCTTCCGGGGTGCCGAACGCGGTGTCGCCTTCGGCATCTTCGGCGGGGTCGTCGGGATCTCCACCGCGATCGGCCCGATCGTCGGCGGTCTGCTCATCGCCGGATTCGGTCAGCACAGCGGATGGCGCTATGTCTTCTTCGTCAACATCCCGGTCGGGATCGCCACCATGGCGCTCGCGCTGCGCTACATCCCGCACAAGGCCCGGGAGGCCGGCGCGGGGCGGCACGACTTCGACCCGGTCGGCGTGGTGCTGCTCGGGCTCGCGGTCCTCCTGGTGATCTTCCCGTTCATCGAGCAGCAGCAGTGGCATTCGCCCTTGCGTCCGATGATGTTCCCGGCGGCCGCGATCGTCGCCGCGGCGTTCGTCTGGTGGGACTGGCGGTATCTGCGTCGCGGTCGCGAACCGGTGGTCGACCTGCGGCTGTTCGGTATGCCGAGCTACCGCAACGGGGTCCTGCTCGGCATGGTCTATTTCGCCGGGTTCACCGGGATCTTCTTCATCTATGCCCAGGCGCTGCAGGAGGGGATGGGGTATTCGGCGCTGATGTCGGGCGTCGCGAGCCTCCCCTTCGCGATCGGTTCCGGAGTCTCGGCCATGCTCAGCGGCCGGGTCGTCATCCGGTTCGGCCGGCCGATGGTCGTCTTCGGGGCCGTGCTGGTGCTCCTCGGCGCGGTGAGTATGGCGTGGGTCGCCCACGTCGTCGACGGCCCGGCGCTCGGCTGGGCCGCCGCGCCGTCCCTCCTGGTCGCCGGCATCGGCAGCGGCATCGTGATCTCCCCGAACATCACCCTCACGGTCTCGAAGGTGCCGGTGGCGCAGGCCGGCGTCGCGGGCGGCATGCAGCAGACCGCGCAGCGCGTCGGGTCCGCGGCCGGCATTGCCATCACCGGGAGCGTCTTCTACGGCGTGCTGGCGTCGGCACACGGCCGCCCCGACTTCGGCGCGGCACTGGTGCACGGCCTCTTGGTGATCGCCGCCTTCGTCGCAGCCGCGATCGTCGTCGGGGTCGCCGACGTGATGGGCGAGAGGTCGCGTGACCGCTCCGCGGGGAAGGCCTCTCCGGCCGCCGCGGCTGACTGATCGGTCGACGTTGCGTCAGTGGCGCTCCAGCATGGTGCGACGGCGTGTGAGGGATCGCGTGAGATCACGGATCCTTCGGGGATCGAACGGGATGGCGGCAGTGCGAAGGTCCTCGACGACGTCGGCGGTCGAGTCGAGCACCTCCTCGATCGCGCGATCCGCCGCGCGTGCGGTCAGCCCGATCGACTCGGCGAACGCGAGAAGCCGCTTGCGCGAGATCCCGTCGCGGCGGCCATGAATGGCAAGGGCCGTGGTGTGGTCGCCATAGGGGATGGTGGAGGGGATGTCGTAGACAGGCGAGACCCTCCACTCGCCGTCGGGCCGTTGCACGACAGAGAGGTTCTTGGCGTGCTGGTCGCCGTTCCCGGTCGCCCAGGCAAACACGATCTGGCGAAACACTGCTCGCAGCGCGACGGCTCGGGCGGGGCAGACCTCCCCGATACGTGTCGCGACCTCTTCGGCGCTCAGCAGGTACTTGTCCGCGGGATATCGACCCAGGAGTTGCGTCGCATCCTCGACCGGAAGGCTGAGGACCTCTCCGTCAGGGCCGCGGACACGATCAAATCGGGTGATGAGCAGACCGCTTCGGCCGGCGGCGTCGTGCACGACTTCGGCTTCCGCCACGGGATGACGCAGCCGGCGCGCAACTCCGAGGAAGTAGGCCTCGTTCTCGACGACGTGCGGGAACTCGGGTGGATTCAACTTGAGCAGGTGGCCTCTGCCCCTGTCGCGCAGCGGGACGGTGATCATGCGTCCGGAAACCTTGTCTTGGACCCCGGCCAATGCGCTGCGATCGAGCCCGGAACGTTCGAGCAGGTCGAGGAAGTCGATGTCCTGGAAGGAGTCGTCGAGCACGGTTTCACCCTCCGGGATCGTCGGGTCGGCGCCTTCCGGCACGACCTGGACGTCCCCGACGGGGTCGGCCCCGACCGCCAGAAGGAGTGAGAACTCGTCGTCGGCCGAGGTCTTCACGACCGTGCGAAGGCTGGTGAGACGACGCCCCTCGGGCAGGAGGCCGGCGAAATATGCGGGCACCGCACCACCCGTGGTGACGACCGGGTCCTCGCGGCGCGGCAGGGTCGTCGCGACGTCCGGCTGCTCGCCGTCCAGGTATGCCGCGCGATAGCGGAACTCGATGTGATCGGGTGCTCTGGTCAGCGTGGCCGCGAGTCGACCTGCCTTGTAGACGTCGGCGCGCTGCACTGTTCGGGGGTCGGGGCCGTGGGCGCTCGTCATGGGCGGCCACGCCGAAGTCGCGCCTGCAGTTCGAGTCCGAGCACCTCGAGGACGTCGCTCAGTTTGTCGAGGCGGACCGTCGCCTTGTCCTGCTCCACGGCACGGACGAAGCGTTCCGACACGTCGGCGAGGTCCGCGAGATCAGTCTGCGTCAGGCCCAGTTCGCGGCGTCGCAGACGGATGTCCTGTCCGAGGGTCACAGCCCGCTCCCTTCTTGAGTCGGCATGATCGTGCCGGTTCTCCGATTCTAGCGGCACGCAGGCGTTATAGCGGAATGATCGTGCCGATTCGAGGTCATCCGCCCGGTGCATGCAGTGAACCGGCACGGTTGTGCCGGTCAGCCGGGTTGACAGTTACGGCGTCCGGTCGCTCGGACCGCCGGCCCACAGGTCGCTCGACGTGCGCGTGCTCGTCCGTCGCCATCGACCGGCGAGCCGCAGCCAACGCCGACATCCCGCCAGGTAGCGCGCCGAATAACCGCCGTGCCGCTCCGCCATCAGCAGATGACTCTCGAACGCCATACGTAGGTCCCGCCGACCCGCGGGCGTCACCAGGTCGTGCAGCATCGTGCGACGGCGTCGCCATTGCGGGCGGAACACGTCGCATCCCGCGTCGATCCATCGAGCGGATGTGTCGTTGCCGAAGGATCCGTGGCCGGCACGGCCCGGCGGCGTCTTCATGCGCCGGTCCTTACGTCCGGATGGGCGATCGTGTCGCCGTGCCCGGGTCCGTCCAGGAACTGCATAGCGTCGTCGTAGGCCCGGCGGATCAGCTCGTCGCTGTGGCCGAAGTCGAGTGGATTGACGGCGATCGGGTGCGGTGTCGGCAGCACGACGAGATCGATCGCGTCCGAATAGAGCTGGATGTCGCGCATCAGGCGCTGGTGGACGAGCACGGTCATGGCGTGGGCGAGCGTGCCGAAAGCCCCGCGCGGTGGGTCGGTCGGGGCACTGGGATAGCCGCACGGGAGCACATACACCTGGTCGGCACCGGCCTGCACGGCGGGCGAGATCGCCGCATTGTTCGCCAGCCCGCCGTCGACGAGTGTGCGGCCCTCCCACGGCACCGGGGGCAGGATGCCGGGGATCGCCGAGCTCGCCAGGATCGCCTCCAGTGCGGGGCCCGACCCGAGCGCGACCTCTTCGCCGGTCACCAGGTCGCTGGCGATCACCTGTATCGGGGTCGGTGCGTCCTCCAGTCGCGCGAACTGCAGGTGGCCCTCGATCAATTCACGCATGCCGCGGTCGGTGCAGATCGCGGTGCCGTGGCCGAACAGCGCCGACAGGCTGGTGCGTGGTGCGGGTCGAAACAGGTGCCGTGCTCGGAGGGTGCGCCATACGTCCTCCAGCGCGTCGACCGTGGCCGGGGTCGGCTCCCGGCTGGCCAGGTAGGCCGCATTGAGCGCCCCTGACGACGTGCCGACGAGCAGGTCGGGACGCACGCCACGCTCGACCAGGGCACGGAGCATCCCGACCTGGACCGCGCCGTAGCTCGCGCCGCCGGAGAGCACGAATGCCGTCGTCACCGCATACCTCCTCGTCGCTCCTCTCCAGGATAGGAGCCCGGGTCGCCGGCCCGAATATGATCGGCCACACGGCCGCAGTTCGAGCTGGGCTGGGACCCCATGTGGATCGGCGCGCTGGGTCCGCAGGCAGCGCTGCGTGTGCTGGCCTCCCCATCTCGGTTTGGCGGCCCTGCAAGAGGTTCCGAGCCGAGCCGGAGCGCCGGCGCGAGCGCCGTGTGCGCCGCCTCGCGGCCGAGGTCGACCACCTGCCGCAGGATCGCCGTGTCGCGGAACATGCGGCCGACCGGGTGGCTCCCGTCCGCCGGACGGATCTGGAGCACGTTCGGTGCCTCCAGGGCGCGTTCCTCGCGCTGGGCTGCGGCGGGCCGGTCGCGCCATACCGCGATCGCGCCGGGGGCGTGGCGACGCAGCCACCGCGTGACGACGAGGTCTTCCAGTCGCCGGCGGTGGCGTGGGCCGTCGGCGGCGCGGCGGGTGCGCAGCGCGACGACGTGCGTCGCGCCGGCTGCGAGGGCCGTATGGATCGGCACCGATTCGCTGACACCGGCATCGATGAACGTCTCGCCGCCGAGGCGGACGGGCGGCCCGGAGAGGATCGGCATACATGTGGTCGCGCAGAGCGCGGCCTGCAGATCGGCCCGGTCGCGGATCAGCGGATGCAGGTCGACGGCCTGCCCGGTCGTGGTGCTCGTGCCGATGGGATGCAAACCGACCGGGCTGGCGACGACGGTCTCGAAGTCCATCGGCACGATGCGCTCGTAGATGGTGTGCACGAGGTAGCGGGTGTCCACCACCGGACCGCCGCGTAGGCCGCGCCGCGGGCTGATGACCCGGCCCATGATCTGTGGGTCCCACCAGGCGTGCACGCTCTCCTCCGCCCGACCACAGAGCAGCCAGGCGCCGCCGAGCGCGCCGGCGGACGCACCGTAGACGGCGTCGAACGCATCGGTGAGGCCGAGTTGTTCGATGGCCACGGCCATTCCGTTGGAGTAGGCGCTGCGCGAGCTGCCGCCCTCGATCAACAGAACGACACGGTGCGGGTCGCTCCGGTGGCCCGGTCGGCTCCCCCGTGAACGACGATCGCGGAGCACCTCCAGCACGCTCGGCGCGGCGGGCACGCACTCGTATCCCATCGGATCAGGGGACACGATAGAGCCACTCGTCGGTGGCGAACTTGTCGGCCACGAGACGGCGTGCCGCATCGATCTCCTCGGCCGTGAGATCACCGTTGCGCAGCCCGTGGTGGTCACGGAAGGTGGCCTGCAGCCGACGCATCACCGTGTCACGATCCAGACCGGTCTGGCTGCGCAACGGGTCGACCCGCTTGGCCGCGCTCGCGATGCCCTTGTCGCTCACCTTCTCCCGGCCGATGCGCAGCACCTGCATCATCTTCACGGCATCCATGTCGTAGCTCATGGTCGTGTGGTGCAGCACGACTCCGGACGAGAAGCGCTTCTGCGCCGCTCCGCCGATCTTGCCCTGGGGCGAGGTGATGTCGTTGATCGGTTCGTAGTGCGCATCGATGCCCATGTCCCGCAGGCCGTCCAGCACCCAGTCGTCCAGGAACGCATACGAGTCGACGAAGGACAGCCCCGCAACGAGTGCGAGCGGGGCATAGATCGAGTAGGTGACGAATGAGCCGGGTTCGACGAACATCGCGCCCCCGCCGGTGATCCTGCGGACCACCCGCACGCCCAACCGGTCCGCGGCGTCCAGGTCCACCTCATTGGCCACTGACTGGAAGCTGCCCAGGATGACGGCCGGTTCGGACCGCTCCCAGAAGCGCAATGTGGGTGTCCGCCGACCTGTGGCGACTTCATGGGCCAGCACCTCGTCGAGCGCCATCTGCATCGGCTCCGAGAACGCCGAGCCCTCGATCAGTTGCCAGTCGTAGTCACTCCATCGTGTCGCGCGCGTCAGGCCGCGTCGCACCGCGCGTCCCACTCCTTCGGCGGTCAGCCCGATCAGCGCCGCGTCGTCGGGCAGGGCCCCGCGGACGGCGCCGGCGATGCGTTCCGCGCTCGCGTCCGCGCGCAGACCTGCGACCGAGCCGGTGATGGTCTCGAGCAGGTCGTCGGGTTCGAGGAAGAAGTCTCCCGAGATCGAGACGTTCGTGAATCTGCCGTCGGCCACGTCGAAGTCCGCGACCACCAGCTTGCCGCCCGGCACCTTGTACTCGCCATGCACATCGGCAGTATCTCGCGGTCGGGCTACACCTGGATCCCCCGGGTCAGTGCGCCGTCGATGAGCAGGTTCGCCCCGGTGGTCCGACTGGAGAGCGGGCTGGAGAGGAAGACCGTGCTGTCGGCGATCTCCTGGGGAGTGCCCATACGCCCGGTCGGGTTCAGTCCCATCGCGTAGGCGAAGAGGTCGGGATCGTCCTTCTCGATCTGCGGCCAGACACCACCCTCGTGGTAGGTGTTGCCCGGCGACACGGTGTTGACCCGGATGCCCTTGTCGGCGAGTTGGTGGGCCAGCCCGGCGGCATACCCGATGAGCGCGGTCTTGACCGTGCCGTAGGGGCCGGCGGCGAAGTCGGTTTCGCGCCCGGACACGCTGGAGATCACCACGATCGACCCGGCGGGGCTCTTCTCGAGGTGGGGCAGGGCGGCGTCGACCAGGTGGACGGTGCCCATCAGGTCGACGGCCCACGACGCCTCCCAGTTCTCCGGGGTGTTCGGGATCGCCAGTGCGCTGACCGAGCTGACGATCATGTCGAGGCCGTCGAAATCCCGTGCGGTGGCGTCGACCCAGCGCGCCAGGCCGTCCTGATCTCCGACATCCACGGCGGTGCCGGACACCCGACCGTGGCCGGCCACCGCCTTCTCGGTGGCAGCGACCTCGTCCGCGTCGCGGGCGCAGAACGCGACGTCGGCTCCTTCGGCGGCGAAGGTCTCCACGATCGCCCGGCCGATGCCGCGGGTGCCTCCGGTGACCAGCGCCGTGCGCCCGTTGATGTGCAGATCCATGGTGGGCTCCTGTGCTCGGTGGTGGTGTCGGCGCGCGGCCGGTGACCGGTCACGCTCTCGCCGTGGGCGGCTCAGATGAGTTGTCGGGCGGCATCCCGCAGCCTGCGATGCACGCCGTCGAAGGCTTCTCGATGCGGCAACAGGTGTTTTGGGACCTGGGTGACGACGCTGAAGTTGGTGTCCACGACGTTGGCGACCGGGGTCCGGGCGATCTGCGTCAACAGTTGGTAGGCATCCATCGCGGACAGCCCGAAGAGGTCTCCGAGCCAACGGATCATCTCGATGTTGCTGATCCGCCACGAGTCCTCCATCGGCCGAGACGATCCGACGACCATCCAGCGGTCGTCCGTCTCCAACCGCGGCCATCCGGGCGCTCCGCCCTTGATCAGGTCGACGATGATCGTCGAGTTCATCGCCCCCTCGACCGCGGTGCCACAGGCCTCGCCCTCGCCCTGTCGGTAGTGACCGTCGCCGATCGACAGCAGAGCGCCCTCCACGTTCACCCCGAAGTAGGCGGTGGTTCCGGCCCGCATCTCGGGGGTGTCCATGTTGCCGCCGAAACGTTCCGGGGTCAGCGAGGAGTGCACCTCGCGGCGCGCCGGCGCCACCCCGACCGTCCCGAGCATCGGCTCGACCGGCAGCGCGATCTCCAGATCGCCCGACCGAGTCTGGAATCCGACGGTGTTCGTCGCCGTGTCGATCTCGTAGATCCAGACGGCTTCCGGCAGCGGTTCGTGCAGCAACGCGGTCCGGTCGGTCGCGGTCAGGCCGCCGAAGAAAGGAATCGAGGCCGAGGCGCCCCATCCCCGGGCCGGGGTCAGGTCGACGATGTGCACGACGAGTGTGTCGCCGGGCTCGGCCCCTTCGACATAGAACGGCCCGGTCTGCGGGTTGAGATCGTGCGGATCGAGCACCTGGCTGGGGCGGTCGGTCGTCGCGGTGATCGCGTGATTGAAGGCGTCGTCGGACCACAGGCGCAATGCCGTGCCCGGGTGGATGGTGGCCACCGGCGCTGCCCCGCCGAACGTATAGACGTATTGGTCGCGGGTCGGGGTGAACGAAATCTCATCCATGACCGGACTTTACGCAGTCCCGCGAGGAACCTCAATGGGCCGAGTCGACGAGCTACCCGCTGATACTCACGACGTGCTTCAGTGCATCGAAGGCGTCACCGGCGAGCCGGTAGTAGGCCCACTTTCCGCGCTGTTCCCGGGTCACCAGGCCGGCCTCGACCAGCAGCTTCATGTGGTGGGACACCGTCGGCTGGCTCAACCCGACCGGCCCGGTCAGATCGCAGATGCACGCCTCGGCGCCGTCCCCTGCCGCGATCAGCGAGACCAGCCTGACGCGGGTGGGGTCGCCAAGTGCCTTGAAGACGCGCGCGAGCCGCGTCGCCGCCTCGTCGTCGAGCGAGCCTCCGGTGAGCGGAGAGCAGCAGGCGGCCATCCCCGTCGGCGCGATGGGTTGCTCGGTATGCGTCCGCACGGTGCCGATCCTACGAGATACATTGACGTATGTCGATGCATGAGTCACGATGTTTTCATCGACGTTCATCGATGGAAGGTGAGAGCATGACCGACACGAGCAGTGAGACCCGCGAGCAGGTCCGCGCCCGGTATGCCATGGCCGCCGGAGCGGTCTCGCGGGGCAGTCGGGATGCCCTGGCGATCGTCGATGCCGATCAGTCGTGCTGCAGCCCGGCAGAGAACGCGTCGTGCTGTGGAGGTGCGGGGGAGGTGGATGACGCCTTCGGCTCCGGGTTGTATTCCTCGGACGAACAGGGCCAGTTGCCGGCGGAGGCCGTTGCCGCGTCGCTGGGCTGCGGCAACCCGATGATGGTGGCCGAATTGCACGCCGGTGAGCGGGTGCTCGACCTCGGCTCCGGTGGCGGCATCGACGTGCTGCTCTCGGCCCGCCGTGTCGGGCCGACCGGTCACGCCTACGGCGTGGACATGACCGACGAGATGCTGGAGCTGGCCGAGGCCAACAAGGCGAAGGCCGGCGCGACCAACGTCGAGTTCCTGAAGGGCACCATCGAAGACGTCCCGTTGCCGGACGGCGCGGTCGACGTCGTCATCTCCAACTGCGTGATCAACCTGTCGACCGACAAGCCGGCCGTCCTCGCCGAGATGTTCCGCGTGCTCACACCCGGCGGCCGGATCGGTGTCTCCGACGTCGTCGCCGAAGACCACCTCACGTCCGCCGATCGTGCAGAGCGTGGATCCTACGTCGGGTGCATCGCGGGCGCGCTGTCCCGCCGCGAATATCTCGACGGGCTGACCGGTGCCGGATTCGTCGACGCCGACGTCTCTTTCACGCACGAGGTGGCGCCGGGCATGCACTCGGCACTGATCCGGGCGGTCAAACCCGCGGGAGCGTGAGAGCGAGGACGTCCGCGCCGGGGAGCCGGGCCAGTTCGGCTCCGGGGAGAAGGATCTTCGCCGTCCGTTTGCCGGCGCCGACGACGACGAGGTCCGCCGCGGCGACCGCGTCGTCGATCAGGATCGGCCAGTCGGCGGGGAGCCCGATCGGGGTGATTCCGCCGGACTCCATGCCGGTGGCCTGCTCCGTGTCGGCGTGCCCCGCGAAGGAGATCTTGCGCGCATCGAGGTGATGTCGCACGGTCTTGTTGACGTCGGCTCGATCCGTCGCGAGCACGAGCACCGCCGCGAGCGTGGTGCGCTGTCCGCGCCGCGCCTTGACCACGATGCAGTTGGCCGAGGCACACTCGGCCACGTCGTATGCGGAGCAGAAGGCTGCGGTGTCGGACAGGTCGCCGTCGATGGGTGCGACCCGAGCGTCGAGGCCGTGGGCTCGTGCCACCTGGGCCACGGCAGGAGCGACCAGGTCGGCGGCATCATGCAACGGGCGCCAGTCGAGAGTTCCGGTGGCAGTCGGCATGACGCAACGCTAGCTCATCGGTGCAGCCCACGACGTTCGGTCCGGCGCCGGGCCACGCCAATCACTCGTATAGGACATGCGTTTCGGTGCTTCGGCGGGCCATCGAGAGCTTCACCGTCGTGTCCACATCGAGGCGATCGGGTAGCACCGTGCGGATCTCGAGGAGTGTCTCGGAGCGTGTTCGCTCGTCCAGCATGACGTAAGCCGACACGGTCGACAACAGCCCGACGAGTTCCTGCGCCGTGACGTCCGGGTCGATCGGCTCGATCTGCCGGCCGAACAGGGCGAGCACCCCGTCGGTGGCCAGTAGGTCGAGGGCATGAGTCCACCGCGTCGCCGGGTCGGTCCAATGCCACGCGGCGGCCGAATACACAAGGTCGAAGCGAGAGGTGGACTCGAAGGCTTCGAAGGTGGATACGACGGGGTTCACCGGTAGGTCCCGCGTCGTCGCCTCGAGGAGGCGGGCCATGTGGGCGTCCGGTTCGACGGCCGTGACCTCGATGCCCTGCGAGGCGAAGGGCCGAGTTGCCTTGCCGGTGCCGGCACCGACTTCGAGCGCGGCGCGAAGCGGACGCCCGGCATACCGGGCCACCGCCTCGACGAGACCACGCGGATAGCCCGGCCGAAAACGCTCGTATCTTTCTGCGACAGACCCGAACGACAGGTTCCGTCTCGCCCTCGCGGGTTCCGGATGGCCCTCAATGGTCACTTCTCTGTGATATCACGCGTCGACCGGGATCGCAGCTCGTATTGCGCCGCGCATGACGCCGCCTACTCGCCCTTCTGCCAGCCCACGTCCTCCGGGTCGGCCTGGGCCCAGCCGGACGGGCCGTAGTTGGCCAGCCCCTTCGTGACGGCATACGTCACCGGCGAGTTGAACAGCGGGATGTAGCCCACGAGATCCAGGGCGGCTGCCTCAGCCGAATTGGCTTGGGCGATCGCCGTCTTCGTGTCGGGAATCGTGGTGATCTTCTTGGCCATCGCATCGATCTTCTTGGTGCCGACTCCGGTCGAGTTGTTGCCCGACGTGGTGCAATACATCGAGCACGCCAGGATGTATCCGAACGGATCCCGGGTCTCGGTCGACACCGCGACGACGTCGTAGGAGCCCTCGGTCAGGGTGTCCGAGAATTCCGAGGTCGGGCGGTTGTCGACCGTCATCTTCAGCCCCGCCTTCTTGGCCATCGACTGCTGCGCCCGTGCCAGTGCCGAACCGGATGCCGAGTCGCCGAAGTCGACGTAGGTGAGGTCCGCCGTCTTGCCGGCCTTGTGGAAGTAGCCGTCCTTGCCCATCTTCCAGCCGTGCGAGGTCATCAGTTTCTTGGCCTTGGCGACGTCGTGCTTCAGCCACGGTGTGTTGTTCTTGTAGCTGGGCATCCACGGCAGGATGTTCAGCGACCCGGGCAGCTTCTTCGGATCCCAGTTCATCCCCTGGAACTTGATCTTCGTGAGTTGCCGACGGTCGGTTGCAAGGGCGAACGCCTTGCGCGCATACGTGTGCTTGAAGAGTTCGCTTCCCTTGCCCATCATGTACATGCTGACCTGGGTGCCGAAACCGCGTCGGACCTGCACATCGTCCATGTTCTTGATCTGCGTGAACCGATCCTGGCTGGAGACGCTCGTCTCGTCGAGCTGCCCGTTCTGGAAGGCGTTGATGGAGGCCTGGTCTTCCATTCCCCGGATGACGACCTTGTCCAGCTTCGGCTTCTTGCCCCACCAGCTCGGGTTCCGTTCCAGCACGACCTTCGACTTGGAGTAGCTCTTGTACTTGAACGGCCCGGCCAGCAGGGCGTTGTTCGGCTTGCCGACCCATCCGGACTTGTAGAAGGACGGATCGAGGTTCTTCGGGTTCTCGAGCTGGTTGAAGATCTCCTGGTAGGGATAGAACGGCTTGTCGAAGGTGACGATCGCCTCGTGAGCGTTTTTGCCCTTGGTGACGCTCTTGATCCGTTCGTATCCCGTCGTGGACGTCGGGTTGTACTTGCCCGAGTTCCCGCTCTGCGTCTTCCAGGTGGCTTCGAAGGCCTTCCAGGTGATCGGGTCACCGTTGTTCCACCGCGCCTTCGGATTCAGTCGATACTTGATGATCTCCGGCTTCTTGCTCACGAGCGTGGCCGACAGCAGGTAGTCCTTGTCGGGCTCGGGTTTCCCACCCACGGTGAAGTCCCACAGTTGCGGCGAGGTCCAGTAGTCCAGGTTGCCGACGTATCCGGAGGGGTTGTCGGCGCTGAACGAGTTGAGGTTGGGCGGGATCTCGGGGAAGGCGAGCCGCAGCGCGCCCCCATCCTTGACCTTCGCGCGCGGCTGGGGGTTGTCGTAGCGGACACCGGCCTTGGGCATCGGCACCTTCGCCACGTCGGGTGAGACGCCGGCGGGTGGCTCCGCCTCGGGGCTCGACCCGCCCCCACTGTCCCCTTGACCACTGCAGCCGGCCAGTCCGGCGAGCGGCAGAGTGCACAGCACTGCGACGGTCTTGGTGAACCTCATGCGTCGATCGACTCCTGTTGACACGGGCCGCGGCCCGTGAGTTGGTGAGGATGAACCTCGTGCGTGGACATGACGGGTGGGTCGGTGGTCGATCACCCCTGGCCCGGCGACGCAAGCCTCGGGCGTGGACCGCGACGGTAGGGCACTCCTGCACCTTACCGATGTGGGCCCATAGGACAAGAGCGTGGAAATGCGTCGATAAATAATAGACAATTATGCGTGGATGGGATCGGAGGAAAGGACGCGATGACACCGGATCACGACGGTTGCCCGAAGAGTGTGGCGCACCACTGGGATGCCGCCTACGCCGAAGGTGAGATGACCCGGTCATGGTTCGAGGAAGAACCCACGATGTCGTTGCGGCTGCTCGATTCCGCCGGTGTCGTCCCGGCCATGACCGTGGTCGACGTCGGTGGAGGGACCTCCCGTTTGGCCGATGCCCTGCTCGCGCGTGGACACACGGAGGTGACGGTCCTGGATGTCTCGCACGTGGCGCTCGACGTGGCGCGGGCGCGCCTGGGCAGCGACGCGGAACGGGTGGAGTGGTCCGAGGGCGAGGTCGGCACCTGGTCACCGGCCCGCCGCTACGGCGTCTGGCACGATCGAGCCGTGCTGCATTTCATGGTCACCGAGCATGACCAGGCTCGATACCTCCGGGTGTTGCGCGCCGCGACCGGGCCCGGTTCGGTAGCGGTCTTCGGATGTTTTGCGCAGGACGGCCCCTCGAGCTGCTCCGGGTTGCCGGTGGTGCGACGCGACCCCGGCGACCTGGAGGACCTGCTCGGAGGCGAGTGGTCCCTGGTCGCGCGCGATCGTGAGCTGCACCCGACGCCTCATGGTGGGGCGCAAGCCTTCACCTGGGCTGCCTTCCGCCGTCGCGATGCGTTGTAGGTGGGCTCCTGACCGGGCCCGGCCGGGCGGTGCCCTCGGATCGGGCGGCAGGATGCCGGTATGACGAACTCTCATCCGCCCGCGGCGGCGCGCCGCGGCATTCTGGTCACCGGAGCATCGCGCGGAGTCGGCGCGGAGGTCGCCCGCGCCTTCGCGGCGGAATGTGGAGACCGAGTGGCCGTGCACTACCGATCGTCTCGTGCCGAAGCCGAGGCCGTGGCAGCCGGGCTCGAGGGCGACGGGCACACCGTGGTCCGCGGTGATCTGGCCGACCCGCGACAGGTCGAGAGCCTCGTGGGAGCGGCGGTGGCCGCACTCGGGCGGATCGATGTGCTGATCAACAACGCCGCACTGTTTGCGGAGGACCCGGCCACGCAGGGACGGCGGCTCGACCTGAGTGTCGAGCGGTCGTCATACGAGGAATGGGTGCAGGGCTGGCGTCGGACCACCGACGTCAACCTGCTGGGCACGGCCAATGTCACCTATCTCGTTGCGCGACACATGATGCAGGTCGATCCGGCGCCCGGCCTGCCGCGGGGGCGCGTCGTCACGGTCGGCTCGCGTGGTGCCTTCCGAGGCGAGCCGCAGGCCCCGGCCTACGGGGCGAGCAAGGCCGGGGTGCATGCGATGACCCAGTCGCTCGCGGTGGCGTTGGCACCACAGGGAATCGGATGTGTCGGCATCGCACCGGGGTTCATCGCGACCGACATGGGGGCGGCGGTGCTGGACGGGCCCGACGGGGATGCGGTGCGTGCGCAGAGCCCCTTTGGTCGGGTGGCCACGCCGCACGAGGTCGCTGCGGCGATCGTCGCCTTGGCCCGACCCGACGCCGAGTGGGTGTCGGGCGCGATCGTCGACTTCAACGGAGCCTCCTACCTGCGCTGAGCCCTATGCCGCGTCCGGGTGTCGGCATACCTGGGTATCGGGCCTGTCGCGGTGGCAGCGTTCCCGCCGTGTTCGAAGTGGCCTCAGGCGGATGACCGAGCATCAGAGGTGATCCGAAGCGTGTCGATCCAGCCCTCGGGTAATACGTGGGCGCTGTGTCCTCGGGGCCACGTGTCCAGGCCGTCGTCACTCCAGCGCGGCACGACATGGAAGTGAAGGTGACCGACCGATTGGTCGGAATTCGGCCCGCTCGCATTCAGGACGTTCACGCCGTCTGCGCCGAGGGAATCCTTCATGTGCTGCGCGACGCGTTGCACGAGTAGTGCGACAGCCTGGAGACCGGCAGGTGACACATCCTGGACGCCGACGGCATGCTCATGGGAGATCACGAGTGTGTGGCCGGGAGCAAGCGCACCGGAGTGGGGAAGGAGCGCCGACGCGCCGTCGCTTCGCGCGACCCACTCGGCAGCCTTGTGGCCTCCGAGCAGTTCGCAGAACACACATCCACACACCATGGTCGAAGTGTCGCAGAACGAACGTCGATACTCGTGACGGCGCCGGCGACGGTTCGTCGCGTTATAGCGTGCGGAACGGGGCGTGACGTCGCCTCGTGGAATCGGCAGGGAACTCGGCAATGGCAAGATGCGGCGTGTGAGAGAAGACGCGGACGAGACTTCGGCCTCGGAGGTGCTTGCCGTCATCGAGTGGCTGGACGAGGTAGAGGCCGTCTATCAGATCAACGGCGGCTGGGCCGTAGATGCCTTGGTGGGCCGACAAACGCGACCGCACCGTGACCTGGATGTCTTCGTCGATGACCGGCACGTGCCTGCGTTGATCGACTGGTTGCGGAGCCGCGCTTATGTCTCCGCCGAGGATTGGCTGCCCGTTCGCATCGAGTTGAGGTCCCGGCGGGGTCGAGTCGATGTGCATCCGATGCGGCTCGATCACCATGGGAATGGTGTGCAGCAAGGGCCCGGCGATCAGATCTACCGTCATATGGCAGGGGACCGCGCGACGGGACGGATCGGTGGCAGGCCGGTCGTGATCGCGAGCCGGCGGCGACTTCGGGAGCTCAAAAGCGGGTATCCGCCGCGGTCTGTCGATCGGCATGATCTGGCCGTCCTCGGGTGGCCTGATCGAGCCGAGCGAGTGGAAGGTTCCCTGTAGTCCGTGTCGTAGGCGGTCTGCACCCTGGCCATGCCGGCAGACACCGCCGAGAGGTGCCGAGCGGGGCACCCATCCAGTGCCATGGGATGCCGTGACAAAAACGGGCTTGCTGCCTGTGACGCAATAGCGTCATAAACCGTCAACACTCGTGACGGTGTCGGCTCGGTGTCGACGGTTCGTCGCGTTATAGCGTGCAGACCCGCATCGGAGGATCGGTTGCCGTGCGATGGGGTCACCAACCGCCGGTGGGCACACCGCGTCATATGTGACGCGCTTGACCTAGCCGTGACGGGGTTCGTCGGCGCCGAGGGAATAGCAGCACTCAGATCAGAGTTGAGTCAAGTGAACGCAACTTTACCGAGCCTCGATTTGACAATGGGCCTCGCGAAGAGTTGAGTCGGACGCAGTCAACCCGCTGGATGGCCGACTGCGGCCGGCGACCCGGCATCCTGCATACGAAGGAGTAACACCACATGGCACGTGCGGTAGGCATCGACCTCGGC
>CAZMLG010000047.1:0-20169 GCA_964566985.1 uncultured Intrasporangiaceae bacterium
CGTGCGCGGCCACGATGAGCGCGTGGGTGGAGTCGAGCCCGCCGGAGACGCCGATGACGACCTTGGGGTCGCCGATGGCCCGCAACCGTTGCACGAGGCCGGCGATCTGGATGTTGTATGCCTCGAAACAGTCCTGTGCCAGGCGTTCCGGGTGATCGGGCACGAACGGGAACCGGTCGATCTTGCGGCGCAGTCCGATGTCGGTGCGCGGCGGGTCGAGGCGGAAGCCGATCGTGCGGTAGCCCTCGATACGGCTCGCCCCGGGGGGCTCGCCTACTCGACCAGCCGGACCAGAACCCAGGACCTCGACGCCGAGCATGCGGGCGTTGTCGTCGAGGGAGCCGTCGCGCATCCGCTCCTGCCGGATGCGGTCCAGGTCCACGTCGACCACGGTCCTGCGCGGACCGTCGGGGAATCGTTCGCTCTTGCCGAGCAATCCACCGCATTCGTAGACCATCGTCATGCCGTCCCACGACAGGTCGGTGGTCGACTCGCCCTGCCCCGACGCGGCATACACGTAGGCGGCGAGGCAGCGCGCGGACTGGGCCTGGCAGAGGGTGCTGCGCACTCCCGCTCGACCGACGGTGATCGGGCTGCCGGACAGGTTGGTGAGCACGGTCGCCCCGCCGAGTGCCGCACGCGAGCTCGGCGGCACCGGGACCCACATGTCCTCGCACACCTCGGTGTGCAGCACGAGCCCCGGCAGGTCCTCCGCGGCATACAGCAGGTCGTCGCCGAAGGGCGCCTGCTGCCCGGCGACGTGGACCGTGCCACGCATCCCGGCACCGGAGGCGAAGTGCCGCTTCTCGTAGAACTCGCGATAATTGGGGATCAGGCTCTTCGGCGTGACACCGAGGATCGACCCGCGGTGGATCGTGACGGCGCAGTTGAAGAGTCGGTGTCCGTGGCGCAACGGCGCGCCGACGACCACAACCGGCAGCAGGTCTCGGGTCGCCTCGGCGATGTCGGCGAGTGCCGCCTGGACCGCGTCGAGGTGCGCGTCCTGCAGGTGCAGGTCGTCGACCGCGTATCCGGTCAGGCACAGTTCGGGGAAGACGGCGACGGCGACACTGTCGTCGTGGCAGACACGAACCTGCTCGATCACGGTGGCGGCATTGCCGACGGGGTCGGCGATCGCGACCGGAATCGTGCAGGCGGCGATGCGGGCGAACCCCTGGTCGTATGCCGAGTAGAACTCCACGGTGCTCATCCTCGCAGACGGCCGTGGTCGCCGCCGGTCAGCCGCCGGAGCCGAGTTCGACCAGCAGGACGCCACCCATGATGAGCACGATCCCGAGGCGCATGACCGGGGTCAGCGGGTCCGCGAAGATCAGCCGGGCCAGCACCGAGACGAGCGCGACGCCCGCGGCGGCCCAGATGCCGTAGGCGACCCCGATCGGCAGGCCACCGTGCAGGCTGAGCGCGAGGAAGGCGAACGCGGCGAGGTAGCCGGCGACCATCGGGGCGATCCACCGGCGACGACGGAACGCGTCGGAGGCGCGCATCGACAGGGTGCCACCGACCTCGGAGCAGATGGCCAGCCCGAGCCATACCCAACTCACGAGACACCCTGCCGAGAGTCCACGCCGCCGGAGGCCCGCCCCGGTTGCGCCCCCGCCGATCCGGTCTCGACGAGCAGGACCCCGGCGCCGATACAGACGATCCCGACGCCCATGAGCCATGTGAGCGGATCGGTGAAGATCAGGTGGGCGAGCACGGCCGTGAGGGCGACGCCGGATGCCGCCCAGACGCCATACGCGACACCGATCGACATGCCCCGGTCGAGCACGAGGGCCAGGCAACCGAAGGCACAGACGTAGCCGGCCACCACGAGCACCAGCCAGGCCGGGTGATCCATCGAGGCGCGCAGCGCGAGAGTCGCCGCGACCTCGGTGCCGATGGCCCCGACCAGCAACGCCCAGCGGGTCATGTGGCCCCTCCGTCCAGGACGGCGTGGATCAGGTCGACGACCGCCTGCCGATCGGTTGCGGCGGGGCGGAAGAGTCCGGTCGCGTCGGCGGCCCAGAGCCCGTCGGCCGCGAGGCGTGCGGTGGTCAGCCGTGCCCGCTCATCCGCAGGCAGGTCGGCCGGCAGATCGAACCATCGACCGAGCCGGGCGGCCCACACGCGGTTGTAGGCCGGGCGATAGCCGGCCTGGGCGAAGATCGCGAAGTCGGCGCGAGCCAGTTGCCCGCTCGACGCGACCTCGACGTAGGCGAGAGTCCGCTCGGCCGAGCTCGCCTCGTCGAACGGACGGCCGAGCGCGTCGAGCAGCCGGGACTCCCACCGGCCGGCCTGGTGGTCGACGATCGCGAGCATCAGGTCTTCCTTGGTGGGGAAGTGATACATCAGTCCCGGCTTGGTGACTCCGGCCACGCGGGCGACGGCATCGAGGGTGATGTCGGCGCCGTCCTCGGAGCCGACCAGATCCAAGGCGGCGTCGAGGATCGCGGTGCGCTGACTCGGCCTCATGTCCCAAACTTTACCATCTGGAAGGTAAAGTTTGAACGCGGACGGCGTCTACCGCGCCAGGGCGGCCCCCGTCCAGCGTTCGTCGTCGCTCACGTCACGCACGACCTCGAGCCACGAGGGCACGCGCGCCGCAGGACCGTCCCCGTCGTCGATCTCGGCCACGAGGGTGCCGTTCTCGTGCTCGTCGATCGCGACGAGCAGACCGTCTCGGCGCACCAGGTGGCGCTTCTTGCGCAACACCCGAGCCGGCAGGCCGACGAGGGCGTCCCATTCCTGGTCGTCCAGATAGAAGTTGGTGCAGGCGACCTTCGCCGGACCGTCGGTGAGCCTGACCTTCTGAGTCAGCTTGCGCACGATCGTCCCGTCCGCTTCGCGCACCTCCCGCAGCCGAAGACGCGTCGAGATGACGTAGCGGTCGGTGATCTCCCGGGTCGTCTCGACCCCCTCGGGCAGGCTGCGCACGAGGAACCGACGCTCGCGTTCGATCACGGCGTATTTGAGTGATGTCGTCACCGACCAACTGTCCCATCATCGGGCGCGACGATTGACGAGCGTCGACCTCGGCCGCGAGGCCTGGGGCGGTCACGTGTGACCGGTTTGATGGGGCCGCCGCCGTCAGTGCTTCTTGGTCGGGTCGGTCCCGAACAACCGCACCAACCCCAACCCGCCACCGGTTCGCACGCAGACGTAGATCACGAATAGTCGGCCTCGGCACTGTGTTTCGGCCCATCGGAGGACTTCTGGCACATCCGCCCCGCGGAGCTCGTACTCAATGCTCGCGCCGGAATCGAAGAAATAGACCCGGTAGTCGGGTCGGTCGACTTCCCAGGACTGGTCACGCGGGTCGATGGTCGTGATTTCCATGACCGCGATGATGACAGGTGCCGCGTACTGACCAGCCGCGGTGATGTCGCGAACCGCGTCCGGTCCCGCCACCTGGAGCCTCACACGCCGGCGATCCCGCGACATCGTTGCACGTCTTGTAGGCTCGCCCGGTGGAGAGTCTCCTGCGCATCAACGGCACCCATCTGTTCGTCGACGAGAGGGGCCCGGCCGACGGTCCTCCGCTGCTCTACCTCCACGGTGGGCCCGGTCAATCGTGTTGGGACTTCATGGCATCCGTGGGTGACCGTATCGCCGACCGCGGCATCCGGCTGATCGGCGTGGACCAGCGGGGCGTGCTGCGCTCCGATGCGTTGGCCGAGGGGACCGAAATCACCGTCCGCGACCTGATCGCCGACTTCGAAGCACTACGAGTCGAGCTCGACATCCCGACCTGGTCGATCCTCGGCCACTCCGCCGGCGGCGGCTATGCCCTCGACTACGCATTGCAGCACCCCGACCACATCAGGTCGGCCGTATTCGACTGCCCCAGTTGGGATTGCGACGCGACCGATCGTGAGCGGCTCCCCGTCGCGGCGGACCTGCTGGCGGCGGCCGGTCATGAGGAGGCCGCCGCCACCTGCCGCGCCGATGCGGCCTGCCCGGACCGTCTGTCCTTCACCATGGAGCGCCTGACCGCAATGCAGACGCTCGGCGCGGCATACATGCGACTGTTCACCTACGACCGGGACACCGAAGCCGCGTATGTCAGCCTGGCGCAGGAGGCCCCGAAGGATCTCGACTGGGCCAGGGGCGCCTCCCACCTGCCACTGGCGGCCGACATGTATGCCGATCGCGTCCCTGGTCTGACGAATCTCGAGGTCCCGAGCCTGCTCGTGCACGGCGAAACGGATCTCGTGGCTCCGCCCTCCGTCGTCGAACGGTATCGGCGCCTGGTGCACGCCCCGCACGGCGTCGCAACCATCCCCCAGGCGGGGCACTTCGCCTTCGCCGAGCAACCCGAGCGATACGTCGAGGCCGTAGCGGATTTCGTGCTGCGCGCCTGTGGCGCTATAGCGTCATAAACCGTCAACACTCGTGACGGACTGAGCCCGGAGTTGACGGTTCGTCGCGTTATAGCGTGCGGCACGCGGCGTCGGTGTTCGCATCTCTCGCAGCACCGCGTCACCATGCTGCGCGCTCACCGGCCCGCGCAGAGGGGGCTCAGCGGGAGCGCGGGGCAAACACCGGGGTCTGTTTGCGCAACCCCGCCTTCTGGGCGATCTTCGCGTTGCGCGAGGTGAGCAGTCTGACCTGCTCGATGCGCTCGCGCGCGAACGTGCGTCGCGGCCCGCTGGTCCAGCGGGAGTTGAAGAGCCGCTTGGCGGCCGCGAGCGCATCCGGTGAGCGATGGCCGAGCTGCTGCGCGAGATCGTAGGCCGCGGCATACGGATCGTCCGTGACCTCACCCACGAGGCCGAGCTCGTGAGCGCGCCGGCCGGAGACGATCTCGGCGGTCATGGTGAGGCGCTTGGCCTGCTCCATGCCGATCTGCTCGGCGAGCGAACGGATGCCGCTCATGTCGGGGATGATCCCCCACTTGCCCTCCATCACCGACCACTGCGCGTCCGGTGTGGTGAAGCGCAGGTCGGCGGCCATGGCGATCTGCAGGCCGCCGCCGAAGCAGTGCCCGCGCACCGCGGCGATCACCGGCGCCGGCACCCGCCGCCACGCCCAGCACGCCTCCTGGAAGAGGTTGGTGCCGCGCCACGGCAGCGGGATCAGGCCCTTCGGGACCGCCAGTTTGTCCTTCGTCACGGTGGCGAAGTCCAGCCCGGCGCAAAAGGAGCGCCCCTCACCGGAGAGGATCACCGCACGCACGTCGCGATCGGCGCGCAACTCCTGGGCCCGCCCGATCAGGCCGTGCAGCATCGGGATGGTGAGCCCGTTGAGTTTGTCCGGGCGATTCAGCCGGACGTCGGCGATACCGTCGGTGACAGCGCAGGTGATCAGCTCGCTCATGCCTGGCACCCTAACCCCGCCGAGTGCGGCCGCCCGCTCAGGCGGCGGCGACCCCGGCGGCCGCCTCGTGCAGCAGCTCCAGCGCGCGCGTGGCGACCGGGGACGACTCGGCGCCGTCGCGCACGAACGCCACGATGTTGCGGCGCGGCTGCGGGTCAACCAGGGGACGGCATACGACGTCGTCGGTGGCGCGGACCAACGCCAGCTGCGGCAGCATCGTCACCCCGACTCCCGCGGCGACCAGCGCCACCGCGGTGTAGTGGTCCTCGCAGCGGGCGACATAGCGCGGGGTGACTCCGACCGCCCGGAATGCCTCGTCGACGATGCGGCCACAGGTGCTGTCGGAGTGCTCCGAGTTGATCCACGACTCACCCGCCGTCTGCGCCAGCGGAATCCGGTCGAGCTCACCCAACGGGTGCCCGCGCGGCATGACCAGGTGATAGCCCTCCTCGTGCAGCAGTCGGCGACCGTATCCGGGGATGCGGCGTGGCGCGGCCCCGACCGCCTCGGCCTGCACGTCGATCTCCGGCCGGTAGGACGGCGACGGGTCCGGCAGCTCGTTGAGGTAGAGCGTGACGAGGGCATCGGGGAACTCCTCGCCGAGCGCCTTGGCCACCGGAGGCATCCAGATCTGACCCACCGACGAGAAACACCCGATCGACAGGCCCAGCGAGCGCCCGTCGCGCAGGTCGTCGACCAGGGTGGTCAACCGCGCCAGTGCGCTCATGGCCTCGTCGCTCTCGCCGGCGAGCACCCGCCCGGCCGCCGTGGGACTGATGCCGCGCCCGGATCGCTCGAAGAGGGTCAGCCCGGTCTCGCGCTGCAGCGCCGAGATCTGCTGGCTGACGGCGGACGGGGTATAGCCGAGATGGCCCGCCGCGGCCCCCACGGATCCGCTGGCGACCACGGCGCGGAAGACCCGCAGTCTGTTCACGTCGAGCACGAGCCAACCATACAGCATCACTAAAGTGTCATGAAGTAATCATTGCTTGTGCTAACTATTTCGATATTGCACAATGCAGACATGAAGACGACGACACAGCAGACCAGGAAGTCCATCGCCCACCGCCTCGCCGGCGTGATCAAGCAGCAGTGGGACGAGCAGCAGGCGATCCAGGAGCAGCGGCTCTCGCACCTCGGCTGGGGAGGTGTCCACCAGGGCCGCCGGTGACCGGCTCGAGCCCCGACCATCCGACCGCGGCCCCGACATGACGACGTCATGTCGGGGCCTTGATCATGTCCGGGAGGGGCGCCGTAGGCCGGGCGCACGGCCTACGGCTCGACGGCCACCGGCCGGCCCGACACCCACTCGTAGGGACGCATCTGGGCCAGCGCGGGCGAGTAGGCATGGATCGTCAGACCGAAGTCGTCTGCCGTGTTGGCGAGCTCGTGCACGTGGTCGGTCTCGAACGAGCGGTCCTGCAGCGGCAGGAAGTCGCGGCGATGACGGGCTCCGCCGGCCCACCACTGCTCGGTGAACGCCCCCTCCAGCACCACGAACGCCCCGCCGACGCCCCCGTGGTCGTGCCAGCCGGTCGACGCACCGGCCGGCCAGGTGGACAGCCACACCTGCAGATGCGGCGTCGACACCAGCTCACGGCGGGTGCGCTCGGTGACCGACCGGTCGATCAGCCGCGTCAGGTCGGGGTCCCCGGCGAACAGTTGCGCCATACGGATCAACTGGTCACGGGTGAAGGTACGGATGCCGAGAGAAGGCGTGCTCATGATGCGTCTCCGATGGAAGGACGGTGAACGGGGTCTCGAGTCGGTGCAGCAGATGCGTCGCGCTCAGACGAGACCGCAATGCCATACCCGCGTGCACGCGATGGCGCGCATTCGCGGATAGGTGGCGTTCGAAGACATGCCAGTAGTGGACCACGCCTGGCTGAGCGCTTCAAATGTATTTGCCGTGATTTCGCCATGTGGACGCCGCCGGGCCCGCGCGGCTCCGCTGCGGGAATCTTCCCCGGCGCACGACGTTGTGCCAGGTGAACCCGAACCGAGGAGCACCCGTGGCCACACAGACCTTGACCACCGACAACTTCACCGACACCGTCAAGGGCAACGACATCGTCCTCGTCGACTTCTGGGCCGACTGGTGCGGTCCGTGCAAGCAGTTCTCACCGATCTTCGAGCAGGCCTCCGGGCAGCACGAGGACATCGTCTTCGGCAAGGTCGACACCGACGCCGAGCCGCAGTTGGGTCAGGCCCTCAACATCAGCTCGATCCCCACCGTGATGGCGTTCCGCGAGGGCGTCATGGTGTTCGCCCAGCCCGGCGCGATGCCGGAGCCGATGCTCACCGACCTGATCAAGCAGGTGCGCGAACTGCCGATGGAGGAGATCCACGCCAAGATCGCCGAGGAGGGCGGCGCGTCCGAGGGCTGATCTCGACGGGTGGTTCGGCGTCGGTCTCCGTCAGTCCGGGCCGCCCGGGTTGCAGCCCGCCCGCGCCATCGCCTCGTCACCGACGACGGGCCGCCAGGGCTCGATGTTCCACGAGGCCTTGTCCGGCTCGGCGATCCGTGCATACACCCAGTGGCATGCGAACTGGGCCTTCATTCCAGCCGTTCCCGCGTCCGGGGCGAGCGCCAGCACCTCGCGCCAGGCGACGCCGTCGGCATCACCGCCCTGGACGGTCCGCCCCGCCTTCGTCGGGACGATGTGCAGGCTACGGCCGTGCGGCGCCTGCACCCAGGTCGCCGAGGCGATGTAGGGCGGAGGCTCGTCCGCCGTGGTCGGCGGCGCCAACGGGCGACGACTCGTCGTCGGTGCGGGCGGGCTGGCCGCCGACTGCGACGCCGCGGGCGCCGCGTGCGGCGCAGGGCTCGAGGTCGCGCCCGGCGTGACCGAAGCGGATCGGCTCGAGGTCGGCCCGTCCGCCGCGCAACCGCATACGCCCGCCAGCACGCCCATCATCACCCCGCCGAACAGGCACTTTCGGCCCGAACGGGCACGCACGGTTGCCTGTCTCGACCGGAAGTGCATGTCTGGCGGTGGTCGAGGTCACGCGGTCGTGAACGCGTCGAACGTGAGCCGGCGCAGCACCCGCAGCGAGCCGTGGACGGCGATCTGCGCGAACCCACCCGTCGACATCGCCGATTCCACGACGCGCCACGGCGCCTGGCCGCCGTCGGCCGAGTCGGGGAAGACGTCGTGCACGACCAGCAGCCCGCCGGGCGTGAGGTGCCTCGCGAACTGCCGGTAGTCGTGCAGCGCGACCGGCTCGGTGTGGTTGCCGTCGAGGAAGAGCAGTTCGATGGGGGTGTTCCACCACCGCGCGACGACCTCCGTGTGCCCGACGACGGCGCTGCAGACGTCGGACAGCTCGTCCAGCAGCGGCCGGAAGTGGGGGAACGTGTCCAGCCGGCCGGTGCGCGGGTCGACGAGCGATGTGTCGTGGTAGTCCCAACCGGGCTGGTTCTCCTCCGACCCGTGATGGTGATCGACCGTCACCAGTTGCGCGCCGACCTGCCGCGCCGCGTCGGCCAGGATCAGCGTCGACTTGCCGCAGTAGGTGCCGATCTCCAGCCAGGTGCCGGGCGCCGCGTCCGCCGCGGCGTCGTGCAACGCCTCACCTTCGTCGACCGGCATGAATCCGGTGATCCGTGCCACCTGCTCGGCGACCTTCTGTGGAATGGGCATCAGCTCGCTGCTCCGTCGGAAACGTCGGGAACGTCATCGTCGCACGATCCGGCGTCGACGAAGAGTCCCGATCCGCCCGTCGAGCCGGTGAGGGCGTCGACGGCCAACAGCACGGCGCCGGCCGACCATGTGGTCTGCTCCCGCGGCCAGAGCACGCCGTCGCCGATGTTGCGTCCGGTCCAGTATCCGCCGGTCTCCTCGTCGCGCAGGTGGGCGAGATCGGCCAACACGGCCTCGGCCCGACCACGGTCGCCGGAGGCGTGCAGCGCAGCTACCAGCTCCGCCGATTCCCCTGCCGTGACCCAGGGTTGGTCGCTGACGCAGCGGACGCCGTGACCGGACACGACGAACGTGTCCCACGCGGCCCGGATCCGCTCGGACGCCGACCCACCGCGCACCGCGCCGGTCAGCACCGGGTAGTACCAGTCCATGGAGAAACGGGACCGGTCGGCGAAAACCCTTCCGTATGCCGTGGGCTCGGCCAGCGTCGCGGCCAGCCGGTCGCGTGCCCAACGCCACCGAGGGCGATCGTGACCGAGGGCGGCGGCCACCAGCAGGCCGCACTCGAGGGACTGGGCGACGCTTGCGCTGCCGGTCAGCAGCGCGAGCCGCTCGGGACGACGCTCGTCCGCGACCGCCCATCCGATCGCCCCGTCGGGCCGCTGCGTGCGGATGACGAAGTTGAGGGCACGCTCGAGCGCCGGCCACATCCTCGCGAGCACCGCAGTGCGCCCGGTCACCCGGTGGAAGTGCCAAAGGCCGACCGCCAGGTAGGCGCACTGGTTGGTGTCCGCGTGCGCATCCACGACGGACCCACCGCGCATCAGCATCGGCCAGGAGCCGTCCGGGCGCTGATGGGCGGCCGACCAGGCGAAGGCGCGTTCGGCCGCGGCATACCGCCCGACGACCGTCAGGCCCATCGCCGCCTCGATGTGGTCCCAGTGGTCGAACGGGCCGCCCGCATACCACGGGATGGACCCGTCGGGCTGTTGCTGGGAGGCGATGAACGCCCCGGTGCGCCGCGCCTCACCGGCACTGAGCACACCTGGCAGATCGAGCTTTTCGACGAATGCCATTATTTCTTGAGGTAGACCACGAGGCTCTTGCCGAGGACGGGGTCGAGCGCCTGCTCGCCGAATCGCGTCACGAACGGCGCCTTCATCATGTCCCAGACGAGCATCCGGTGATAGGCCCGTGTCGCCGCGACGTCGCGGTCGGGTCCGACTGCGCACTTGAGCCACCAGTAGGGCGCGTGCAGGGCGTGGGCGTGATGCTGCCCGATCACCTCCAGGCCGGCCTTCTGCAGCCGTTCGATCAGCTCGGTGCCCTTGTAGATGCGCACGTGGCCGCCTTCGACCTGGTGATAGGAATCCGACAGCTTCCAGCAGATCTGCTCGGGCCACCACCTCGGCACCGTGACGGCGACGAGCCCGCCGGGGCGGGTCACCCGAGCGATCTCGGCCATCGCAGCTTCGTCGTCGGGGATGTGCTCGAGGATCTCCGAGGCGATGACTCGGTCGAATGACCCCGTCTCGAAGGGCATCTCGCGCACGTCACCGTGTTGCACCCCGGCGGATGCCCCGTCGGGCGCCTCCCCTTCGAGCTCCATGGCGACGAACATCGACTTGACGTCGGCCAGATCCGTTTCGTTCAGGTCGAAGGCCGTCACGCGGGCGCCGCGTCGGTAGGCCTCGAACGCGTGGCGCCCCTGCCCGCATCCGACGTCGAGCACACTCATGCCCGGATCGACGGTGAAGGTGTCGAAATCGACGGTGATCATCTGCCCCGCTCCTCGTGTCGCCGCCGGCGCGCGATGCGTCCCGGCGGGTGATAAGTGCCGCGATCGGCGATGACCTCGGCATAGACCTGTGCCGTCGCCTCCGCGACGGATCGCCAACTGTAGCGACGGACCGCCCGCCGGCGCCCGGCCCGGCCCATCCGGCCGCGCTCCTCCGGCGCCGCGAGCAGCCGGCTCATCTCGGCCGCCAACCCGTCGGCGTCACCGGGAGTCACCAACGATCCGGCGCCGTCGGCGACCAACTCCGGCAGTGCGCCGACGTCGGACGCGACGACGGGGGTCCCTGCCGACATCGCCTCGACGGCCGGCAGTGAAAATCCCTCGTAGAGCGAAGGAACCACCTGGATCTGTGCCGACGCGACGAGATCGGCGAGGTCGGCGTCGGTGAGCCCGGAGCGGAAACGGACCCGGTCGAGCAGGCCGGCCTCGGCGAGTGCCTTGTGGGTCGCATCCCCGGCGGTGCCGACGACGATCAGCTCGCTCCAGGACGACGGGTCCATCCGCGCCAGAGCACGCACGAGGACCGACAGGCCCTTCAGGGGCACGTCGGCGCTCGCGACGGTGACCAACCGCCCGGGCACCCGGGCATCGGCCGACCCGGGTCGGAAGCGGTCGACGTCGACGCCCACCGGCACGATCCGCAGCCGCTGCGCCGGCACGGAGAAGTCGGCGGCGATGTCCTCGGCGGATCGTCGAGAGACGGTGAGCAGATGCGCACTGGCCCGGGCCACCCGCCGCTGCATGCCGACGAAGCCGTACCACCGGCGCTTGGTGACCCGCTGCCACCCTTCGGCGTCGGCGAGCTCCAGCCGACGGTCACGGGTTATGGGGTGATGGATGGTGGTGAGCAACGGCATACCGCGTCGCTCCAGGTCGAGGATGCCGGGAGCGAGGGTCTGGTTGTCGTGCAGGACGTCGAACTCACCCAGTCGGCCGCGCAGGACGCGCGAGAGGCGCAGGCCGAAGGTGCGCGGCTCCGGGAAGCCCGCGGTGCACATGGTCGCGTATTCGAGCACATCGATGCTCGAGCGGAACTCACGCAGCCCCGGTCGACGGAAGGGGTCGTCGGCCCGATAGAGGTCGAGCCCGGGAACGGTCGTCAGTCCCACATCCGGATCGAGTTCGGGATACGGCGGGCCGCTGAAGACCTCGACGCGGTGTCCGAGGGCGGTGAGTTCCCGGGAGAGGTTGCGCACATAGACACCCTGCCCGCCGGAGAACGGGTTGGAGCGATAGGACGACAACGCGACGCGGAGCGAGTCCATCAGCCGGCCCGGCCCGCGGTCGCCGACGCCTCGCGTCGCACGCCGTCGCCGGGACGCACGAAACGCATGTCCTGGGCGACGTCGGCCTTCCTGGTGTCCCGGCGGTCGAGCACGTAGTTCTGCCGCAGCAGCCACGGCCGCCGGTCACCCTGCGTGGGGAAGTCGGCGACCGAGCGCTGCACATAACCGGAGGTCAGGTCGAGCAACGGGCGCGGCCCGAGGTCGTCCGGCACGACCGGATAAGCGTAGGCGTAACCGGATTCACGGACGTGATTGATGAGCTTGCAGAAGTATCGCGTCGACAGGTCGGATCGCAGCGTCCACGACGCGTTCGTATAACCGATGCACAGCGCGGCGTTGGGCACACCGTCGAGCATGAGGCCGCGATAGACGTATCGCTCGCCGAGATCGATGGGTGCGCCGTCGATCTCGAACGTGGCCCCGCCTGCGGCGAGCATGTTGAGGCCGGTCGCGGTGACGACGATGTCGCCCGGCAGCACCTGCCCCGATGTCGTGCGCACCCCGTCGGGGACGAATCGGTCGATCGTGTCGGTGACGATCTCGACGTCCTTCGACCGCAGCGCGGCGAACAGGTCGCCGTCGGGCACGACGCACAGGCGCTGATCCCACGGGTCGTAGCACGGAGTGAAGTGGCGCTGCTCGATCTGCGCGTCCCGGAGCTGCCCCATGACGCCCTTGCGCAGCAGGCTTCCCGCGGCTTTCGGTGCGCGGCGGCAGAACTGGTAGAACGCCAGTGATGTCAGCACGTTCTTCCACCGGGTGAGGTCGTAGGCGTGCTGTGGGCGGAGCAGGCGGCGCAGCCGGTCGGCGATCGGGTCCTTCGCCGCGAGACTGATCACCCAGGTCGGCGAGCGCTGCAGCATCGTGACGTGCGCGCCGCCCTTCGCCAGGGCGGGCGCAAGGGTCATCGCGGTCGCGCCGGAGCCGATGACCACGACGTTCCGCCCGGAGACGTCGAGCTGTTCGGGCCAGAACTGCGGGTGCACGATCTGCCCGGCGAAGTCGTCCCGCCCCTCGAAGGCCGGGGTGTACCCCTCGTCGTAGTTGTAGTAGCCGGAGCAGAAGTAGACGAAACATGCGGTGACCGTGGCCGTTCCGTCCGGCCGACGCAGGGTGAGAGTCCATCGTTCCTCGTCGCTCGACCACCGTGCGGCGACCAGCTTGGTGCTGTAGACGATGCGCTCGTCGATCCGGTGCTTGCGCGCGGTCGACTTCAGGTAGGCGAGGATGTCGGCGCCGTCGGCGATCGACTTCTTCCCGGTCCACGGCTCGAACGGGAAACCCAGGGTGAACATGTCGGAGTCGGAGCGCACACCGGGATAGCGGAACAGGTCCCAGGTGCCGCCCATGGCGGCGCGGGCCTCGATGATCCCGTAGTCGACGCCAGGGCACATCGTCTGCAGGCGGTATCCGGCGTTGATCCCGGACAGGCCGGCACCCACCACGAGCACGTCGTAGTGGTCCTTCAGATGCGCCATCCGCCGATCCCTTCTGTTTCGGGTCTTCGAGCCTAAGTTACTCGCCGGTCACCCGGCCGGCCAAGGAGCGACCCGATTGTCGCAGCCGGGCCGGCGTCGTCGGCCCGGTGCCTCTCGGTCACCGGGCGTTCGCGTCCCGTGCCGTGCCAGGCGGCCCCAACTCCATCGTCATCAGTCATGACACCGAGCCGGTGATCGTCCTGCAGACCTTGACCGGCAGCACGCTGTCGGCGCTCATCCAGTCCGAGCACCCCGAGGGTATGCCGCCCGGTGACGTGCGGGTGCTCGGCCGGCAGCTCTGCTCGGTGCTGCACTACCTGCACGGCCACGGGCAACTGCATCTCGACCTGAAACCGTCGAACATCGTGTGCACCGGGGGAATCGCCGTCGTGCTCGATCTCGGTCTCGCCCAACCGCCCGGCACCTGCAGCGCCGGGTCGGGCACGCCGGAATACATGGCTCCCGAACAGGCCACGGGTGGTCGCGTGGACGCCGCGACCGACCTGTGGGGTCTGGGCGGCGTGCTCTATCGGGCCGTGACCGGACACCGGCCGTTCGCCCGCCACGACGACACGGAGCGGGGGCGCCCGGATCTGGACGTCCTACATTCCCGTTGCACCGATCCGGGGCTGACGGCACTGATCACCGCATGCATGGATCCCGACCCGGTCGGACGGCCGAGCCTGGCGGCCGCTCGCGACCGGTTGGAGGCGTGCTGAGGGGCGCCGGGTCCACGATCTGGACGAGGCTCGGCGCCGTCGGGGCGGATGACCCCTCCATGACGCGAGTGCCTACCGGCGGCGCGGTCGCCCTTCGGAGATAGGCAAAGCGCGGCACATCTGACGCGAAGTGCCTACCGGCGGCGCGGTCGCTCCTCGGGAATAGGCAGAGCGCGACAGCGATGACTACCATGTGCGCCGTGCCGCCCGTGACCTCCTCGACGTATGACGTGGTGGTCGTGGGCGCCGGACCGGCCGGGAGCATGGCGGCCCGGGCCGCGGCGAAGAAGGGTGCGCGCACGCTGATCATCGACCGGGCGACGTTCCCGCGCTACAAGACGTGTGGCGGCGGGCTCATCGGGGTCACCCTGGACCACCTCCCGGCAGAGTTGGACGTGCCGGTGCGGCACCGGATCACCGCTGCGTCGTTCAGCCTGCGAGGCGCGGGCGAGCGCTGGCGGGAGGCCGGCGGTCCCTTCCTCGCATTGACCGACCGCACCGACCTGGACGCGGCCCTACTCGCCTGCGCCCAGCAGGCCGGCGCCGCATCGCTGCTCGGCACGGCCGTCACCGACATCACCTCCAGGGACGACCACGTCGAGCTCACCACCGGCGACGGCCCGATCACCGCGCGCTACGTCGTCGGCGCCGATGGATCGACGAGTCGCATCGCGCGGCACGTCGGAGCCACGATGCGCCGGGTCGACCTCGGGCTGGAGGTCGAGCTCGCCGCGCCGGCCGAGCGGCGATGGCAGGGCCGCATCCACCTCGACTGGGGTCCGATGCCGGGCTCCTACGGCTGGATCTTCCCCAAAGGCGACACCCTCACCGTCGGCGTCATCCACCGCAAGGGCGAACCGCAACAGACCCGTGCCTACCTCGACGCACTCCTGCGTCGACACGGTCTCGATCGGCTGCCGGTGTTCCGCAGTTCCGGGCATCTGACACGCTGCCGAGCAGCCGGTTCGCCGCTCTCGTCCGACCGCGTGCTCCTCGCCGGCGACGCGGCCGGCCTGCTGGAACCCTGGACGCGCGAAGGCATTTCGTATGCCGTGCGATCCGGCACCGAGGCCGGCTCACTCGCGGCCGACGCCGCCCTGCACGGCCGCACTCCGTTCGAGCTCGGGCAGGCCTACCTGTGGGCGCTCTCACCCCTGCTCGCCGAGATCGCCGCAGGGCGTCGGTCGCTGGGCGCCTACGAGAGGCGACCGGCGTTGTTCCACCACGCGATCACCCGCACCGACGCCGGCTGGCGTGCCTTCACCGACATCACCGGAGGACGGCTCACTCTCGCCGACGCCCTCGAGCGCCCCGTCGTCGCTCTGGCCGCACGCACCATGCGGATGCTCTAAGTCCCGGGCAGCGCCACGACGCCCCGGCCGGCCGAGTAGGCCGAGCGCCCCAGCGCGAGGTCGTATCGAAGCCTGTGAGCATGCACCGCCAAACCGGCCGGGTGGGAACTCAGCTGACGATTCCGTGTGCAGCGTTCCACTTCCGGGCACCCTGATATCCGTCGATCATGCCCCAGACCCAAAAGCCGACACACCCGACCACTCCGATGAGGATGATGACCAGGAACCAACTGATGATGTAGCCGATGAGGATACCGACGCCCTTGCCGACCTCACCGTTGATCATCGACCCGAGACCGGGGATGAAGAACGCCGCCAGCAGCGACAGCCCCGGGTTTTTCGGCGCGACGGCATACGGCGTGCCCGCCGGATGAGCCGGACCGGGGGCCTGCGCATACGGCCCGGGCTGCGCGGGGGCCGAGCCATAACCCGGGGGCGGAGCCTGCTGATACTCCCCCATGCCCGGCTGCGGATAGCCGCGCGGGGCCTCCGGCGGCCCTCCGTATTGGCCGTCACCCGGACCACCGGGCCGCTGGGCGCCGCCTTGACCCGGCTCGGGCCACTCGTCGTTCGGATGCATCAGACCTCCCCGTTCGCAACGTGATGGGCCTCCACCCTAGTCGAGTCGCGGCGTGCCCGCCTCACCACTTGTCAGGGCCTTGCGAGCCCGCTCGATACTCCTCCATCGGCACTTTGCCCGCGCGCCATGCCTTGAGCACCGGATCCATGATGCGCCAGCAGGATTCGGCCGCATCTCCGCGCACGGTGAGCAGCGGGTTGCCATCGAGGATCTCCCGCAACACCTCGCCGTAGGGTTGCATCCGCCCATCGGCCAGATCGGCCCGAAGGCTCTTGCGCTCCAGATCCATCGGGTCGCCCTCGGCGTTCATCGTCAGGGCCAGTTCGACCGACCCCGGGTTGAGCCCGATGATCATCTTGTCCGCGGTCGCCACCCCCTCGAATCCGGCCGGCACATGGGGCATCTCGCGGAAGTGCGCGATGATCTGCTTGCGCGGCTCCCCCATCGCCTTGCCGCTGCGCAGCGTGAACGGCACCCCCTGCCACCGACCGTTGCGGATCTCCACGGTGACCTGCGCGAGCGTCTCGGTCATGCGCTTCGGGTCGACGCCCTTCTCCTTCACGTAGGCCGGGACGCGCCGATCGTCCATCCGCCCGGCCGTGTAGCGGGCCCGGCGGGACGAGCGCGTGGGCGAACCGCCCCACACCCGCGTCGCGCGCAGCACCTGTGACTTCAGGTCGTGCAACTCGCGCGGCTCGATCGTGGCGATCGGCTCCATCGCGAACACCGCCATGGCCTGCAGCAGGTGACTCTGCAGCATGTCCTTCAAGGCGCCGGCCCCGTCGTAATATCCGGCTCGGCCTTCGAGGGCGAGGTCCTCGTCGTAGACGATCTCGACACGCTCGAGGTGCTGGGCGTTCCAGATCGGGGCCATGATGCGGTTGGCGAACCGCAGCCCGATGAGGTTGAGCACGGTCGAGCGGGCCAGGAAATGGTCGACGCGATAGATCCGATCCTCGGGCACGACCCGGTGCAGTTGCGCGTTGAACGCGCGCGCCGAGGCCTCGTCGGTGCCGAACGGCTTCTCCAGCGCCAGCCGGGTCGGGTCGGGCAACTCGACCTGCTCGAGCAGCTCGCACACCTTCGTCGACACGGACGGCGGCAGCGCGAAGTAGATCACCAGCGGCGGCTCGACGCCGGCGATCAGGTCGGCCAGCGCGTCGCGGTCGAGCAGGTCGGTCTCGACATACCGAGAGGCCTTGGCGAACGGCCGGGTCACGGCGGCCTTGGTGCCGACCGATCGGAACGCGTCGCGCAACCGGTCGCGCCACCGTCCGTCGGTCATCGACACCCGGTCGGCGCCGACGACGGTCACCTCCCGGTCCGGTTCGACCTGCAGCAGGCTCGCCAGCCCGGGCAGCAGTAGGCGGTGGGTCAGATCTCCCCCGGCTCCGAGGATGAGCAGCGTCGTCATGGCGGCAGCATGCCACGAGCACTCCCCCGCGCCGCGGCACGGCGCCCGTCCGCCCGCACGAGCCGCGACCGCATCGCGAGACGCACCTACACTAGATGTTTTGCTATCTCTAACTTTTCCTTATGTCGATCATGCTCGCCGACCCGCACTGGCAGACGCGCCTGTTCACCGGCGGCGACGCCCCGTGTCCGGCCGGCGACGCACACCTGAGCCCGCGCGCCGCCTACCAGCAGCTGCTCTACGGCCGTGCCGTGCTGTGGGACCTGCGCACTGCGCAGCAGCGGGAACGGCACGGGCGCATCCACCCCGACCTGTGCCCACCCGCCGCCGACCGAGAACTGCCGCGGCGCACGGATCTGCCCGTCATCGTGCTGTGCCAGGACGGACGCGCCGCGCCGGCGGCGGTCGAGACGCTGCGTGCCGCCGGCCGGGAGGCGATCGACGTCGCCGGAGGGTATGCCGCGTGGGCGGCACTCGGCCTGCCCACCGCGTGACTCAGTCGGCCACCCGAGCGGTGGCCACCACGCCGCCGTCGATGACCGCCTCCGCCTCGATGGTCATGCGGGCGCGCAACGAGGCCGCGACGAAGCACTCCCGGTGCGCGACCTCGACCAGCCGCCGCAGGCGATCGGCGCGGCTGCCGGTGGCCAGGACGATGCGCGGATGCAGCCGGATCTCGGTGACCGACAAGCGTTCCCCGGCTGCCGGCTGCGCCGGCATCACCCCGGTGGCCTCGTCGGTGTAGCCGATGACGTCCAGGCGCGCCCGCGCTGCCACGGCCAGGAACGACAGCAACTGGCAGCTGCTCGCCGCCGTCACCAACAGTTCCTCGGGGTTGACCAGGGCGGCGTCGCCGTGGAAGTGCGGGTCGGCCGACATCGTCAGCTCCGGCCGGCCACCCGGCGAGACCGTGTGGTGGCGGGTGAACGCGTCGTAGCCGTCGCCGGTGGAGCCCGACCAGGTCAGCCGGGCGGCATACCGATGCGTCGCCGTCATGCCGTCGTCCTCACGTCCGGGCCGGCCATCGGCCGGCGTCTGCTCGTCACCGGATCGTGGGCTGCTGCCGCGTCGGGATCGCCAGGCGGTTCCAGACGTTGATGGTGGCGATGGCCAGCAGCAGATCGGCGATCTCCTTGTCGCTCCACACCGCCGTCACCTGGTCCCAGACGTCGTCGCCGACCCCGCCAGGGCCCAGCCGCGTCACCGCGTCGGTGAGCGCGAGCGCCGCACGCTCCCGGTCGGTGTAGTAGGGCGCGTCGTGCCAGGCGGCGACACCGAAGAGACGCTGATCGGATTCCCCGGCGGCCTGCGCGTCGTGGCTGTGCATGTCGACGCAGAACGCGCACCCGTTGAGCATCGAGGCGCGTAGCTTGATCAACTCGTAGACCGTGCCGTCGACGGCCCCGGCGGCATACTTCTCCAGGCCGAGCACCGCCCGGTATCCCTCGGGGGCGAGCGAATGGACATCGAGGCGCTGGGTCGGCATGACATCTCCTGGGCCGGGGGAACGGGTTCGACGCTCTCATTGTCCGCCGATCCCGCGACACCCTCGCGGGCGCCTCGCCGGTGGCGTTCAGTCCTGGACGTCGAGCGTGAGGTGGGCGACGTGTGACCCCGGCGCGTCATAGGTGACGTCGGCCCGCACGATCTGCCCGCGCAACACGTAGGGCAGCCAGATCCGCGAGTCGTCCCACATCTGGTCCCACGGGATCGCGGCGACGTCGTGCCACTGCGGGTCCAGCTCGGGGGACGCGGTCAGCTCCCCGGTCCAGCGTCGCGTCGTGAACAGGTCGACCCCCATGTCCCAGTCCGGGTGGCCCGGGAAGCGGAAGTCCACGTGACCTGCTTCCCGCAGGTCCTGGGGTGCCACGGTGTATCCGGACTCCTCCCAGGTCTCACGCACCGCCGCCTGCACGCTGGTCTCCCCGGCCTCCAGGTGACCGCCGATCCCCGCGACGTTGCCGGTGCCGAACCCCTGGCGCTTGCGCCCGAGCAGCACCCGGCCGTCCCCATCGTGGACGTCGTCGAGCAGGAAGGCCAGGCACACGGAAGTCTTCACCGCACCAGGATGCCGCATCCCACGAGCTGAGACCCGGGCGCCGGCGCACCGCGCCGACCCGCCATGCTGGGGCAGGTGACGATCGGAATCCTGACCAGCGGGGGCGACTGCCCCGGACTGAATGCCGTGATCCGCGGCGCCGTCATCAAGGGCGACCGCATCCATCACCAGGACTTCTTGGGCATCCGCGACGGATGGCGCGGCCTGGTGGAGGACGACATTCACCCCCTCGACCGCACCGAGGTGCGCGGCATCTCCAAGCAGGGCGGGACCATCCTCGGCACCTCGCGCAGCAACCCCTTCGAGGCCGGTGGATCCGCCCGTGTGGCCGAGGTGATGCGTCGCCGCGGGATGGATGCGATCATCGCCATCGGCGGCGAAGGCACCCTGACCGTGGCCCGCCGGCTGGCCGACGACGGGATCCCGGTCGTGGGCGTGCCGAAGACGATCGACAACGACCTGTCCGCCACCGACTACACGTTCGGCTTCGACACCGCCGTCTCGATCGCCACCGAGTCGATCG
>CAZMLG010000048.1:0-4961 GCA_964566985.1 uncultured Intrasporangiaceae bacterium
GCTCGGCGGCCGACGTCTCCCCCCTGTGCGCCGGCCGCCTCGCCATGTCCAGGGGCCTTGTCCGCCCGGCCCCCCGGCATACCACCCCGGCACAAAACCCGTTGCCCACCGGTCGCTCGGCGTCTAGCGTGGAGACACACGAGAAAGGAGGTGGTCCCAGAGATGATTTCTCATAGGACGCGTGAGGTGGTCGAGCGCTAGCGCTCGCCGCAGACCGGTGACCACCTTCTCGGTGGACCGACATCGGACGATGCGGTAGCGAATTCCCCTCGACCGCCGCAGCCCGTGGGAGCGCGAGACGTCCGTCGCGCACCCGTGCCACCCGGCACGGATCCCACGGGCTGTTCGCTGCCCGGCCTCAGGGCTGGTGGCGCTCCAGCCGCCAGGACCCCGCATCGGCCAGATCACCGCCGCCGTCGCGCACATAGACCAGCCGGTCGTGCAGCCGATCGCGCCGCCCGGCCCACAGTTCGACCTCGTCGCAGCGCACGACATACCCGCCCCAGAAGTCCGGCAGCGGCACGTCGTCCGGGGAACCGTGATCGGGCCAGCGCCGCTCGTAGGCCGCGACCGCCTCCTCCAGGTCGGCGCGCGAGGCGACCGGCTGCGACTGGTGCGACGCCCACGCGCTGATCCGCGAGCCCCACGGGCGCGATCCGAAGTAGGTCTGCACCACCTCCCGGGGCAACGGCGTGGCGCGCCCGACGAAGCGGACCGCGCGGAACATCGACGGCCAGGTCAGGCCCGCCGCGACACGTGGCTCACGCGCGAGCTGGCGCCCCTTGGCGGACCGCAGGTTGGTGTAGAACCCGGGCCCGTCCGTCTCCAGATAGCGCATCAGCACGGTGCGCACCCGTGGCGCACCGTCGTCGGCGACCGTGGCCACGGCGAGCGCATCGGGCTCGGGCATGTCCGGGTGATCCTGCGCATGCGAGCGCGCCGCGTCGACCCATTGCGTGACGGCATCCCACGGCGCCGTCGGCATCGCCGACTCGTCGATGCCCTCGCCGTCGTAGTCCCAGCGCCTGATCAACTGCATACGCGCAGAGTAGGCGCTGGCAGACTGGGGCCCGTGACCGATCTCCCCGTCGTCCCCGAAGACCTGCTGCCCGCCGACGGCCGATTCGGCTGCGGCCCGAGCAAGGTGCGGACCGCACAGGTGCACCGTGTCGCCGCCGCCGGCCGCACGCTGCTGGGCACCTCCCACCGCCAGGCGCCGGTCAAGGCGCTCGTCCGCGAGATCCAGGAGGGGCTGCACGCCCTGTTCGACCTGCCCGACGGCTACGAGGTGGTCCTGGGCAACGGCGGGGCGACGGCCTTCTGGGACATCGCCGCATTCAGCCTGATCCGCGAGCGCGCGCAGCACCTGGTCTTCGGCGAGTTCACGCGCAAGTTCGCCACCGCCGTGCAGCGCGCGCCGTTCCTGGCCGAGCCGGACCTGCGGTCGACCGACCCCGGTCGCGTGCCGTATGCCGTGGCGCACGACGGCGTCGACGCCTACGCCTGGGCGCACAACGAGACCTCGACCGGGGCGATGGCTCCGGTCGAGCGGGTGCCGGGGAGCGGCGACGCCCTGATGCTGGTCGACGCGACCTCCGGGGCCGGCGGCCTGCCGGTCGACCTCGCACAGACGGACGTCTACTACTTCTCCCCGCAGAAGTGCTTCGGCTCCGACGCCGGGCTGTGGGTCGCGATCCTGTCGCCCGCCGCACTGGCGCGCGTCGAGCAGATCGCCACCGACGGCCGCTGGATCCCCGACACGTTGGATCTGTCGACCTGCGTGGCCAACTCCCGCAAGCAGCAGACCTACAACACCCCGGCGATCGCGACCTTGATCATGCTGGCCGAGCAGGTCGGGTGGCTGGTCGACCAGGGCGGCCTGAACTGGGCGGTCGCGCGCACCCGCGAGAGCAGCCGCCGCCTCTATGACTGGGCGCGGTCCTGCGACTACGCCACGCCGTTCGTCACGGACCCGGGCGAGCGCTCGCTCGTCGTCGGCACCATCGACCTCGACGCACGGGTCGACGCGGGCACCGTGGCCGCGGCGCTGCGCCGCGCCGGCGTCGTCGACACCGAGTCCTACCGCAAACTCGGGCGAAATCAGTTGCGGATCGGGATGTTCCCGGCCGTCGAGCCGGACGACGTCACGGCGCTCACGCGGTGCATCGATCACGTCGCGCAGCACCTCGGCTGACACCCGCCGCCGTGTCACCACTGCTCGCGAGTGACCCGGCTCACAGCGCCGGATCGCCGCATGATTGGCTGCTCTGGTGACGTTGAACCTCACGCACGCGGAATGTGCGCAGCGCGGCGCCGACCTGGACGTCCACGACTACCGGGTCGAGCTCGACCTGCGCAGCGCGCCGGATCTGCAGGCGGCGACCTTCCGGGCGACCACCACGATCACCTTCGCCGCCACCACCGACGCCACCTGGGTCGATCTCGTCGCCGAGCACGTCGCCGAGGCCATGCTCAACGGGGCGCCGGTCGATCTGCAGGCGTATGACGGGGCGCGGCTGCCGCTGACCGGCCTGCGCACCGACAACGAGGTCCGCATCGTCGCCGACCTGCGCTACAGCCGCACCGGCGAGGGACTGCACCGGTTCACCGACCCGGAGGACGAGCGCACCTACCTCTACACGCACCTGGAGCCGACCGACTCCCGCCGGCTGTTCGCGTGCTTCGAACAGCCTGACCTCAAGGCACGATTCACGTTCGTGGTGACCGCGCCGCAGCAGTGGCAGATCCTCTCGGGACAGCCCGAGGTCTCCCGCACCGAGGACGACGGGCACGCGACCGTGACCTTCGCGGCGTCACCGCCCCAGTCGGCATACCTCACCGCCGTGGCGGCCGGCCCCTATCACCGGGCACACGACACGTGGTCGATCACCCGGCTGGACGGCAGCACCCAACAGGTCGAGCTCGGCATGCTGTGCCGGCGGTCGATGGCGCCGTTCGCCGACTCCGCCGAGATCTTCGCGATCACGAAGGCCGGCCTCGACTTCTTCGACGAAGCATTCGGATTCCCTTATCCCTGGGGCAAGTACGACCAGATCTTCGTGCCCGAATACAACCTGGGCGCGATGGAGAACCCGGGCCTGGTGACCTTCACCGACACCTATCTGCACCGCGGCCGCGCGACGCAGCTGCAGCGCGAGCAGCGGGCCGAGGTGATCATGCACGAGATGTCGCACATGTGGTTCGGTGACCTCGCCACGCCGCGCTGGTGGAACGACACCTGGCTCAAGGAGTCGTTCGCCGACCTCATGGGCTACCAGGTCGCCGCGGAGGCCGCCGGATTCCCCGGTGCCTGGCTGCTGTTCGCGCTCGGCCGCAAGCAGTGGGCCTACACCCAGGACGGCCGGCCGACGACCCACCCGATCGAGGCCGTGATCGACGACCTGGAGGCGGCCCGGCAGAACTTCGACGGCATCACCTATGCCAAGGGTGCCGCGGTGATGAAGCAACTGCAGGCCTACGTCGGGCGCGACGCCTTCTTCGCCGGAGCACGAAGGTATTTCGCCGACCACGCATTCGGCGCGACGACACTGGACGACCTGCTGCACGCCCTCGAGGACAGCTCCGGGCGCGACCTGTCGCAGTGGGCACGACTGTGGCTGCGGACCGCCGGCCCCTCCCGGCTGACCCCGGAGGTCTCCCGCGACGCCGACGGGCTCCTCACCGAGCTGACCCTCACGCAGCAGGCGACCGACCGGGTGACCGGCGATCCCTTCACGCTGCCCCACCGGCTGCGGGTCGGCCTCTACCGCCTGGCCGACGAGACCCTCACCCGCACCACGGTGCTCGACGTCGAGACCACCGGCGAACGCACCCCGGTGCCCGACGCCACCGGGCGCGCGGCCGACCTCGTCCTCGTCAACGACGACGACCTGACGTATGCCGTGGCGCGGCTGGACGAGCGATCGGTCGAGGTCGCGGCGACCCACCTCTCGACGGTCACCGAGCCCCTCTCACGCGGGCTGATCTGGTCGAACCTGTGGAACATGACCCGCGGGCAGCAGCTGACCGCACCGGAATTCGTGCGGATCGTGCTGTCGCAGACCCCGTCCGAGACCGACCCCACGCTGCTGCACCAGGTGTTGGGGCTGGCCCACACCGCCGTGACGGCCTACGTCCCGACGGCCCTGCGGGCCGAGCTCGCACGCCGCCTGGCGGACACGGCGTGGGAGCAGCTCGCCGCCGCGCAGGACGGCAGCGATGCCCAGCTGGTCTGGGCGCGCGCGCTCGCGCAGTTCGGTGCGGTGACCGACGGCGTCACGCCGCAGATCGCCGCGCTGCTGGACGGTGCGACCGTGATCGACGGCCTCCCGCTGGACCCCGACCTGCGGTGGTCCCTGGCGACCGCGCTGGCCGCGCAGGGCACGTGGGGGGAGGAGGAGCTGGACGCGGAGCTCGGCCGGGACGCGACGATGGACGGTCGGCTCGCCCATGCGCGGGCGACCGCGAGCCGCCCAGGGGATGCCGTCAAGAAGCAGGTCTGGGACGCGCTCGTCGGCGACGCCGCGCTCACCAACGATCGCCAGCGGGCGTTGATCGCCGGGTTCCGCCAGCCCGCGAGCGCGACGGCGACGCTGCCGTTCATGGGCAGCTACTTCGAGTCCCTGACCGACTGGTGGGCCTCGATGCCGCAGAGCATGGCCACTCGCCTCGTCCAGGGGCTCTTCCCGTCGGCCGACCTCGAGGGCGAGGATCCGCAGTGGCATCCGGTCGTGGTCACCGCGCGCGGCTGGCTGGACGCCCACCCGCGGGCGGAGGCGGCCCTGCGTCGCACCGTCACCGAGGCGCTGGACGACACGCTGCGCGCGCTGCGCTGCCAGGCCCACGCCCTCTCCGCCCGTTGACCGCCCCACATGACCACTTTCGCGCGGGGGGGGCCTCGGTCGGTGGGGGTCGCGGGGGCGAGGGGGTGGGGTCAGGTGGTGACGAGCTCGCGCTCGGGG
>CAZMLG010000048.1:4971-19964 GCA_964566985.1 uncultured Intrasporangiaceae bacterium
CCGTTTTCCCGCCCCACAGCACAACTTTCTCCCGAGATCACAATCTAACGGGGTTCATCTCGGACGAAAGTGGTCATCTCGGCACGCTAGGTGAACCAGCGCCGCCGCGGCAGCCGATGGATACCCTGCTCCTCCAGTTCGCGCAGCATCCCGATCCGGCTGAGGGCGTCCTGCCAGCCCCACCGCGCGACGCGCAGTCCGCTGCGCCGTATGCGGTCCTCCCGCCGCTTCTCCCGCCACACGACATCTCCGGGCTCCTCACCCTCGCGCAGGTGACGCACGTACTTCGCGTAGCCGTCGCACTCCCCGACCACGCCGTCCCATCCGAAGTCCGACCGGCCGAAGCCCCCGTTCCGGTCGGTGAGGGATACCTGCAGATCCGGTTGCGCCACGCGAAGCTCGTACATCGCCACCCGGCTGAGTGATTCGAGCGGCGACTCGGCACGAGGATCGGCCAGATCGATCATCCGGCGGACACCGGTGAGACCGGCATATCCCGACGGCATGGCCTCCGTCTCGGCCACCATCTCCTCGCGCGTGCACTTGCCGTGCCGCAGTGCGTGATCGGCCGCGGCGACCGCGCTCTGGAGTGGCCCGTCGCGCGCCAGATCGACCAGGGTGCGCGCCACCGGAGTCACGCGGACGCCGTCGATCACCACGCTCGCCGGGCGAATACTCGTGTGATGGCGGCGCACCAGCCCGGACGAGTGGACGATGCCGTCGGCGACGGTGTCGTGGACCCGTGTCGGCCAGGCTCCGATGATCGGCAGACGCTCGACCGCGGCGGCCGACCAGTGTGAATACACCTGGTGCTTCCCCCGCGCGAACATCGCAGTCGCATGGACGAGCGCGAGGTATCGCACGTCAGCGGAAAACGTCGCCCAGTCCGCCGCGTCGTAGTAGGCGCCGCGGCGGATACGGGCCAGGACCGGCGTGCCGTCGGGACGGCGTTCGGTCCTGCGGTCGACCCGCAGCCCGTTCAGCTCGCTGGCCAGGATGATCTTCTCCGGGTCGAACCGTGCGGGCTCGCGGGAGGTCTCCCGACCGCGAGGGGGCGGAGTCGTTTCGGCGCCCGGCGGTGAGGGCAAGAACAGCCGGTCGGCCCCGGCATACGTCGGCCGCCATCGGGTGCCGCCCTGCTCCACCCCGCGATCGTCGGTCATGCCGACCCACGATGTCAGAAGGCGCCCGGCGTCCTGTCCGGTTATCCACACGCCCCTCCGGATGACCACTTTCGTCCGAGATGACTACCTATAGATGGTCATCTCGGGCGAAAGTGGTCATTTCGGGCGTGCTGCCGGGGGGCAGGGGGTCAGGCGACGCGCTCGGGGTCGCCGCTGACCTCCGCGTCACGTGGCCGCACCTCCAGATGCAGCCGCGGTGAGCGCTCCACCCGCAGGTAGAGATCCTTGCTGCGCAGCAGGTAGGACATCGAGAAGCCGAGCGTCGCCAGGGTCGCGATGCTGCCGATGAGGATCGTCCACCGTGCCCCCAGGGTGTCGCCGACCCACCCGATCATGGGCGCTCCGATCGGCGTGCCGCCGAGGAACACCGCCATGTAGAGCGCCATCACCCGACCGCGCATCACCGGTGACACGCTGAGCTGCACCATCGAGTTGGCGGTGTTGAGGAAGGTGATCGCGGCGAACCCGGTCGGGATCAGCAGCACGGCGAAGAGCACGAACGTCGGGGCGAGCGCGGCGGCCGCCGACCAGATGGTGAAGCCGGCCATCGAGACCATCAGCACCCGCAGGCGCGGCCGGCTGCGGCGCGCCGAGGTGAGGGCGCCGGCCAGGGACCCGACCGCCATGATCGAGCCGAGCAGCCCGAATCCGATGGCCTCCTTGTGGAACGTGTCGGTCGCCATCAGCGCGGTCGTGAGCTGGAAGTTCATCCCGAAGGTCCCCAGCATGAACACCATCACCAGGATGAGCATGATGTCCGGGCGATGCCGGACGTAGGCCATGCCCTCACGGACCTTGCCCTTGCCGCGGCTGCGTGGCGCGGCCAGCAACTCACCGGGGCGCATGACATACAGCGAGAACAGGACCGCGATGAACGAGAACGTGTCGATCAGGATGGTGTGACCGATCCCGATGATGCCGATCATCAGTCCGGCGACGCCGGGGCCGACGATGCGCGCGGCGTTGAACGACGTCGAGTTGAGGCTCACGGCGTTGGTGACCAGTTCCGGCGGCACCATCTCCGAGACCATGGCCTGCCGACTCGGGTTGTTGAGGGCGGTGGCGAATCCCTGCATCGCGGCGGTGAGGAAGACGTGCCACAACTGGACGGTGCCGGTGAGCACGAGGGTGGCCAGCAGGGCCGAGGTGATCGCGAGCGCACCCTGGGCGACCATCTGCACCCGGCGCTTCGAGTAGCGGTCGGTGAGGGCACCGGCGATCGGTGCGAGCAGGATCGCCGGGGCGAACTGCACGGCGGTGATGAAGCCGAGTGCCGCGCCGGAGTGGTCGGTGAGCACGGTGAGCACCAGCCAGTCCTGGGCGATCCGACCGACCCAGGTGCCGATGTTCGAGGTGATCGCGCCCAGGAAGTAGACGCGATAGTTGTAGATCGAGAGCGAGGCGAAGGTGCGATTCACCGAGCGGCCACCCGCCCCAGGATCTCGCGAGCCTCCGACAGGATCTGGCACTCGCGGTCGCTGAGGCCCTCGATGCGCGAGAGCATCCACTCGTCACGGGTGCGGCGGCCTTCGACCAACAGCTTCTTCCCCTTCGCGGTCAGGTGCAGGCGCACCTGCCGGCCGTCGTCCGGGTCGTCGGAGCGGCGCACCAGGCCCTGCTCGACGACGGAGGCCACGGTGCGGGTCATCGACGGGGCGCTGACGCATTCGAGGTCGGCGAGCTTGCGCGGGTTCAGGTCTCCGGCTTCGAGTTTCGCGAGCACGGAGAATTCGTGCGGAGCCAACATGTCGACGTTCTCGAACCGGGCCCGGCGGCTGATCCGCATGCACACCGAACGCACTTCCGCGGCGAGCACACGTCGTTCATCCGGAGTCACCTACTTAGCCTAACTCATTACCTTGGCTAACTAAAAATCGCAGCGATCCTCCAGCCCCCCTGCGGATCACTCCCAGCAGACTCCCAGGAAGGACTAGCATCGTGAACGACATGAACACTCCGGAGGCGAGCCTGCTCGTCGTCGAGGACGAGACCAACATCCGCGATCTGCTGGCCACCAGCTTGAAATTCGCCGGGTTCGAGGTCCATTCGGCGGCCAACGGCAACGAGGCACTGAAACTCGCCCGTAAACACACGGTCGACCTCGCCGTCCTCGACGTGATGTTGCCCGACATGGACGGTTTCACCGTGACGCGCAAGCTGCGCGGGTCCGGGATCGATCTGCCCATCGTCTTCCTCACCGCGCGGGATGCCACCGAGGACAAGGTCACCGGCCTGACGGTCGGCGGCGACGACTACGTCACCAAGCCGTTCAGCCTCGAGGAGGTCGTCGCCCGCATCCGCGCCGTGCTGCGTCGCACGAAGCCGGACGACGAGCCGGTCGCCTCCATCACGGTCGCCGACCTGATCCTCGACGAGGACTCCCACGAGGTGCGCCGCGCCGACCGCATCATCGAGGTCTCGCCGACCGAGTTCAAGCTGCTGCGCTACCTGATGCTCAACCAGGGCCGCGTCCTGTCCAAGACCCAGATCCTCGATCACGTCTGGGACTACGACTTCCGGGGCGAGCCGGGCATCGTCGAGAGCTACATCTCCTATCTGCGCCGCAAGATCGACGTCGACGACCTGCCGCCGCTCATCCACACCAAACGCGGCGTGGGATACGTCCTGCGCGCACCCAGGGAGTGAGCCCCGCGGCCGCCCGCACTCTGCACCGGATCGGCCGTGAGCTGCATGCGATGCCGCTGCGGCTGCGGCTCACCGCCCTGCTCGTGGCCCTGATGACCGCGGCCATGCTCGTCACCGGGATCGTCGCGACCTACCAGTTGCGCTCCTTCCTGCTGCAACGCCAGGACGCCGACCTGCAGGCCGCCAAGATCGAACTCGTCGAGGCCGCGAAGACCCAGAGCACCACCGACAACGCCGTGCCGACCTACGTCCCGACGGGCACGTATGCCGTCCGCCTGCGCGGACCGGACGGCTCCACGCAGGACCTGTTCTCCCCGACCACGCACCCGCCGAAGTGGCCGGCGCTCACGCCGTCCTCGTCGCACGTGCGCTCCGGCGAGCCGTTCACGGTGGGTTCGCGCGACGACAGCACCGAGTGGCGGGTCGTCGCCGGCCGCATCCCTGGGGGCGGGGGCACGTATGCCGTGGCCGCCTCACTGCACCGGGTCGACGACGTCGTCGAGCGGCTGATCCTGGTCATCGGCGCCGCGGAGGGCCTGCTGCTGTTGGCGGTCGCCGTGCTGGGCTGGTTCCTGGTGCATCGCGCCATGCGGCCGCTGCGGGAGATCCAGGACACCGCCCGCACGATCGCCGCCGGCGATCTGGCCAAACGCATCCCGGTGCGCAGTTCCCGCGACGAGATCGCCAGCCTGTCCCAGTCGCTCAACGCGATGCTCGCCCGGATCGAGGACTCCTTCGAGGTGCGGCGCGCCTCCGAGGAGCGCATGCGCCGGTTCGTCTCCGACGCCTCCCACGAGCTGCGCACACCCCTGGCGACCGTCCGGGGGTATGCCGAGCTCTACCGGCAGGGGGCCGTCTCCCGCCCCGAGGACCTCGCCTCGGCGATGCGCCGCATCGAGGACGAGTCGACCCGCATGGCGGTGATGGTCGACGATCTGTTGCTGCTCACCCGACTGGAGCGGCACCGGTTGGAGCCGCAGCGGCAGCGCCCGTTCCGCGAGGTCGACCTGACCGTGCTCGCGGCGGACGCGGTCCAGGACGCGTCGGCGCTGGATCACACCCGGCCGATCCACCTGGTCGGCCTGCAGGGCAAGGTCGCGCCGTCCCCGGTCATGGGTGACGAGGCCGCATTGCGCCAGGTGGTCACCAACCTCATGGCCAACGCCATCCGGTACACCCCGGCGCGCAGTGCGATCGAGGTGCTCGTGGGGCGGCGTGACGACCGGGTGCAGTTGCGGGTGCGCGACCACGGGCCGGGCATCCCGGAGGAGTTGCGCCGGCGCATCTTCGAGCGCTTCTATCGGGCCGACGCGTCGCGCAACAGCACGCACGGGGGCAGCGGTCTGGGTCTGGCGATCGTGACCGCCATCATGGAGGCCCACCACGGAACCGTGCACGTCGAGGAGACGTCCGACGGCGGGGCGACGTTCGTCCTGACGTTCCCCGCACCGCACACCACGATCGCACAGCAGGCTCATAGAGTCAGCAAGGGCGGCGATCAGCCGGATGACGTTGACTAAGGGTTGTCGGGCCCGCTGGGGGACCGATACCGCAAGCGAGGAGAAGCCATGTCTCACGATGAACCGAACACCGAGGGCGGACAGGGACGTCCGGCCGGTCACGGAGACGACGCCACCGGCCCGGTCGGCGGCCCCGACCAGACCGCTCCCCTCCCCCGCGACCCGTCCGCGCAGGGCGGCCACCACCCGCCGCAGGCCGGCGGGCCGCAGCAGCCTCCCGCACCGATGTACGGCGGGTGGCAGCAGCCCGGCACCGGCGGTCAGGCGCGACCACCGCAGCCGCAGCACGGCGGCGGTCAGGCCTTCGGAGCCCCGCCGCAGGGTATGCCGAGCGGGCAGGGCGGGCAGCAGCCCTACGCCACCGCCTACGCCGAGCCGCACCAGACGTCCCGGCCGCGGGCCAAGCACACCCGCCGCGCACCCTGGATCGCGGTCCCGCTGGCAGCCATCATCGCGGCCTGCCTCGCCTCGGGCGGCACCTACGCCCTGACCCAGAGCGACGGCGGCTCGAACGCGGCGTCGGGGACCTCGACGACCGTCGTGAAGACCAATCCCGCCGACTTCGGCAATGCCGGCCAGGTCAACTGGTCCGCGACGGCGTCCAAGGTCAAGCCCAGTGTCGTATCCATCACCGTGATCAAGGGCCAGCAGGGCGACCAGGGCTCCGGGGTCGTCCTCGACGACAAGGGCAACATCGCCACCAACAACCACGTCGTGTCGCTGGTCGGCAAGGGCGGCACCGTCAAGGTGACGATGGCCGACAACCAAACCTACGACGCGACGGTCGTCGGCACCGACCCGAGCACGGACCTCGCGGTGGTGCGGCTGAAGGAACCGCCGAAGGACCTCAAGCCCATCACCCTCGGCAACGACCACAAGCTGGTCGTCGGGCAGCCGGTCATGGCGATCGGCAACCCGCTCGGGCTGTCGAGCACCGTGACGACCGGCATCGTCAGCGCGCTCAATCGCCCGGTGACCACGCAGGCCTCCGAGGGCGGCGGGCAGGGTGACGACAACTCGCCGTTCCCCTTCCCGTTCGGCGGCGAGGACCAGAGCAAGACGATCAATGTGACGACCAACGCGATCCAGACGAGCGCGGCCATCAACCCGGGCAACTCCGGTGGTGCGCTGGTCACCGGCAGCGGCAAGCTGATCGGGATCAACAGCTCGATCGCCACTGTCGGGCAATCTTCAGGAAGTTCCCAGTCGGGGAACATCGGGATCGGGTTTGCTATCCCCGTATCGGTGGTCAAGAACATCACGTCACAACTCATCGACAACGGCAAGGCCGTGCACGCGCAGGTCGGCGTGTCGGTCCGCACCGCGTCGGTCGACGAGGGCGACGCGACGCAGTTGGCCGCCAAGATCGTCAAAGTCAACAGTGGCAGCCCTGCCGACAAGGCGGGCCTGAAGTCCGGTGACATCGTCACCGCGATCGACGGCAACCCGGTCACGTCCTCCGACTCGCTGGTCGGCTACGTGCGGGCCAAGACCGTCGGGGAAAAGATCAAGCTGACCATCGTGCGCGATGGGAAGCAGAAGAACGTCACGGTCACGCTCGGAGCGGACAGCTCCGGCACGTGACCGTGGCCAGGGCCTCCAGGTTTACTCCCTTCCTCCGCGCCTGGTGGTCCTGACGGGGTTGATCCGGTTGTGACGGGCTGGATCACGTGGGCGCCTCTCGCAGGCCTCCCGGGGACGGGTACTCCTATCCGTTCCCGGTCGACGGCCGCGAGAGGCGCCCTTCCCTCATACCGTCCACACCCCTCGGGCTCACGTGGGTCGGAGCGCACGGATCCTGGTGGCCTGTGGAAAGCGGCTCGGCCCGGGATGATCCGCTTCTAGTGTCGTAGTCCTCGCGCCGCCGGTCGGGTGGCGCCGACGAAGGAGGACGACATGAGTTCGAGCAGCGCCTACGCCGTCGACAGTCTGGAGATCGAGCGGCACGGCAGCGATGTCGCGTCGATATCCCAGCAGATCGAGGAGAGCATGGCCGTCATGCGCAGCAAGCTGGAGAGTCTGCAGGGCACCTGGAAGGGGCAGGCCTCGACGCAGTATGCGCAGCTGCACTACGAGTGGGAGCGCGCCCAGGAGAAGGTGCGCATCGCGCTCGACGACATCAGCCGCGCGCTCAAGAGCGCGGGAGTGACCTATGCGCGCACCGAGGACGACGTGAAGGCGGCCTTCATCCCTCGGTGACCTACCAGGCGGCGACCAGCTCGGTCGCCTGCCGGATCGCCCGCTCGGCGTCGAGCTCCGCGGCCACGTCGGCGCCGCCGACGAGATGCCAGGCCGGGTCGCCGGGACGGGCCAGGTCGCGCACGGATTCCTGGCCGGCGCACACCACGACGGTGTCGACCTCGAGCACCCGCGGGACCGGCTCGGCCTTGGCGTCGGCGCGCACCGTGAGGTGCAGCCCGGTGTCGTCGATGCGCTCGTAGGTGACGCCCCCGATCATCTCGACGCCGGAGTCCTTGAGGGTCCGCCGATGCACCCATCCGGTGGTCTTGGCCAGGTCCTTGCCCAGCCGGGAGGTCTTGCGCTGCAGCAGGTAGACCGTGCGGCGCGCGGCCTCCTGCCGTTGGTCGCCGAGTCCCCCGCGGGCCCGGTCCGGTGCCGTGACGCCCCACCGGGCGTTCCAGTGCTCGAGGGTTTCGTGGGGGTCATGCAGCAGGAATTCGCTCACGTCGAAGCCGATCCCTCCGGCGCCGACGACGGCAACACGGTCACCGGCCTCGACCTCGCCGCGCAGCAGCGCGTCATAGGGCACGACGCTGGGGTGGTCGATGCCGGGGATGTCCGGCACCCGCGGTCGCACCCCGGTCGCGACGACGACCTGGTCGAAGCCGTCGAGCGTCTCCGGGTCGGCGGGCGCTTCGAGCTTCACGGTCACGCCGAGCACCTCCATGCGCCGGCGGTAGTAGCGCAGTGATTCGGCGAACTCCTCCTTGCCGGGAATGCGCATGGCCAGGCGGAACTGCCCGCCGATGTCGTCGGCCGCCTCGAACACGGTGACGTCGTGACCGCGCTCGGCGGCGCTCACCGCGGCGGCGAGTCCGGCCGGTCCGGCGCCCACGACGGCGACCCGCTGCGTGCGGTGCGGCGGGACGGTGCGCAGCACCAGTTCCGTCTCCCGGCCGGCGCGGGGGTTGAGCAGGCAACTCGCGCGCTTGTTCGCGAACGTGTGGTCCAGGCAGGCCTGGTTGCAGGCGATGCAGGTGTTGATCTCGTCGGCGCGGTCCTCGCGCGCCTTGGTGACGAACTCCGGGTCCGCGAGCAGCGGCCGGGCCATCGAGACCAGGTCGGCCTGGCCGTCGGCGAGCACGCGCTCGGCCACCTCCGGGGTGTTGATCCGGTTCGAGGCGATCACCGGCAGGCCGACCTGCGCGCGCAACGCCCCGGTCACCGACGCGAAGGCCGCGCGGGGCACCGAGGTGACGATCGTCGGGATCCGTGCCTCGTGCCAGCCGATGCCGGTGTTGATCACCGACGCACCGGCCTCCTGGACCCGGTGGGCGAGGTCGACGGTCTCCTGCCACGACTGTCCTTCGGGCACCAGGTCGAGCAGCGACTGACGATAGATGACCAGGAAGTCCGGGCCGACGCTCTCGCGCACCCGGCGGACGATCTCGGTCGGGAACCGCATCCGGCGCTCGGCGCTGCCGCCCCACGCGTCGGTGCGGTCGTTGGTGCGCTCGGCGAGGAACTGATTGATCAGGTAGCCCTCGGAGCCCATGATCTCGACGCCGTCGTATCCGGCCCGCTGCGCCAGGCGGGCGGCCCGCGCGAACGCGGTGACGGTGCGATCGACTCCACGACCGGTCAGCGCCAGGGGCTTGAACGGGGTGATCGGCGACTTGCGGCCCGAGGCCGACCGGATGAACGGGTGGAAGCCGTAGCGCCCGGAATGCAGGATCTGCAGGGCGATCCGGCCTCCGGCCTCGTGCACGACGTCGGTGATGACCCGGTGGCGCTCCGCCGCGCGGCGGGTGGCGAGCAGCGATCCGGCAGGCGCCAGCCAACCCTGCCAGGTGGGGGCGAAGCCCCCGGTGATCATCAGGCCGGTGCCGCCGCGAGCGCGCTCGGCGAAGTAGGCCGCAAGCTGCGGGAAGTGCGTGGCACGATCCTCCATGCCGGTGTGCATGGACCCCATGACCACCCGATTGGGCAGCGTCGTCTCGCCGATGGTGATCGGGGCGAGCAGGTGGTCATACGGCATCGGTATCTCCTGTGGTGCGCTGTGTCGGGCGTGCCGCGAGCACGGCGAGCATCTCGTCGCACCACTGCACGAAGGTCTCCTCCTGGCGTATGCCGCCGCGCAGCACGAGCCACACCGGCAGGTCCGCATCGGGGATACCGGCCGGGTCGGGGAAGTGCCGCCGCTCGTCGGCGAGGTAATAGTCGAGCTGCTCGGCGTGCATCGCGCGCTGTCGGCGGATGTCGTCGACCACGGCGTCGCGATCCCCGAAGCGCATCGCGCGCACCTTGACGGCGAACTCGCTGCGGATCCGTTCGTGCGCAGTGGGCTCGCGGGTCCACTCGCGCAGCCGGGATCGGCCCAGGTCGGTCAGGTGGTAGACCCGCCGGTCCGGCCGGCCCTCCCCCGGCTCGACGGTGACGTCGACCAGCCCGTCGGACTGCATACGGGCCAGGACGCGGTAGATCTGCTGATGCGTCGCCCGCCAGAAGAACCCGATCGACTTGTCGAACCGGCGGGTCAGGTCGTAGCCACTGGCCGCGCGCTCGGCGAGCGACACGAGGATCGCGTGACTCAGTGACATGCACCTAGTTTCATATGCGTCGCCGCGCATAGTCAATTCTCGCCACAGGGCTACCGTGGAATATACCCCCTAGGGGTATGGTTGTCGGAACCATGCAGACCGAACACGCCACGCACCTCGACCGGGATGAACGCCACGATCACGCGTCGCACGCGGGCACGAGCCACGCGCACGACCATCACGGCCACGTCGGCCGGTTCCGGCGGCTGTTCTGGCTCATGCTGATCCTCAGCATCCCCACCGTCTCCACGTCACCGATGTTCGGTGACCTCCTGGGCTATACCATCCCGAGCGGGCTGACCTGGATCGCGCCGGCTCTCGGGACGGTCATCTACGCATGGGGAGGCGCGCCGTTCCTGACCGGCGGCACGGCCGAGATCCGCAGCCGCCGCCCGGGCATGATGCTGCTCATCGCGCTGGCGATCACCGTCGCATTCCTCGCCTCCTGGGGCGCCACCCTCGGCCTGCTGCACCCCGGGCTCGAGTTCTGGTGGGAGCTGGCTCTCCTGGTCGTCATCATGCTGCTCGGGCACTGGGTGGAGATGCGATCCCTGGCGCGCACCACCTCCGCGCTCGACTCGCTGGCCGCATTGTTGCCGGACGAGGCCGAGAAGGTGGTCGGCGACGGCGTGGTCACGGTGCCGCCGTCCGCGCTGCACGTCGACGACGTGGTCGTCGTGCGGCCGGGCAGCCGCGTTCCCGCGGACGGGCGCGTGATCCAGGGCTGCGCATCCATGGACGAATCGATGATCACCGGGGAGTCCGCGCCCGTGCGCCGGAGCGAGGGTGATCTCGTGGTGGCCGGCACCGTCGCCGCCGACTCCGGTGTGCGCGTGCAGATCACTGCCGTCGGCGACGACACCGCACTGGCCGGCATCCGGCGGCTGGTGGCGCAGGCGCAGGGCTCGTCCTCCCGTGCCCAGCGCCTGGCGGACCGAGCCGCGGCGTGGCTCTTCTGGTTCGCGCTCGGCGCCGCGATCGTCACCGCCGCCGCCTGGACCGCGGCCGGCATGCCGGACACGTCCGTCGTCCGCACGATCACCGTGCTCGTCATCGCCTGCCCCCACGCCCTCGGCCTGGCCATCCCGCTGGTCGTCTCGATCGCGACGGAACGCGCCGCCCGCAACGGCGTGCTCGTCAAGGATCGCCTCGCCCTGGAGGCGATGCGCACGGTGGACACGGTGGTGTTCGACAAGACCGGCACCCTCACCATGGGCACCCCGGCGGTCACGGGAGTCGAGCCGGCGACCGGGTATGACGCGACTGGTCTGATCGCTCTCGCCGCGGCGGCCGAGTCGGACTCCGAGCATCCCCTGGCGCGGGCGATCATCGAGGCGGCACGCACCCACGGTGCGAACATTCCTGCCGCACATGATTTCTCGTCCTCACCCGCGGTGGGCGTCCGGGCAGATGTCGAGGGTCAGGTCGTGCAGGTCGGCGGGCCCCACCTGCTGGAACAGGAGGGGGTGCCCGAGCTGCCGGTCGCCGCCGACTGGCGACGTGAAGGGGCGATCATTCTGCACGTCCTGGTGGACGGGCAGGTGGCCGGCGCGCTGCGCCTCGCCGACGAGATCCGCCCCGAGTCCGCTGACGCGGTGGCGGGCCTGACCGCCCGCGGCGTGCAGGTGGTGATGATCACCGGGGACGCCGACGCGGTAGCCGCCTCGGTCGCCACCGCCCTGGGCATCGAGCGCTATATCGCGGGCGTGCGACCGGAGGACAAGGCCCAGGCGGTGCAGCGCGTGCAGGCCGAGGGGCGCACGGTCGCCATGGTGGGCGACGGCGTCAACGATGCTCCGGCGTTGGCCCAGGCGGACGTCGGGATCGCGATCGGAGCCGGCACGGACGTGGCGATCGCCTCGGCCCGGGTGATCCTGGCGTCCGACGACCCGCGGGCCGTGCTGTCGGTCGCGAAGCTTTCTCGGGCGACCTACCGAAAGATGACGCAGAACCTGTGGTGGGCCGGCGGCTACAACCTGCTGTCGGTGCCGCTGGCCGCCGGCGTGCTCGCTCCGGTCGGGTTCGTGCTGCCGATGAGCGTGGGCGCGATCCTGATGTCGTTGTCCACGGTCGTGGTGGCGCTCAACGCGCAGCTGTTGCGCCGGATCGACCTTCGGCAGCGACCCGATACGGGTCAGCCCGGGGAACTCTCGCTCCGCAGGTGATCCAACACCACGGGGTCGATCGCGCCGTCGCGCAGCCGTAGCTCGAGATTGGCCACGCCGGCCCAGGAGCCGAGGTCGGGGTGCCCGAGGGCTGTCAGCCGACGCTCGACCTCCGCGGCCAGCTCACCCTCGAGCGGGAGCAGTTCGGACTCCGTAGGCTGCCCGAAATACAGGTCGTGCAACGCGAGCAGACGGGCGAGTTCGTCGACGGGCGCCGGGTGGTCGTCCACCCGCAGGTCGTAGGCCACGTCGTCGCCGGGGGTGTAGCTCCCGGTCTTCGAGGCCACCAGTAGGGCCGCCGACTGCCGGCCCCGCCGGTCACCGCCGGCGTGGTCGCCCGCCCGCAGGGCGGCGAGCAGCCGGCGCGGCAACGGCATCCCGTCGCCGTCCCGCCACGCGCTGTGCATCCGCTCGATCACCTGCGGGCCGACCAGGATGTTGCCCTGGATCGCCACGTCGTCGCCGCCGATCCCACCGGCCCAGTCGTGGCAGCCCTCACCGGTGTAGGTCGCCGCACGCCCCTCCCGGTCCACGACGCCGACCTGCCGCTCGGACCCGAGCGGATCCTCGGAGACCAGCGCCGCGACCGTTTCCTGTGCGTCCGCTCCCTCGGCGAGCCGCGCGAGCCCGTCACGGCGGTAGAGCGTGTTGGCGAAGGCTTGCGTCGCGATCGCCCCCACGGCATACCGGGCCGCCGGCACCGCCGACCCGACGGCCAGGAACTTCGAGGCCACGGCCACGCCGAGATCGCCGGTGGCCGCGTCCCGGCCCACGATCGAGAAGGTCATGCACCCAACCTTGCCATCCGCGGTCGATGCCGGTCGCCACCGTCGAAGACCTCCAGCTCAACTACACCGACCAAGGATCCGGGGAGCCACTGCTCCTGATCCCGTACCTCAGCGCCGACAGCGCCTGCTATGCCTTCCAACTCGAGTCCCACTCGGAGCGCTACAGGTGTCTGTGCATCGACCTGCCGGGCACTGGGGAGAGCAGCAAACCGCCGGGACCCTACTCGACCGAGCAGTATGCCGATCAGGTCGCGGCGTTCCTCGATGCCGTCGACGTGCCGCGCGCACACGTCGCGGGCGTCTCGCTGGGCGGTGCCGTCGCAATGCAGTTGGCGGGCCGCCACCCGGAGAAGGTGGCGTCACTCGGGCTGCACAGCACCTGGGATGCCCCGGACGACTTCCTCACCACGGTGGTGCGCCTGTGGCGGACTGTGGCCGAACACACCGCGACGGTCGCCGAAGCGGTCATCGATGCGATCTTCCCGTTCTGCTTCACCCCGGAGCTGTATCGCGATCACCCGGACGTCGTGCAGTCCCTGTCGCAGTTCGTGCTCGGCCGTCCGCCGCAGCCTCTGGCGGCGTTCCTGTCCCAGACCGACGCGGTGCTACAGCACCACGCGAGCGACCTGCTCGCGACGATCGAAGCACCCACGCTGGTGACGGTCGGCGCGCAGGATCTGGTCTGCTCCCGCCGCTTCGCCGACCGGATGAGCGAGGCGATCCCGCAAGCCGAACTGGTCGTCTTCGACTCCCTGTCGCATGCCGGACTGCACGAGGACCCGGACACGTTCAACGCCGCGTCACTCGAATTCCTGGGGCGACAGCACGTCTGACCGGCAACGTGCCGACTGGCCGGAACAGATCCACGCGGTATAGCGCGACAAACCGTCACCACCCGACCGGCACCGTCACGAATGTTGACGGTCTGTCACGGAATGGCGCAAGTCCGCCTGCGCTATTCTCCGGGAGGTGAGTCAGCGCACCCTCGTCGGCCCGGTCACCCTCAGCGTGTCCACGATGCCTCGACGTCGTCTGCTGGAGTCGCTCCGGCACGCACGAATACACCTCAACGACTCGGCCGTGACCTTGCTCGACGACCCCGTTTTCGATCACCCAGACCCCGAGCCCGTGACCGTCGTCGAGCGTTCTGTCGCCGATCTGGGCCTGGCATCCGGCGCAGTGCTCTTGCGGATCTTCGAGGCGGCGCAGGAACGCGGCCTGCGCCTGTGCCCGGCGACGACGGGCCCCTACCTGCGACTGGCGCTGCCGTCCCAGCCCACAGCGCCGGACGCGGTCATGTCGAACGGCACGGCGCCGTCCGGATCGCTCACCGTCGCCACGCCCGTGCGGCACGCCGACGAGGGCGATCCGAAGGGCTTCTACCTGCGCGTGATCAGTGGGCAGCCGTGGCTTCGGGGCTATCGCTGCGACAGCAGCGAGCACCGGTGGGACCCCGACGACCGATTCGTGTTCGGCCTCCGCTCCCCCTGACCCGACAGGTATGCCGAAGGGCGGCCCCCGTGCTCGGGGACCGCCCTTCGTGCGGGTGGGTCAGGGGATCACATGCCCATTCCGCCCATGCCACCCATGCCGTCCATGCCGCCACCGGCCGGCATCGCCGGCTCCTTCTCCGGCTTGTCGGCGATGACCGCCTCGGTGGTGAGGAACAGCGCGGCGATGGACGCGGCGTTCTGCAGCGCCGACCGGGTGACCTTGGCCGGGTCGATGATCCCGCCCTCGATCATGTCGACGTACTCGCCGGTCGCGGCGTTGAGGCCCTCGCCGGCCTTGAGGCCGCGGACCTTCTCCACGACGACGCCCGGCTCCAGACCCGCGTTGAACGCGATCTGCTTGAGCGGGGACTGCGCCGCGACGCGCACGATGTTGGCGCCGGTCGCCTCGTCGCCCT
>CAZMLG010000049.1:0-19259 GCA_964566985.1 uncultured Intrasporangiaceae bacterium
GCGCCCCGATCGAGGGGCTGTATGCCGCGGGTGAGGCCGCCGGGTTCGGCGGCGGCGGGGTGCACGGCTACAACTCGCTCGAGGGCACCTTCCTCGGCGGCTGCATCTTCTCGGGCCGCGCGGCGGGCCGCGCCGCGGCCCGCTGACCGCCGAGTGGTCGCTGCGCCCCGCCGAGTGGTCGCTGCGCGCGGCGCGCACACGGCATACGGCATCCGGGGGGCACACAGCGGCCTGCACATGGCAGGCTTCGCGGTATGAATACCTGGCGGCGCGGTGCGTCGCGCGAAGCGGTCGACTCACGCCGCCCGCTCGACGACGTCACGCACGGGGTGCGGGTCGCCGCCTGGTGGTCGCTGTGCTTCCTGCTGGTCGCCGGCGCCGTCGTCGTGCTCTGCTGGCTGCTGGCCAAAATCGGCCTGGTCACCGTCACCGTCGCCGTGGCGATCATGCTGGCGGCGATGCTGCAGCCGTTCGTGGGCGCACTGCACCGGCACGGTATGCCGCGCGGTCTCGCCGCCACGTTGGTCTTCGTGGTCGGGATCCTCGTCTTCGGCGTGCTCGTCTGGTTCGTCGTCGGCCAGATCATCGGCGCAGGCACCGATCTCGCCAACCAACTGGACGACACCGCGGCGTCGGTGCAGCACTGGCTCGTGCACGGGCCGCTGCACGTGGATGCGGCCGATGCCGGCCGGTATACGACCAATCTCGACGACACGATCCGGGACAACACCGATCTGATCCGTGACCGGGTGCGCAGCACCGCGAGCAGCGCCCTGGCCATCGCCTCCAGCGCCGTGCTGTGCATGTTCGCCACGTTGTTCCTCCTGCTCGACGACGGTCGCATCTGGCGGTGGGTCACCGGGCTGTTCCCGCGGCACGTGCGTCCCCAGGTCGGCCGTGCGGGCGTGGCCGCGTGGCGCACCCTCACCGTCTACATGCGCAGCCTGGTGCTGCTGGCCGCGCTCAACGCGCTCGCCATGGTGCCGGTCATGATGATCGCGGGCATGCCACTGGTCGTCCCGCTCGCGGTGCTGCTCTTCCTCGGCTCGCTCGTGCCGATGATCGGGGTGATCGTCGCCGGAGTCATCGTGGCGATGATCGCGCTGGTCACCCAAGGGGTCACCACGGCACTGGTCGTCACGATCGCCCTCGTCGTCATCGTGCAGCTCTTCGGCAACCTGCTCAACCCGATCATCCTGGGCAAGTTCGTCTCGATCCACCCCCTGGCGATCTTGGTGACGGTCACGGCCGGGACGCTCGTGGCCGGCATCTTCGGCGCCTTCGTCGCGGTACCACTGGTCGCCGTGATCAACAACGCCGTCAAGGTGATTCGCAACCCGAGGGACACCGATGCACTGGCGGACGGAGGGGCGGCCTGATGTCTGCCGAGCGGCCGGGCCTGCTACGCCGCACGGCATACCGTGCCTTCCGGATCGTCCCGTCCCGCCCGAGCCACGCGATCATCCGGCTGGCGTCGCCGACCTACAGCCTCGGGGCGATCGCGATCGTCGAGCACGACGGGCGGATCCTCGCGCTCGAGCAGACCCACCGCCGGGGGATGTCGTTGCCGGGCGGGCTGGTCGATCGCGATGAGCAGCCCGCTGAGGCGGTGGTGCGCGAGGTGCGCGAGGAGACCGGCCTGCGGATCGAGTCCGGGGACATCTTCGCCACGATCTTCGACGTCGAGATGCGACACGTCGACGTGATCTTCCGGATCGAGTGCGACCGTATGCCGCACGTCGCACCGGCGAGCGAAGCGACCGGGCACGCCTGGCTCGACCCGTCGGACTGGGGGGACGAGGCATCCGGGTGGGGCGACGTGGACCGGCCGACCGTGCGCATCCTCGAGGCCTTTCATGCGTCCCATGCACCGCGCGAGACCGGGCGCGTCGTCGAGTGAGTGCACCGGTCAGGGGTGCGCGGCGTCCGCGAGGTGCTCACGGAGGAATTCGATGAGCCACTGCTGTGCAGGACTGCGTGAGGGTTCGGCCCGGGCATAGAGCGCGATCTCGAGTGGTTCCAGGCCGATCGGTAGATCCAGTAGGCGCACGGGATGGCTCGTGGCGTAGACGTGCCCCACGTAGTCGGGCACGATCGCCACGAGCTCGGAGCGTTGCACCAGGTAGGGGACCACGGAGAACTTGCTGACCTGCAGCGCGACGCGGTCGAACAGATCGAGGGTCTCCAGGGCGAGTCGCGGGCCCACATGTCCGGAGGCTCCGTCGACGACCACGTGACGTTCGGCCCGGAGCTGATCGGTGGTGACCTCGGCACCGGTCAGTCGCGGATGGTGATCTGCGGCCATGAGGCGATATCCCTCGGCGAACAGCGGTATACGGCGCAGCAGGCGGGAGCGCAGGATCGGCGTCGCGACGAAGGCGTCCAGGTCTCCTCGTTCGAGCTGTTCGGGTGACGTCTGCAGATCCAGCGGGCGCACGGTGAGTGAGACCTGTGGCGCCCGGCGCTGGAGGGGTTCGACGAGGCGGGGAAGGAGGGAGGACTCGCCCAGATCTGACAAGGCGATGGTGAATCGCGCGGATGCCGTGGAGGGATCGAAACCGCTCGCAGGGTTCACCGCCTGCTCGATGGACACCAGTGCCTGCTGAAGCGGCTCGTACAGTCGGTCGGCGAGGGCCGTCGGGATCAGTCCGGCCCGACTGCGATGGAACAGCTCGTCGCCGAACCTGCGCCGCAACTTGCCCAATCCATAACTCACCGTCGGCTGCGTCAGATGCATGGCGTCGGCCGCAGCCGTGACGTTCCGAGTCTCGTAGAGCAGCACGAACACGCGCGTCAGGTTCAGGTCGAAGTCGGTCATATCGATCTCATCTATAAAGCTACATGAAAACATCTATTGGATAACTAGTATGCCGGGTCTCTACCGTGAACCGCATCACATCGATCTCGAGCGGAAGGAACACCGTGCTGGTGCGAGAGGCGGCGCACGACATTCTGCGCCGACAGGGACTGACGACGATCTTCGGCAATCCCGGGTCCAACGAGCTCCCTTTCCTGGCAGGTCTGCCCGGCGACTTCCGCTACATTCTCGGACTGCATGAGGGCGCCGTCGTCGCGATGGCGGACGGATACGCCCAGGTCACCGGCGACCCGGCGATCGTCAACCTGCACGCGGCCTCGGGCACCGGCAACGCCATGGGTGCACTCACCAACGCGGTCTACTCGCGGACCCCTCTGGTCGTCGTGGCCGGCCAGCAGGTGCGGTCGGCGATGGGCGCCGAGGCGATGCTCACCAACGTCGATGCCGCCGCATTGACACGTCCGCTCACCGGCTGGTCGGCCGAACCGTCCTGCGCGGCGGACGTCCCGCGCTCGCTGGCTCAGGCGGTGTTCGAGGCTCGTCTGCGCAGGAGGCCGTCCTATCTGTCCGTGCCGTATGACGACTGGACGGCCCCCGCACCCGAGTCCAGCTCGTGGGCGGTGCGACGCCGAGTGTGGACCGAAGCGGCTCCCGGCACAGCCTTCGTCGACCGCCTCGCGCAGGACCTGCGGTCGGCCGTCTCGCCCGTCCTCGTCCTCGGTGGGGACATCGACACCGGAGGACATTTCGAGCAGGCGACCCGGCTGGCCGAGCGCCTCGATGCGGAGACGTGGGTGGCACCGTCCGCGTTCCGGCTGCCGTTCCCCAATCGCCATCCGCTGTTCAGAGGGGTGCTGCCCGCGGGGATCGCCCCGGTCGCGGACGCCCTGGCCGGCCACGACCTGGTCCTCGTCCTCGGGGCGCCCGTCTTCCGCTATCACGAAGACCTGCCGGGCGAGTTGCTGCGGCCCGGGACCCGCCTGGTGCAGGTGACCGACGATGCCGGTGCGGCCGCGCGCGCGCCGATGGGCGAGTCCGTGGTCACCGACCCCTGTGCGGTGATCGATCGACTGCTCGAGACGCTGCCCGGGTCACCGGCGCCGACGGGGGAGCGCGCACCCGCCGCCGCGCCACCGTCGGGGGAGGGCGGGCGCCTGCATCCCGAGCAGGTCTTCGCCACCTTGCGGGACACCCAGCGCGACGACACCCGGTACGTCGTCGAATCGACGTCGACCAACGGGGCGTGGTGGCGCCAGATGGACCTGCGCACCGAGGGCTCCTACTTCTTCCCGGCATCCGGCGGCCTGGGGTTCGGCGTGCCGGCCGCCGCCGGTGTCGCGTTGGCGGATGACTCGAGGCCGGTCGTGGCCGTGATCGGGGACGGGTCGGCCAACTACGGCATCACCGGGCTGTGGACCGCGGCACAGCATCGCCTGCCGGTCACCTACGTGCTGCTGCGCAACGGCACCTATGGGGCGCTCCAGTGGTTCGGTGACCTCCTCGGGACCCCGGATGTGCCCGGGACGACCGTGCCCGACATCGACTTCACCCGCATCGCCGACGGATACGGAGTCCCGGCCGTGCATGCGAGCGGTCGCGACGACTTGGCCGATCTGCTCGGTGAGACCCCCGACGGTCCGCGCCTCATCCACGTCGACACCGTCACCACGACACCAGCTTGAACAGGAGACCACCATGCTCATGACCCCACAGATCTGGGACGGGAAGATCCACGTCGGGAGGTGGACCACCGGTGCGGGCGGCACGCAGGACGTCGTCGAACCGGCGACGGGCGGCCGCCTCGCCTCCATCGGCGTGGCCGACGCGGGCGACGTGCACGACGCCGCGCAGCAAGCCGTCGAGGCACAGTGGGAATGGGCGCGCACCGCCCCCGCGGAGCGTGCCGCCGTGCTGCGCCGGGCCGGTGACCTGTGGGCCCGCCATCGGGACGAGATCTCGGACTGGATCGTCCGGGAGGCCGGGTCGATCCCCGCCAAGGCCGCCGTCGAACTCGACATGGCAGAAGGGGTCTGCCACGAAGCGGCCGCGCTGTCGACTCATCCGCACGGCGAGGTCTTGACGTCCAACGAAGATCGCTGGTCGTTCGCTCGCCGGCGACCGGTCGGCGTGGTGTCGGTGATCGCACCCTTCAACTTCCCGCTGATCCTGTCGATCCGATCGGTGGCCCCCGCCCTCGCGCTGGGCAACGCCGTGCTGCTCAAGCCCGACCCGCGCACCGCCGTATGCGGTGGCGTCGCCCTCGTGCGCATCTTCGAGGAGGCCGGCCTCCCCACGGGTCTGTTGCATCTGCTGCCCGGGGGCGCCGACGTCGGTGCGGCCGTCGTGGAAGATCCGCACGTGCCCGTGATCTCTTTTACGGGATCCACCGCCGCGGGCCGCACGATCGGCGAAAACGCCTCGCGCCTGTTCAAACGCGTCCACCTCGAACTCGGCGGCAACAACGCGCTCGTCGTCCTGCCCGGTGCCGACCTCGAACCGGCCGTGAGCGCAGGCGCCTTCGGATCCTTCAATCACCAGGGCCAGATCTGCATGTCGACGGGTCGGCATCTGGTGCACGAGTCCCTCGCGACCGAATACGTGGAGACTCTCGCGAGGACCGCCGAGTCCCTGCCCGTCGGAGACCCGGCCACCGAGGACGTCGCGCAGGGACCGATCATCGACCAGGTGCAATTGCAACGGATCGAATCCGTCGTCGACCAGGCCGTGTCCGCGGGCGACGTCGTGCGGGCGGGTGGGAAGGCGGATGGCCCCTACTATCTGCCGACCGTTCTGGAGTGTGCGAGCACGGACTCGCCCGCGTGGCAACAGGAGATCTTCGGGCCGGTGGCACCGGTGCTGACCTACTCCACCCTCGAGGAGGCCGCCGAGATCGTCAACGCCAGCGAATACGGCCTGTCGGTGGGCGTGCTCGGTGACGTCGGAGTGGGAATGGAACTCGCCGACCTGCTCCACAGCGGCAAGGTGCATCTCAACGAACAGACCGTCTCGGACGAACCGAATGTGCCCTTCGGCGGCGTCAAGAACTCCGGAAACGGGTCTCGATTCGGTGGCGCGGCCGCCAACCTCGAGGCCTTCACCGAGACGCAATGGCTCACGGTGCGCTCCCGGATCGCCCCGTATCCGTTCTGATCAATCCTCCCCGAGTCAACGGAGTTCCCCCTATGAACACCAGGCGTCTGTCGTGGCCCGCGGTCCTGTGCTGGCTCACGGTCATGCTGGAAGGCTTCGACATCGTGGCCTTGGGCGCGACGAGCCTCGCGCTCCGTCACGCCGACCACCTGCAGTTCACCCCGTCTCGACTGACATGGGTCGCGACACTGTCTCTGGTCGGTGTGGCCATCGGGGCGAGCTTCGTCACGCCGATGGCCGACTTCGTCGGACGACGCAAGGTGTTGATCTGGTCGGTCGCCACCTTCTCCGTCTTCACCCTCGTGCTCCCGCTGTCGCCGAATGTGGAGGTCTTCGCCGGGTTGCGTCTGTTGGCCGGGATCGGTCTCGGGTCGTGCATGCCGACCGCGCTCGCCGTGATGTCCGAATATCTTCCGGCGGAACGACGAGCTCGTGCGAGCACGACGACGATGACCGGCTTCCATGCCGGCGCCGTCGGAGCCTCGCTGCTGGCGCTCGCGAGCGATGACACCTGGCAGTTGCTGTACATCGTGGGCGGGGCCGCGGGCCTGTTCGCGGCCGGGCTGATGATCCGGAAGCTCCCGGAGACGGCGGAACCGACGCGGACCGTGCGGCCCATCGCAGGAAAGGCCGCACCCCCGGACTCGCGTGTGCTGGACCTGGTCCGCCCGCGATTCCTGCGCACGAGCGTCGCCGTCTGGGTGAGCACCTTCATGGGGCTGCTGTTGGTCTACGGCCTCAACACCTGGTTGCCGAGTCTGATGAAGACCGCCGGATACAACGTGTCGACCTCGATCACGCTACTTTTCGTGCTCAACGCCGGAGGGGTCGCGGGCATGCTGCTCGCCGGCCATGTCGGCGATACCCGCGGCATCTCCCGGACCGTCGTCACCTGGTTCGCCGTCGGCGGGATCCTGCTGGCGGTCCTGAGTATCAAGATGCAATCCGCGATCCTGCTGGATGTGGTGATCTTTTTCACCGGCGTGTTCGTCTTCTCCGCCCAGGTGTTGGTGTATGCCTATGTCGCCCAGTCCTACCCGCAGCGCATCCGAGGGTCGGCCTTGGGGATCACCTCGGGGATCGGGCGCCTCGGTGCCATCACCGGACCGCTCATCACCGGGGTGCTGGTCAGTGCCGGACTCGCCTACCCCTGGGGGTTCTACTTCTTTGCGCTCGCGGCCGGCCTCGGCGTCGTCGCGATGCTGATCGCCCCGTTCGTCGGCCGAGTCGGAGTGTCGAGAGGCGCCGCGCACGAGCCCGCGGCGAACGGGCCGCTCGTCGAGTGACCCGGCGCGCGCGTCGGTCGAGGCGTGTGGAGGCATACGATGTCCGGGCACGATGCAGGCGGCGTGAGGAGGCGTGATGACTCTGCGTGTGGACATCATCGGCGACAGCATCGATCGGGACCCGGGCTTCGTCGGGGAGCGCCTCGTGGCGCGGCACGACGCGCAGATCGAGATGCACGACCGGGATGCGCTACCGACCCCGGAACGGTTCCCCCGATCCGGGCTCCTGCTGATGCTCGGCTCCGAGCGCAGCGCCCACGACCCCGGGCAAAGGGAGGTAGTCGAGGCCGAGTCACGCGTGGTGAGAGCGTATCTCGCCGCCGGTGCACCCGTGCTCGGCATTTGTTATGGCGCACAATTGCTCGCCCACGCGCTCGGTGGCGACGTCCACCGGGCGAAGCACGCCGAGATCGGTTGGTATGCCGTGGAGTCCCGCGACGCGGCGCTCTGCCCGCCGAGGGAATGGTCGCAGTTCCACCTCGATGCGTTCACCCCGCCGGTGACGGCCACGGTCCTGGGCACGAGCCCGGCCGGATGCCAGGCGTTCAGCGACGAATCGGCCGGTGGGCGCGCGCTCGGATGGCAGTTCCACCCCGAGGTCACCGCGGACTGCTACGCCTCGTGGGTGAAGGACATGTCCGACGTCTGCCGACGACACGACATCGATCCGGACGGGTTGATCGCCGAGGCGCCGCTGCGCGAACCCGAACTGCGTGAGGCGGCTTACGCGCTGACGGATGCGGCGCTCGCATGGTTGCGTCCCTGACGCCGGCTCAGCGCAACAGCCCGGCACGGCGTGCGGCGGCGACCGCGCCGGTGCGTGAGTCGACGCCCAGCTTGTCGAAGATGTGCACGAGGTGCGACTTCACCGTCGCCTCGCTGACGACCAGTTCCTTGGCGATCTGCCGGTTGGAGGCCCCGGCCGCCACCTGGGCCAGCACCTGGAGTTCTCTGCCGCTGAGGGTGGGAGTGGGCGATCGCATTCTGCTGACGAGCCGTTCGGCGACCATCGGCGCCAACACGGTCTCGCCGCGCGCGGCGCGCTGCACGGCATCGACCAGGGAATCGGGCGGTGCGTCCTTGAGCAGGTAGCCCGCCGCTCCCGCCTCCACGGCGCGCAGGATGTCGGCGTCCGTGTCGTAGGTCGTGAGGATCAGCACCGCCGGCGGATCGGGCAGTTCGAGCACCCGACGGGTGGCGGCCACACCGTCGATACCGTCCCCGAGCTGCAGGTCCATAAGCACGACGTCGACCGCACGTGAGGTGAGGAAGTCGAGTGCCGCCTCACCCGAGGGAGCCTCGCCGGCCACCTCGACGCCGGAAGCGGTCAGGAGAGCGTGCAGCCCTGCACGCACCACCGGATGATCGTCGGTCACGAGCACGGTCGTCATGGCTGCCTCTCTTCGACGAGCGGGCTCTCCAGGGGAAGACCCGCGCTCACCGCAGATCCACTCCCGGCCTCGGACTCGACCGACAGGGTGCCGCCCAGATCGGCGAGCCGCTCACGCATGGCGCGGAGCCCGAACCCGCCACCGGATCGGGTCAGCGTCGTCGCAGGATCGAACCCGACACCGTCGTCGACGACGTCGAGTTGCACCGCGTCGTCGTGATAGGTGAGGGTCACGGTCACCGAGGTGGCCTCCGCATGCTGTCGGACGTTGGCCAGCGCACCCTGGGCGAGGCGGAGCAGGGCGACCTCGACGCTCATCGCCAGTGGCCGTGGATCTCCTTCGATGACAAGGGAGGCCGTCGTGTCCGACTGGTGCCCAAGGCGATCGGTCAGGCGGCGCAGCGCTCCCGGCAGCGGGGCGTCCTCGAGCTCGTCCGGTGCGAGGGCACGCACCACGGTCCGCGCGTCGCGGAGGCCGGACCCGGCCGTCTCGTCGATCTGCCGCATCAGCTCACGCATCCGGTCGGCGTCGGGGGTTCCCGCCAGTCCGGCGCGAGCGAGCAGCACGATCGAGGAGAAGCTCTGCGCCAGGGTGTCGTGGATGTCGCGGGCCAGTCGGGACCGCTCGGCCAGGACTCCGGCCTCGCGCTGTGCCTGCGCCTCCGCGTCGTGCGACGCGACCAGTTCGTCGACCAGCCGTTGTCGGGCGGACGCCTCGGCCCGCATCCCTGCGTAGATCCAGGAGATCCCCACGGCCACCAACGCGCCCAGGCACGGCCCGATGATGCCGGCCGCCGCATTGGACGAGTCGGCGGCGATCTGCGCCCCGACGACCACCGCGGTGATCACCGCCACCAGCACCAGGGACACCGGCCGCGGGACGATGTGCAGTGCCAGGAAGAAGAGCGCGAACGCGACCCAACTGAATTCCGTCGACATCAGGATCAGTCCGACCCAGGCCGCGATGAGCACCAGCAGCCACGCCGTGCCGATGCGCACGTCCCGACTGCGCGAGGCCCGCACACCGACGGCATACCATCCGAGCACGAGCACGGCACAGATCACTGGCGCCGCCGGATGGTCCGCATCCTGGGCGGCGCGCACGGCCCCGACGGTCAGGAGCACGACGAACAGACCGTGCAGTGCGTACTGCATGGTGCGGATGACGGTCGGGCCGTCGGCCGATCGCCGCCAGAGGGTGTGGTCCATCTCCTCAGACGGTAGCGGCTCCCGCACACCCTGTCCGCCGGTCGTCTCCATCGAAAGTTGGACTCGCGCCTCGTCCGTTCCGCGGCCGACGAACCCACCGTCCGCGCGATGTGTTTCACGCCGGAACACGGTGTCATGGAGACATCTTGGGCCGTCGAGTCAGAAGGAGTCCAGAACGTGTTTCTCGCGATCCGCGACCTGCGGTTCGCCCGTGGTCGATTCGCGCTCATGGGTGCGGTGATCGTGCTCATCAGCCTCATGGTGGTCATGCTGACCGGGCTGACGGCGGGCCTGGGCCGACAGTCCACTTCGGCGATCACCTCTCTTCCGGGGGACCATGTGGCCCTGTCGCAGCCGCCCGGGCAGGACGTGTCGTACTCGACGAGCCAGGTGCCCGAGGACGCCGTGACGAAGGCGGCGAAGCAGCCGGGTGTCGCGGACGCGGCGCGCCTGCGGATCGCCCAGTCCGGTGTGCGCATCCACGGACGTGACGTGGCGGTGGGGCTGTTCGGGTCCGCCCCCTCCTCGTTCCTCGCCCCGAAGGGCCTGCGGCCGGGCACGGTGGTGGTCGGCGACGATCTCGCCGCGGACCACGGCGTCTCCGTGGGCGACCACCTGCAGATCGCCGGTATGACGTTCACCGTCGGTGCGATCCGGGCCGACTCGTCGTTCAACCACATGCCCGTCGTGTGGGCGCCGGCGCAGGACTGGGGCCGTCTGGTCGGCCACGGTGCCGACAGTTCCGCCCTCGTGATGCGCACCGGCGCGGGCTTCGAGGCGTCCGCCTTCGACCGGGCCCTGGACGTGCGCACCATGGCGACCGACGATTCGCTCTCGGCCATCGGGTCCTACACGGCCGAGAACGGCTCGCTGCGGATGATGCAGGGCATGTTGATGGGCATCAGTGCCCTGGTGATCGGGGCGTTCTTCACCGTGTGGACGATCGGGCGCACCCCCGACCTGGCCGTGCTGAAGGCCATGGGGGCGCGCACCTGGTATCTCGTCCGGGACGCCTTGGGGGAGGCACTCATCCTGCTCGCCGGCGGCACGGTGCTCGGCACGGCACTGGCCGCAGGACTCGGTGGCCTGCTGGGCCGGAGCATCCCGTTCGTCGTCGACCTGTCCACCACGGTCGTCCCGCTGGTCCTGCTCATCCTCATCGGCATGATCGGCGCCGCCGTCGCCGTCCGCCGAATCGTCACCGTCGATCCGATCACCGCGTTGGGAGCATCTCGATGACCACCCCCGCACTTCGCCTGTCCGAGGTCACCGTCACCTACCCGGACGGGGACCGCACGCTGACTGCCCTCGACCGCATCGACCTGACGGTCCGGCCGGGAGAGACCGTTGCCGTGGTGGGGCCGTCCGGCTCCGGCAAGTCCACCTTGCTGGCCGTCGCCGGCCTGCTGCTCACCCCGACGAACGGTCGGATCGAGATCGGTGGTGAGGACGCCACCGGGATCTCGCGGGCGGCCGCCTCGCGCATGCGACGAGAACACCTCGGCCTGGTCTTCCAGCAGTCCAACCTGATCGCGTCGCTGACCGCTCGCGAGCAACTGGAGATGGCGGCTCGGCTGCGCGGCGAGCGGGGCCGAGCGGTGCGCCGGCGGGCCGACGGTCTGCTCGAGGCGGTCGGTCTCACCGAGGCGGCCGGCCGCCGGCCGCATCAACTCTCCGGCGGGCAGCGGCAACGAGTCGGCATCGCGCGGGCCCTCATGAACGACCCCTCGGTGCTGCTCGTCGACGAACCGACGTCGGCGCTGGATCACGAACGGGGTCACGAGATCATCCGGTTGCTCACACGGGCGACCGTCGAACGCGGGATCGCCACCGTGCTCGTCACCCACGACACCGGCGTGCTGGACCAGGCGACGGACGTGGTGGCCCTGTCCGACGGCAAGCTGGCGGCAACCTACGCTTGAGAGGTGGGTGACCACGGACGCGACCTCGGCCGCAGGGCCGTCCTCATCGGATCGGCTCTCGCGCTCGCCGGATGTGCGCCGACCGGGCACCCGGATGCAGAGGCGACGCACCGCGGCACCGCATCGTCGTCGTCGAGGTCGGCCTCGCGACCGGGCTTGCCACGGGGTGGACGCGCGATCTTCCCGGGGACTCGCATGTTCGGCTACTGCGGCTCACCCGCCTCTCCCGCGCTCGGTCGCCTGGGCAGCGGATCCCTTCGGCGCGAGGTGTCCTCGATGCTCAGCCGGGCGCCGCACTGGCGTGACGGTGAACAGGTGCTGCCGGTCATGGAGTTGATCGCCACCGTCGCCCACAGCAGTCCGGGCGCCGACGGCCTGTATCGGGGACGGATCGCCGGCGGCGAGATCGACGAGTGGCTGCGGGTGGCCCGGGCTCACCGGTCCTTGCTGCTGATCAACATTCAGCCCGGGCGAGCGGCCTTCCTGCGCGAGGTGAAGCACTACACCCCGTGGCTGCGCGAGCCCGACGTCGGCCTGGCCCTGGATCCCGAGTGGTCCGTCGGCCCGCACGACGTGCCCGGCACGGTCTTCGGGCACGTCACGGGCCGCCAACTCGACGAGGTGGCGGCCTGGCTGGCAGGCCTCGTCACGAAGCACGACCTGCCCCAGAAGCCGTTGGTGTATCACGTGCTTCGACCGTCGATCGTCAGCGATGAGTCGGCGCTCACCGACCGCGACGAACTCGCGCTCGTGAAGTCGGCCGACGGGATCGGCACCGCGAAAGAGAAGACGTCGGCCTATCGGAAGGTCATGCGGGGAACACCGGACTTCGTCCGTCCCGGGTTCAAGCTCTTCTTCGACGAGGACGCCCGCAGCGGCCCGTTGATGACGCCGCGGCAGGTCTTGTCGCTCGACCCTGCGCCGCAGTACGTGTTGTACGAGTAGTCAGAGATATTGGCCGGTGGGCGAGTCGCCGGGGCCGCGGCCGGGCGATGGCATACCGGGAGGCATCCCCGCAGCGTGCCCGCCGCCTTGACCGGGGGGTAGTCCGCGGCGCATCGCCTGCAGTTGTGCCTGTGCCGCCATCTGCTGGGCGACGATCGCGGTCTGGATGCCGTGGAACAACCCTTCCAGCCAGCCGACGAGTTGTGCCTGCGCGATCCGCAACTCGGCCTCGCTCGGGGATTCCTCGGTGAACGGGAGCGCGAGTCGGTCGAGTTCTTCGACGAGTTCCGGCGCGATGCCGTCCTTCAGCTCCTCGATCGATCGGTGGTGGATGTCCGCGAGGCGCTTGCGGCCGGCTTCGTCCAGCGGGGCGCTGCGCACCTCCTCGAGCAACTGCTTGATCATCGAGCCGATGCGCATCACCTTCGCGGGATGCTCGACCAGATTGGCGGGGTTGTCCTCCGGCTCCTCCTCGTCATGATCGCCACCGGAGGCGACGCCCATGCCGTCCTGGCTGACGACGACGAACCGCTGCTCGTCGTCCGACTGGTTGCTCTGCACGTCATCGGGAGACATGCCTCCATCCTGCCAAACAACGCGTCGAGCATCAGGCGCGGATCGGAACGCGGCGTCGGGTTCGCGCGTCGGATCGTCGCAACGATGCCCGGGATCTGCCGCGACCGCCTAGGCTGGGCGGTGGGCTCGGGGATCACTCACCATTGGAGGAGTTGGTGACCGACCATGCAGCATGAGCACCACCTGCCCGCGACCGTCGGACGACGCGCCGTCATCGCGACGGCCTGGGCCGCCCCGGTGATCGTCACCGCCGCAGCCGCCCCGGCGGCCGTCGCGAGCCCCGTTGCGGGATTCGACGTGGCACTCGATCCGCCGCAACTGGGTGACACCGTCATCATGTACAACACCGACTACACACACCCGTATCGGATGGATGTCCCCATCGCGTGGGTGGTCGCCAACCACGGCAGCCAGGAGGCTCCCGGAGGCTTCCCGTTCTCGGTGACCTTCGACGACCGGGTATGGGAGATCACGGGACTGAGGGGCTACTTCCGCGGCGACGACTCGGCGAAGATCATCGACCTTCCCGGTTTCACGGTGTCCACCTCCGGGCACGCGACGACGGCCACCGCCACCGTGCCGGTGGCCATTCCACCCGGCACGGATTCGTTCTCCGGGTTCTACGTCGGTGTCGTCGGCCGCAGTTTCAAGGGTGACTACCCCGACGACGCGATCGACGCACCGACGCCGCGCACATGGGCGGTCACCCCGCCGGCCGGGGACGCCAAGACCTCCGACGACGTCGTGCAGTTCGATCCGCACACGGATCTGGGCCCGATGGATGTCTGGGGCGTGGTGGTGGCCGCGACCTGGGAGCACGCCGCGTGGTCGGACGGTGGGACGCTGCGCCGGCCGGCGACCTCCACGTTCACGTCGGTCGGACCGACACCGACGCCCGTGGGATGCGAGATCCACGTCTCGACGGACGGGCGGATGAGTTCCGACGTGACGCTCACCAACGTGACCGTGAACGGCCGGTCGTCCGACATTCTCGAGCGCACCGACGCGAGCACCGGAGATCATCTCGTGGTCACCTACACCCTGGGCGCCGGGTTGAAGCAGGACGACGTGCTCGCCTACGACGTCGCGTACACGGACCGGACCCCGCCGGCCACTCCCGACGATGTCGATGCCGGTCAGACCAACCTGTGGGATCCCGCCCACCTCAACGATCGTGGGCCGCAGCGGGCGGTCAATCGCTCCTCCATCGACCACCAACCGGCATGACAGGGCGCCCCGCCGGCCTTCGCGCTCGCGGGGCCGACCGAGCGTCGACACCGCAGAGGTATGCCGGTCCTCAGGTCGTGAGCAGCACCTTGCCGATGTGGTGCGACTCGGCGAGGATCCGGTGCGCTTCGCCGGCCCGATCGAGCGGCAGCCGCCGGTGGATGACCGGGTGGACCACCTGGCGTTCGATCATCGGCCAGACGTGCTCACGCACCGCCGCGACGATGGTCGACTTCTCCGGTTCGGGCCGGGCGCGCAGGCCGGCGGCGACGATGGCGGCGCGTTTGGCCAGGAGCGCGCGGATGTTGAGCTCACCCTTGGCGCCGCCCTGCATCCCGATGATGACCAGCCGGCCGTTGGTGGCGAGCGCGTCGATGTTGCGTCCGAGGTATTTGGCGCCGATGACGTCGAGGATGACGTCGGCTCCCCGCCCGTCGGTCGCCGAGCGGATCTCCTCGACGAAGTCCTGATCCCGGTAGTTGATCAGGACGTCGGCCCCGAGGTCGTCGCAGGCCTGCAGCTTCTCCGCCGTGCTCGCTGTCACCGCGACCTGTGCGGCCACGGCCTTGGCCAACTGGATGGCCATCGTGCCGATGCCGCTGGATCCACCGTGCACCAGCAGCGTCTCTTCGGGCTGCAGGTTGGCGGTGAGGAAGACGTTGGACCACACGGTGCAGGTGACCTCGGGCAGAGCGGCGGCGTCGACCAGATCGACGCCCTCGGGGCGGGGGAGGACCTGCCCCGCCGGGACGGCGACCTGCTCGGCATACCCGCCTCCGGCCAGCAGTGCGCAGACCTCGTCGCCCGGGGCCCATCCGTCGACGTCGTCGCCGACGCTGCGGATCGTGCCGCTCACCTCGAGGCCCGGGATCTCCGACTCACCGGCCGGCGGCGGATAGTGGCCCTGGCGCTGCATGAGGTCGGCCCGATTGACCCCCGCCGCGGCGACGTCGATCACGACCTGGCCCGGGGTCGCGGTCGGCGCCGGGACGTCGGCCGGGGTGAGTGCGGACTCGTCGCCGAAGGTCGGCAGGGTGATGGCCTTCATGTCTTGAGCCTAGTCACCCGGTCGCCGGGGCGACTGAGGCCCCGGCGGCGACCGGGGCGATTCTAGTGTCACAGCTAGAAATGGATATATTCCAGACGAGTTGCTTCGCTCCCGGGCACGACACCGATCGAGCCACTACGGTCCGGACTGTAGGGGAAATACCCGCGAGTCACATACCGAGAGATTGGGGAACCATGAATCTGAGTGACTTCGATTGGGCAGGAATCATCACCAAGGTGGTCGCGGCCATCGTCATACTGGTGATCACCTGGCTGGTTGCAAAACTCGTCAAGAGCGCCCTGAGCAAGCTGTTGGGCCGAGTCAAGGCGCTGTCCGCCAGATCCGACAACGGGGAGACGACGGCCGACTCACTGGCATCGGTCGGGAGTCTGATCGTCTGGTTGTTCGGTCTGATCGCCGTGCTGAACGTGTTCGCGCTGACATCCGCCGTCAGTTCCCTGCAGAAGCTGGTCGGCGGAGTGCTGGGCTTCGTGCCGCAGATCATCGCGGCCGGCCTGATCATGTTCATCGGCATCATCCTGGCCAAGGTCGCGCGGCAGTTGGTGGTCACCGCCCTGCAGGCGGCCAACGTCGACCGGCATGCGTCGAAGCTGGGCCAGAAGACCTCCGATGAGCTCGCGACAGGAGTCGGCGGCGACGTGGCCGCCGGTCAGGGGTCGGCGCAGGCCGGTGCCCCGGCCGCAGGCTCCGGCGGCCCGAAGATCTCCGAGATGGCCGGTCAGCTCGTGTTCGGCGTTGTCGTCATCGTCATGGCCATCGCCGCGCTGCAGGCTCTGGACATCAAGGCCATCTCCGGTCCGGCCGTCAACATGCTGCACATCATCCTGGAGGCGATCCCGAACATCCTCGCCGCCGTGATCCTGTTGGTGATCGGCGTCGTCATCGCGAAGCTGGTCGCCTCGCTGCTGGAGTCGCTGCTGCGCGGCATCGACTTCGACAAGGGCCTGGCGAGCGTCGGCGTCGACACCGAGGGCAAGGACATCCCGGGGATCATCACGAAGATCGTGCAGATCGCGATCGTCCTGTTCTTCGCGATCGCCGCGGCCAACATGCTGCGGTTCCCGCAGATCACCGAGATCCTCAACACGATCCTGGCGCTCGGCGGGCACATCGCCTTCGGCGGTGCCATCATCGCCGCGGGTGTGCTGATCGCCGGTGTGCTGGCCAAGCTGGTCGGTCAGGGAACCACCGCGACCATCACCCGTTTCGCGGTGATCGCGCTGTTCGCAGCCGTCGGCCTGCGCTACATGGGCCTGGCCAACTCGATCATCAACATGGCCTTCGGCGCGCTCGTGATCGGCGCGGCCGCCGCGGGCGTGCTGGCCTTCGGGCTCGGCGGCCGTGATGCCGCGGCCCGGCAGCTGGAGAAGATGCGAGAGGCCGGCTCCAAGGAGTAGGCCCGCCTCCCGGCATCGCAAAGGGGCGCCCGTCACCCGGTGACGGGCGCCCCTCGCCGTCTGCGCGCGAAGGCCGAGCCTCGCCGGCGACCCGGTCAGCGGCGGTCGTCGGGGGACTCCAGGTCGGTCAGGTCGTCGCGGGTGTCGATGTCGGCGGCGAGCAGATCGCGCACCGGGACGGTGACGGTCTCGAGCGTCGCGAGGACGCGGCGCACCGGCAGCCCGGCCGCGGCCGCGGGGATCGCGCCGCGCAGTGCCGCGGCACGGTGCACGCCCAGCAGGAACTGCGGGCGTCCGGCGGGGTCCACGGCGCGCGCCGACGACGCGGTGGGGTGCGCGGCGAGGGCTGCGCACAGCACGGTCAGTGCGCGCGCGGCATACGGCATGTCGCCGGCGACGACCGCCACGACCGGCGTGGTGATCCGTCCCAGGCCGGCGGCGATGCCGGCCACAGGCCCGCTGCCTGGGGGATCTTCTCGGACCCAGAGCACGTCGCGGGCCGTCGGCCGAGCCTCGCCGACGCAGACGATCGGGCCGTCGCGGGGAAGCTCACGCAGCAGATGGTCGAGGACGGTGGTGCCCCGGAAGGGCGCGGCAGTCTTGTCGCCGCCACCGAAGCGCCGTGAGGTGCCGCCGCACAGCACGATGCAGCCGACGTCACCCGAGGTCATGCGCCCAGTCTCCCAACAGATGCCGAGACAGGCATCTCCCGCCGAGACGGGCACGCATGGCGGCCTGTCTCGGCAGGAGGTGCCTGTCCGGGGCGGGTCACGACGCGGGGCGATGGCCGAGCCGGCGGCTGAGCGCCGCGGCAGCCGCCTGCACCGCGGGGACCAGGCGCGCGGCCAGGTCCGGCTCGACCCGCTCGTGCGGATAGGTGACCGCCACCCCGGCGGCAGGATGCCCGTTGTGGTCGAGGACGGCCGCCGCGACCGACGCGAATCCTTCGGTCACCGAGTCTCGCTCGACGGCATACCCGCGCCGCCGCACCTGGGCCAGTTCGGAGCGCAGCGCGGTCAGCGACGCGGGGCCGTGTCCACGGCGCTGCACGAACGCGTCCCGGGACGGGAACAGCGCTCGGACCTGCTGGGGCGGAAGGGCCGCGAGGATGGCCAGCCCCGACGCGGTCAGCTGGGCGGGCATCCGCACGCCGACGTCCGTGACGAGCGACGGGCGTCCCGGGGCGCGCTCCTCGATCACATAGAGCACGTCGTTGCCGTGCAGCACGACCAGGTGCGCGTTGTGGGTGGTCGAGTCGACCAGTCGGGTCAGCGCGGGCCGCGAGATCCGCTGAAGGGGTGCTTGACGGACGTAGGCCGAGCCCAACTCGAACGCGGCGACGCCCAGGCCCCAACGGCGTTCGTCACGCAGGTGGCTGACGAATCCGGTGTCCGCCAGCACCGCCAGCAGGTGATAGGTCGAGGAGCGGGGCAGGTCCAGCTCGCGGGCGATCGCGGCAGCAGGAAGCGGCTCCGCGTGCCGGGCCATGAGCTGCAGCACGGCGAGCGCGTGGGATGCGGCGGGGGCGTTGACCATGACCTGGGTCACCTCCCAATCTCGTATCTGAGACAACAATAGGCCGTGGCCTCCTGCGCCGCGCGCGCCGAGAGAGTGGAATGGAGCCCATGAGCGCAACGCAGAGCACCCCGGTCACGGTGGGCATCGGCCCCCTCAGCTTCGCCGACGTCGTCGCGGTCGCCCGCCACGAAGCGCCGGTGACGATCGGCGACGAGGCCGCGGACGGCATACGCCGCAGCCGCGCGGTCATCGAGTCCTTGGCGGACGACACCATCCCGCACTACGGCGTCTCGACCGGCTTCGGTGCCCTCGCCACCAAGCACATCCCGCTCGACATGCGCGCCCAACTGCAGCGCAGCCTGGTGCGCTCCCACGCGGCCGGCTCCGGACCCGAGGTCGAGCGGGAGGTGGTGCGCGCGACCATGCTGCTGCGCCTGTCGACCCTCGCCACCGGTCACACCGGGGTGCGCGTGGAGACCGCCCAGGCGTATGCCGACCTGCTCAACGCCGGGCTCACCCCGGTCGTGCACGAATACGGCTCCCTCGGCTGCTCCGGCGACCTCGCGCCGCTGGCGCACTGCGCGCTCGCGGTCATGGGGGAAGGGCAGGTCCGTGATCGTGACGGTGAGCTGCACGAGACCGCCGGCGCGCTGGCCGCTCACGGCATCACGCCGGTCGAGTTGCGCGAGAAGGAGGGGCTGGCGCTGATCAACGGCACCGACGGGATGCTCGGTCAGCTCGTCCTGGCGATC
>CAZMLG010000050.1:0-19200 GCA_964566985.1 uncultured Intrasporangiaceae bacterium
TACCCGGTCTTCGGTCCGGGCTCGGGCGAGGCGGTCCGTCTGGACGACGCGTCGTTGGGTTTCGACTCCTAGTCGATCTGCGACACCGACGGTGCCCCGGTCTCCTGCGAGACCGGGGCACCGTCGCGCGTCACGGGGCGGCCGGATCCGGCGCCGCCGTCGGCGGCCACCGTAGACTCGATCGCGTGACCTCGATCACGCCCGACTCGATCGCCCGTGCGATCACGCTCGCACGGCGGCTGTCCGCGGAGGTCGACGCGACCGACCTGGCCGACCATGTCGGATACAGCCCGTTCCACTTCTCGCGCCTGTTCACCCGCAGCGTCGGTATCGGTCCCGGGCAGTATCTGATCGCGTTGCGGATCGATGCCGCCAAACGGCTTCTGCTGACCGGCGACGAGGCCGTGATCGACGTGGCTACCGCTGTGGGGTTCGACTCGCTGTCCAGCTTCACCCGGCGCTTCGGGGCGACGGTCGGGGTGTCACCGGGCCGCCTGCGGCGCCTGCCGGACCGTCTGGCCGACCAGGCCCTGCAGCCCTTCTCCCTGCCGGCACCGGGCCCGGGATCGGTGCACGTCGACCTGGAGCTTCCGGTGGGCTTCAGCCCGCGCGGTGACGCCTCGATCTGGGTGGGATGGTTCCCCCGTCCCGCACCCATCGGGCTGCCGTGGTCGGGCACTCTCGTGACCGGCGGTGGATCGATCACGTTGCCGTTGCGGCAGGGCGCACCATACCTGCTCGCGTTCGCGGTGCCGGCGCACGCCGAACCGCTGGACCAGCTCGTGCCCGAGGTGCCGATGGTCGCGGTCCACCCGGTGCCGGTCACCCGGCCCGCACGGCTCACCTTGCATTTCGCGGTGTCCGACGCCCACCGGCCCCCGCTGCTGGCGGCGCTGCCGAGCCTGCTGCCGCCCCGCTGAACTGCGCAGGAACGGACAAGGACGACGCCTGCCGGCTATCTACCGTGGAGCACACGTCCCGCATCGCGGGCCCCGCCCGAGCACAGGAGCACGACATGACCCGCAGCACCGGCACCAGCACCTGGCTGGACGTCAGCGTCACCGACCTCCGAGCGGCCACGGACTTCTACTCCGGCCTGTTCGGTTGGGAATTCGAGGATCTCGGAGAGGCATTCAACCACTACCACATGATCCGGAGCGATGGTGCCCTCGTCGGGGGGCTCATGGATATCACCGGGATGAGTTGCCCGGACGGGCAGCCACTCACCTCCGGGTGGAACGTCTACCTCGCAGTCGACGACGTCGACGCTCGCGTGGCACGGACCGGCGACAACGGGGGCAGCGTGATCGCCGGACCCGATACCGTCGGCGATTCGGGCCGTATGGCCGTCGTGCTGGACTCCACCGGCGCGAGGATCGGGATGTGGCAGCCCCGAGCGGTCGAGGGTTACGAATTCACCGGCGGGCACGGATCGCCGGTGTGGTTCGAGTTGATGACACACCAGTTCGCGGCCGCCGGCGCGTTCTACGGTGCGGTGTTCGACGCGCACCTGGTGCCCATGGGTGAGCCGATGGGCGACGGGCCCGCGCGATATGTCACCAACGGGCCGGCCGAGAGCACCACCTGGGGGATGTGCGACGCCACGGAGATCATGCCTGCGGAGGCGACCGGATGGCGGGTCTACTTCGGGGTCGACGGGTCCGAGCCGGCGCTGGGTGCAGTGCGACGACTCGGCGGGAAAGTCGTGGACGGCCCGGTGGATTCACCCTTCGGGCGCATCGCGACGATCGCCGATCCGACCGGAGCCACCTTCCAGATCAGCGCGATGAGCGAAGCGGTGCCCGAGGGCTGAATCGCCCCGGCGCTCCCGGAACGACACCTACGGTTTCTGAGAGGCTCTGTCGGCGCACATCCGTGCCGACCTCCATCGCGCCTGCCGTGCGAACGCCGCACGCGAGGGTAGGCAGATCGTGTCATATGTGCCGCGCTTTGCCTACCCGTGACGAGGCCGCCCACCGCCGGTAGGCACACCGCGTCATATGTGCCGCGTTTTGCCTACTCGTTCACACCGCCTGCAACCGTGGTATGCAGATCGCGCACCCATGCATCGGGGAAAACTTGGTGGATAGTGTGCCGTAAACGGAACCATCACCGGCGACGACCCGGACGCCCGGGTGACCCAGCGCCCGATCACGGGCGACGGTCCCGCAGGGGTATGCCATACCGGGCAGGTCCCGCTCGGCCTCGTCAATCTCCGGTGACCTGGCGAGGGCGGGCCAGAGATACTCGGCCAGACTGAGACACCTGGGCCGTCGGTAGACGATCGGCAACGGGGATCGCCGCCCGGCTGTTGCGTTATCACGCAACAGAGCGTCGATACTCGTGGTGGACCGAGACCGGAGTTGACGGTTCGTTGCGCTATAGCGTGCCGCGAGGGCGTGGATATCGCCGGCGGTGCGTCGACGGTCCGGCAGGCACCCGTCGAGGAGGTGATCAGCGCGGGCGCAGCCGCTCGACCGTGACGACGCGGGCGTCGGCGGCGGTGCCGACGACCTGGCAGACCAGCGCCTCGCCCTTGTCGATCCCGGATTCGCCCAGGGCGACCAGCAACTCCTCGGCCAGCGACCCGGGCACCGCCTGGTCGTAGAGACGCGCGAGCATCGAGGGCAGCAGCGGTCGGTGCGTGCACAGCGCCACCGGCTTCGCCTTCTCGAGCGCACGGTCCAGGTGACGCAGCACCTTCTTGGGGTTGCTCTCGAACCCGTCCTCCGACAGCCCGCCCTTGCGGCGCAGATCGAGGCGGGCCGCCTTGGCGAACGGCGCCACCGTGTCGACGCAGCGCACCGCGTCCGAGGTCAGGACCTTCGCCACGCCGTAGGCCGACAGCAGCGGCACGAGATTCTTCGAGCGTGCGTTGCCGCTGCGGTTGAGCGGCCGGGCGATGTCGGGCTTGTCCCACGAGCTGCGGCCGACGGCCTCGGCGTGTCGGACGACGACCAACGGCCAGGTGCGCAACACGTCCTGGCGGTCCGCCTTGGCGATCGCCTGCAGCTGCAACCCGTCTCGGTCATACGTCAGTCGGTCGCGTGCCTCGGGGACGGTCAGCCACACCACCTGGTCGATCTCGTGCTCCAGCGCCCCGTCTCCGCCGGCCACCTCGGCAGCCCAGTAGCGGACCTCCTTGACGCGCCCGCCGGGCAGGGAATAGACGCCCTTGGGCAACGGCATACCGAGGCGCGGGGTCAGGCCCGTCTCCTCCTCGACCTCTCGCGCGGCGGCGGCCGGCCACTGCTCGCCGGACTCCAGCTTGCCCTTCGGCCACGACCAGTCGTCGTATTTCGGGCGGTGCACCAACGCGACCTGCAGGGCCCCCTCACGGTGGCGCCACAGCACGGCCCCCGCGGCCCGCACCGACGACCCGGCATCGTGCGAGCTCACCGGCGTCTCGCCTTCCGCCTGCGCTTCGCGTAGGTCGCGATCAACCCGGCCTGCAGATCCTGCAACGGCTCGCCGTCGGCGTCCAGATGGTGGCGTTCCCACCGCCCGTCGCCGGTGAGCTGCCACGTCGCCGTGCGGTCCGACATCGCGGTGTCGAGTAGCTTGGACAGGCGGCGCATGTGCCGCTCGGAGGTCACCCGCACCATCGCCTCGACCCGGCGGTCCAGGTTGCGGTGCATCATGTCGGCGCTTCCGAGGTAGATGACGTCGTCCTGTCCCTCGATCACGAAGCGGAAGACCCGCGAGTGCTCCAGGAACCGGCCCAGCACCGAGTGGACCCGGATCCGGTCGGACAGGCCGGGGACCCCGGGACGCAGGGCACAGATGCCGCGCACCCACAGATCGACGTCGACCCCCGCGATGGACGCGCGATAGCACGCGTCGATGATCTGCTCGTCGACCAACGAGTTGACCTTCATCTGGATGCGGGCCGGCGTGCCGTCCTCGGCGGCCTTGGTCGCCTGCTCGATCTGTGAGAGCAGCCCGCTGCGCACCGAACGGGGCGCCACCAGAAGGCGTTTGAACTTCGAGCGCGGCGCGATGCCGGACAACTGGTTGAAGAGCCGGGAGAGGTCCTCTCCGACGTCTCGGTCGCACGTCAGCAGCCCGAGATCCTCGTAGAGCCGCGCCGTCTTCGGGTTGTAGTTGCCGGTGCCGACATGGCTGTAGCGCACCATGGTGTCGCCCTCGCTGCGCACGACCAGGCACAGCTTGGCGTGGGTCTTGAGCCCGACCATGCCGTAGACGACGTGGACGCCGGCGCGTTCGAGCTTGCGGGCCCAGCCGATGTTGTTCTGCTCGTCGAACCGGGCCTTGATCTCGACGACCGCGAGCACCTGCTTGCCGGCCTCCGCCGCATCGATGAGTGCGTCGATGATGGGGGAGTCGCCGCTCGTGCGATAGAGCGTCTGCTTGATCGCGACGACGTGGGGGTCGCCGGCGGCCTGCTCGATGAACGCCTGCACCGAGGTGGAGAACGCGTCATACGGATGGTGCAGCAGGATGGGGCCGGAGCGCATGGCCGCGAACACGTCGGGCGCCGCCGCACGTTCGACCGGGGCCAGATCGGGGTGGGTCATCGCGACGAACGGGGGCCAGCGCAACTCGGTCCGGTCCAGGTCGGCGATCACGTCCAGCGCGCGCAGGTCGATGGGCTCGGGGAGACGGTAGACCTCGTCCTCCCCGACGCCGAGTTCGCGCACCAGCAGATCCAGCACGTGGTCGTCGAGATCGTCGGCGACCTCGAGCCGCACCGGGGGGCCGAATCGGCGCCGGGTCAGCTCCTTCTCGAGCGCCGTCAGGAGATTCTCGGCGTCGTCCTCCTCGACCTCGAGGTCCTCGTTGCGGGTGACGCGGAAGGTGAACTTCTGACGCACCTGCATGCCGGGGAACAGGTGCTGCATGTTTTCGGCGATGACGTCTTCGATCGTGACGAAGCGTGTCGCATAGAGCTTTTCATCGTCGTCCCGAGCGGGCAGGCGCATCAGTCGGGGCAACAGAGGCGGCACCTTGACGCGGGCGAAGTGCTCCCGGTCCGTCTTGGGGTTGATCAGGACGACCGCGAGATTGAGCGAGAGCCCGGAGATGTAGGGGAACGGGTGAGCCGGGTCGACGGCCAGCGGGGTGAGCACCGGATAGATGCGCGAACGGAAGATCGTGCTCAGATGGTCGCGGTCCGCCTCGGTCCACTCGTCCGGGTGCAGGATGCGGATCCCCACATCCTGCAGCGCGGGCCGGACGTTGGCCTGGAACGCCTGAGCGTGCAGGTCCATGAGTTGGTGTGCGGTCCGCGAGATCTCGTCGAGCACCTCGCGCGGTTCCAGACCCGAACTCGCCCGGACCGCGAGCCCGGTCGCGATGCGTCGCTTCAGTCCGGCGACCCGCACCATGAAGAACTCGTCGAGGTTGCTGGAGAAGATCGACAGGTAGCGCGCCCGCTCCAACAGGGGCACCGCGGGGTCCAATGCCAGTTGCAGGACGCGCTCGTTGAACTGCAGCCAGGAGATCTCCCGGTCCAGGAATCGATCGTCCGGCAGGACGTCGGCGCTCTCGTCGTCCGGGTGCCCGGTCACGCTCCGCAGACGGTCCGCGACTCGCTGGTTGACCCGGATCAGCGAGGCGTCGCTCACCACCGTCTCGACCGACGGATCCAGCTCGGGTGCGGACGGCCCGGACGGGGCGAGATGTTCTGCAGGCATCTGCATGAGGCCTATGGTGTCAGGATTTCATGAACGGCGCGTGAATACATGACATCGACGCTCGCCCGCGCGAAACCCCACCCGGTGTAGGTGGCGACCGCGGGCGCATTGTCCCCCTCCACGTAGAGCTCGATGGTGGGCACCTCCCGCGCCGCCAGGTGGTGCAGCCCGAGCGCGGTGACGGCCTTGCCGAGGCCCTGCCCCTGGTAGACCGGGTCGACCGCGACGACATAGACCTCGCCGACGTCCGGCTCGGCGACCTTCGTCCAGTGCGAGGCCACGAGCCGCGGGTGCGCCTCGCGCCGGTCCTCGATGAGCAGGAGCCCGGCGGCCTCGAACCACGGCTGGGCCATCCGCTCGCGCAGATCGTCCAGGGTCATCCGGCCCTGCTCGGGATGGTGGGCGAACGCCGTGGCGTTCAGGTCCAGCCAGGCCTGCTCGTCCTGCCCCGGCACGAACGTGCGTGCGGCGAATCCTTCGGGGATGCGGGGGGCGGCGATGACCGGCTCGGCGTCCGTGCGCCGCTCCATCCGCCACAGGTTGCGGCCGACGGTCAGCCCGCGAGATCGCGCGGCGCCCTGGGCGGCGGGCAGGTCTCCGTGCGCCCAGATCGACACGGTCGGCTCGGCCTCCAGCAGGGCGTCGAGGAGCCGCCCGCCGTGCCCCCGCCCGCGTGCGGCGGGCAGGACGGCGACCTCCGCCGAGCCGTCGTCGGCCAGCAGCGCGGCGCCGTTCACGGCGGAGGCGTCCACGAGCACCCGCAGGCCGTGGTCGGCGGAACCACTCGCCATACGGCCCAGGGCCAGCACGGTGGCCTCGGAGAACGGCGCGACACCGTCGTGGGCGGTGCAGCGTTCGGCGACGGTCCGGATCGCCTCGAGAGTCTCGGCGGACGGGGGGTCCTGCCAGGTCGGCGCGTTCACGGTGCTCCCTTCCTCGGGGACGACGGCGCGGTCGAGGCCATCGTCGGTCATGAGACGGCGTGCGGCAGCCCCGGCCCCTCGACGGGCCGCACGAACCGGTATCCGACATGCCGGACCGTGCCGATCAGCGCCTCGTGGTCGGGGCCCAGCTTGGCGCGCAGCCGCCGGACGTGCACGTCCACGGTGCGGGTGCCGCCGAGGTAGTCATAGCCCCAGACCTCCTGCAACAACTGCGCACGCGTGAATGCGCGTCCGGGGTGTTGGGCGAGATACTTCAGCAGCTCGAACTCCTTGTAGGTCAGATCGAGCGGGCGCCCGCGCACCCGGGCGGTGTAGGCCTCCTCGTGGATGACCAGCCCGCCGGCGGTGATCGGCGCGGGGTCCTCCGGCGGCGAGGTGGCCTGCGAGCGGGTGAGTGCGCGCCGGAGGCGGGCCTCGACCTCGGCCGGCCCGGCGGACTCCAGGATCACGTCGTCGACGTCCCAGTCGCCGGTCAGTGCCGTCAGGCCCCCCTCGGTGAAGACCGCCAGCAGCGGCGCGGATCGGCCGGTGCTGCCCAGGACCGCGGCCAGTCCCTTCGCGCCGGCGAGGTCGCGGCGGGCATCCAACACGATCACGTCGAAGTCCGGCGGGTCGACCAGGGACCGGGGATCGGTGGGCAGGATCCGCACGACGTGCCCGAGCAGCCCGAGCGCGGGCAACACCTCGATGCTCGCGCCGCGAGCGTCGGTGAGCATCAGCACCCGTGCCATGCTCATGAACAATACGTCGTGCCCGCCGGGACGCCCCTGTGCGGCGGCGGAGAGTGGGATGTGCCACATTGGGCGCGAGCGTGGCGATCGCGAGGGAAAGAGGCGGCGAGCGAGACATGAGTGAGGTAGTCGTGCGCTACTGGGCGGCGGCGCGCGCCGCGGCGGGCGTCGACGAGGAACGCATGCCGGCCCGAACCGCCGGCGAGGCGACGCGGGCGGCGGCCCGAGCCCATCCGGAGCTCGAACGCGTGCTGACCGTGGCCACCGTGCTCGTCGACGGCCGCCGGATCGATGCGGACGTCGCGATCGCGGACGGCAGCGTCGTCGAGATACTTCCTCCGTTCGCCGGAGGGTGATGGGAGGATGCGCGAGTGCGCCACGCTGACCGAACCGTCGATCGACTGCTGACCCCGTATGCCGTCGCCGCAGGCGTGGTCGGCTCGGCCCTGTTCGTCCTGGGCGCCCTGGTCGACGCGCAGGTCGTGAGTGCGGCCTACGTGCTGGTGGGCCTGGTGTTCGCGTGGGGGTGGCCGGTCCTGCTCGGGCTGCCACGTCCGCGCGGCAGCAGCCTCGTCCTGGTCGCGGGGGTGGTGGCCTTCACCGCTGCCGGTGCCGACGCCGACGCCGGGATGCGGTGGCTGGGGGCCGCGCTCGCGGTCTGCCTGGGGCTGACCTTCCTGCACGAACTGACCCGGACCGACGGTCGGGAGGCCCTCGTCGTGTCGATCGCCGGCAGTGCCTTCGGGCTCGGCGTGTTGGCCGGCGGGGCCTTCGTGCAGGAGGCGATGACCCGCAGCCACGGCGACCTGGCCGTGATCGCCGCCGCCGGGGCGACCGCGCTGGCGATCGTCGTGGACCATGCGTTCCACCGCAGTCATCGGCTGGCGGAGTGGACCCTGCCCGCCGGGTTGCTGCTCGGTGCCGCGCTGGGGCTGCTGCTCGGCCTGGCCGCGGACGGCACGTGGAACGTGCTGCTGCTCACCGGGTTGGTCTCCGCCGGGGTCGCTCACGCGCTGCGGCACATCCTCGCGGCGCAGCCGACCGGGCGCGACCAGGTCGCGCAGTTGGCGATCGGCACGGCCTGCACGCTCGTGGCCGGCATCGTCCCCACCGCCGCGATGTGGGCCCTGGTGCGCTGATCAGCCGATGCGCTTGAGCTCGGCCGATACGTGGCTCTGCAGCGACTGACCCATCGCGGCCATGTCCATCGCCCACATCAGCTTGGAGTCGACCAGCCCGTAGAGGCGCGTGCCGGCGGTGTATTCCTTGGCCAGGGGGCTGCGTAGCACTCCGTCGGTGCGCAGCTCGATCTTGGCCGTGTCCGTCGTGCCGTAGTACATCTCCATGATGCCGGTCGGGTGGGTCAGCAGCAGCTCGACCTCACCGCCGGGTGCCGGGCGCCAGAACCCCAGTTCCGTGGCCAGTGGACGGACCTTCTCGCCGTCCTCGTCGAGCAGCCAGGTGCGGCTCTCCCAGCGCAGGAACGGCCTACCGTCGTGGCTGCAGGTGATCTCCTGGCCGAAATGGGCCGACTCGATGGTCGGGTAGCCGACGACGCCGGCTCCGGCCCACCTGCCCACGAGCCAGGCGAGCGGCGCGAGGTCGGGGGACAGGTCGGGGTCGAGTGCGAAGGGCACGGTCACGCTCCTCGGGTCTGTGGATGACTATTTCAGGGTGTTCTTGCCATGGGTGTAATCGGCCATGTCGTCCTTGGCCAGCGCCGTGCCCAGCTTCTTCATCTGCGGCGTGTCGACCACGTCGATGGACCCGACGCCCTTGACCGACGAGAATCCGTCGAACGGCGCGGTGAAGAACGTGACGTCCTTCATCCGGATGTTGCGCAGTTTGAAGGCCGTGCCGCGCATGTAGGACGTGGTCATGTCGTTGTCGACGACGGTGTTCTCGGTGATGTCGTCGATGATGCGCGACAGCTTGACCGGGTTGATCAAGGTGCTGGTCTTCAGGGTCTTCTTGAGGACGGCCTTGATCCAGGCCTGCTGGTCACGACCGCGGTCGATGTCGCCCTCGCGCAGCTGGTGGCGCTCGCGGACGAAGCCCAGCGCCTGCTTGCCGTTCATGTGGTTCCAGCCCTTGGAGAACGTGCCGTAGCCCTTCTCACTGAACGGCTGGGTCACGTAGACGTCGACGCCGCCGAGCTCGTCGGTGACCTTCGCGAAGCCGGTGAACCCGATCTGCGCGACGTGGTCGATGTGGACCCCGAGCAGGTTCTGCAAGGTGGTGACCAGCAGCGGCGCGCCGCCGAACGCGTAGGCGGCGTTGATCTTGTTCTTCCCGTGCCCGGGGATCGGCACGAACAGGTCGCGCGGGAAGTGGACGACCTGGATCGACTTGTGCCCCTTGCTGATGTGCACCAGCTGGATGACGTCGGCCCGGGAGGCGTCGTGGATGTCGGACGTGTCGCGCGAGTCCGACCCGAGCAGCAGGATGTTCTGGGCGTCGCCGGCCTCCGCCTGTCGGGTGGGGGCGGAGCCGGACCCGTCGTCGGGCAGCAGCCCGGCGTGCTTGACGTTGGAGTCGAGCAGGTGGTTGAGATAGAGCGCGAATCCGCCGGCGGCGAGCACGACGATCACGAGCATCGTCAGCAGGGTCAGCAGCGTGACCTTGACCTTGCTGCGTCTGCGGCGGGGCGCCTGCGTGGTGGCGGCAGCCGCGCCCTCCTCACCGGCGTGGCCGTCGGCGGCGTCGCCGCCGTCCGACCCGGGCGTGGTCGAGTCGGGCTCATCGGTGTCGTCGGCCATGAGGTGAAGTGTAGGTTCTCCGGCACCGCCGCATCGGCCACCTGGGGACGGCGCGCCGATTGCGCGTCGATCTCGCTCGCGGGGGCGTCGCACTCCGGTGTTGTGCCTCGACCGGCGGGACGTAGCCTGGAGGCGTGGACACCACCGCGATGCACAGCCCTCTGCTCGACGCTCCTGGCGCCGTCGAGGGGGTGGGCCTGGATGCGGGGGTCGCCGCCCACTACGGCGACCCGACCCGCGAGCAACGGCTGCTCGCCGGAGGCCTCGGTGTCGTCGACCTGTCGCACCGCGGGGTGGCGCAGGTGACCGGCCCGGACCGGCTCAGCTGGCTGCACTCCATCACGTCGCAGCGGCTCGACGACCTCGCGCCGCATACGTCCACCGAATCGCTCGTGCTCAGCCCGAAGGGGCACATCGAGCACGAGCTGCACCTCGTCGACGACGGCGAGACCACCTGGATCACCACCACGCCGGGCCGGGTCGGCGATCTGGTCGCCTGGCTGGACTCGATGCGTTTCATGCTGCGGGTCGAGGTCCAGGACGTCACGCAGCGGTATGCCGTGCTGGGCGAGCCGATCGCGGCCGAGTCGACGCCGCACGAACTGGCCTCCGACGGCGTGATCGCCTGGCGCGACCCGTGGCCGGCACTCGGCCCGGACACCGCGTCCTACAGCGGCGCGACACCGCACCCGGGGCAGGACCGCCCGTGGCGCGAGTTGATCGTGCCCCGCGACCGGCTCATGCAGATCGTCGATGACCGGCCCCCCGCAGGGATGTGGGCCGCGCATGCGCTGCGCATCGCCGCCTGGCGCCCCAGCGCGGGGTGGGAGACCGACCACCGCACCATCCCGCACGAACTCGACTGGCTGCGCACGGCCGTCCATCTGCACAAGGGCTGCTATCGCGGCCAGGAGACGATCGCGCGAGTGCACAACCTCGGCAAGCCGCCGAGGCGCCTGGTCTTCCTGCACCTCGACGGGTCGGGGCACGTCCTGCCGGAGGTGGGCGCGGAACTGACGCCCCACGGTGGCGGGCGCGCGGTCGGGCGCATCACCTCCGCACAGCGCCATCACGAGGACGGTCCGATCGCGCTCGCGGTGATCAAACGCAACACCCCGGTGGACGCGGTGTTGGAGGTCGGCGAGATCTCGGCGGCGCAGACCCCGATCGTCACTCCCTGACGCGCTGCCGCGAGGCGTGACGCACCTCACGCATACTCTGGCTTGCAAAGTGCTAACTGAAGCAAGCATACTGAAGCCATGAACCCGAACCCCGTGACCGACCTCGGCGGTTACCTGCGTCAGCAGCGCCAGCAGGCGCACCTGTCGCTGCGTCAACTGGCCGACCGCACGGGGATCAGCAACCCCTACCTCTCACAGATCGAGCGCGGGCTGAAGAAGCCCTCCGCCGAGATCCTGCAGGCACTGGCCAAGGGGTTGCGGGTCTCCGCCGAACAGCTCTACGTGCACGCCGGCATCCTCGAGGCGGCCGACGAGCAGGCGGAGATCGACGTGCGGCGAGCCATCCTCGCCGACCCGAAGCTGACCGAGCGGCAGCGCACCGTCCTGCTGGACGTCTACGCGTCGTTCGTCGGCGACTGAGCCGCCCACCGACCATCGGATCCGGCCGTCGGCCGGACCTCGACGAAAGGAAGACACCATGAGCTTCGACTTCAAGAAGACCCTCACCGACACCACCCCGATCTACGCCGTCGTCGGCGTCGCCGACCAGGCCGTCAGCCAGGTCAAGGACGCCGTCGACGAGGCGACCCGCCGCACTCTGGCCCTGCGCGAGGACCTCGCTCCGAAGGCACTGCAGACCAAGGTGACCGACACCGTCGCCGGCGTGCGCAGCCACGTCGAGTCCCTCCCGAGCACGGCGACCACGCAGTTCGAGACCTGGAGCGGCGAGTTCGACAAGGCCTACACCCAGTTCGCGACGCGCGGCGAGCAGATCGTGAGCGAGCTGCGTCGCCGCCCCGAGGTGGAGCAGGTGAGTGAGCGGGCCGACCGCGTCGTCGACCAGGCCCAGAGCGCCGTCGGCACCGTGCGCAAGGTCGCCGAGGACGCCCAGTCCGCCGCGCTCGGCGCCGTCTACTCCGGCCGCAAGCAGGCCGCGCAGGAGACCGTGAAGGTCGCCGAGGCCGTCGAGGTCAAGGCCGAGACGCTGGAGTCCGACGCCCGGACGAGCGCGCGCAGCAACGCCGCCAAGCAGGGCGCCGCGACCAAGCCGGCCGCCAAGAAGACCACGGCGCGCAAGACGACCGCCAAGAAGGCCCCGGCCAAGAAGACGACCACGCGCAAGACGACCGCCAAGAAGGCCTGAGCGCGATCGCCTCACCGAGCCCCCGCGAACCTTTCGCGGGGGCTCAGTGCATGCCCCGTGGCCCCCAGGCGCGCACGATCTGGCGCAGGGTGATCGTGAAGACGACACCGCTCACCGCCAGGTAAGGGCCGTAGAGCCGGCGAATCAGGGGTCGCAGGGGACGTTCGAGCGCCATGACTCCTGCGGCGCAGCCCGCCATCCGGGCACCGCGCTCGATGAGCGCCGCCACGGCGAGCTTGCCTGCGGGCAAGTCGAGTTCGCCCGCCGCTCGGGCATAGACCTTCACCGGTATGCCGCCGAGCGCCTGATGGCCGATGCCCGCCACACCGGCAGTCAGGTGACGCCGTGCCGCAGCGTGCATGCGCGGGGTGGTGAGCGGTGCCGGCGCGCGCACGCCGCGCCGGGCGAGGGCCGCCGTGGTGAGCACACCGCATACGGACCCGGCGGTCACCGACGCGGCCAGCGCCGGGATGCGCTGCGGGGACGCGACGCCGAAGAAGACCAGTGCCATCTCGGCCATGATCGGCCAACTGACCGCCTCGGCGAATCCCCAGGTGAATCCGAGCGCGAGGCAGGTGGGTTGGTCGACGCCGTCCCTGATCCGGCGCCAGATGGGGGAGCGGCGGACCGTGGCCCGTCCTGCGCCGAGCATCTCGACGACCTGGTCGCGCAGATCGGCGGCATCGACCTCTCCGGGCGGTAGTGCCGTGCCGACACGGGTCTCCATCGGCGTCGGCGCAAAACGGCCGTGCTTCGCCAGCACGTCGCCGGTGCCGAGCACGGCGACGGGAAGGATCGGCACGCCGCAGTCGCGCGCGAGCCGCAGCGCGCCGGAATGGAATCGGCCCACCGTGCCGTCCGTGGTGCGGGTGCCCTCCGGATAGATCACCACGGCGCGGCCGGCCGCGAGCGCGGGTGCGGCCGCGGCATACAGCCCGGCGTAGCCACCGCCGTCACCCCGGCGCACCGGCAGACCGCCGGCGAGTCCGGTGATGAGCAGCCGGCGCCACCACACGTCGAACCAGTAGTCGGCCGCCGCGGCGAAGACCGGGCCGCGCGAGGCAGGCAGGCCGGCGAGCAGCGCCGCGGTGTCGGCGTGCGACGCGTGGTTGGCGACGACGACCATGCCACCAGGGCCGGGCGGAGCGTCGCCCGTGACCGTGAGCCCTCCGGCGACGGCACAGACGGCACGCCACAGGTGGTGGCGGGAGGCGTTCGCGAAGCGTGTCATCGTCTCGAATCCCTTCTATGTCAGGGCAACCGCGGCGAGTGGGAGGACCAGGAGCAGCGAATCGACGCGGTCGAGCAGACCGCCGAAGCCGGGAAGCCACTCCCCGGCATCCTTGACCCCCGCCTGGCGTTTGACCATCGACTCCAGCAGGTCGCCGAGGACACCGCCGAGCGCGACCGCCAGCAGCAGCCCGACCGAGATCGTGCCGAGCAGGGTGAGGACGACGAAGGCGCCGATCACCGCGCCCGCCAGGCCGCCGACCGTCTTGTTGGGGCTCAGTGGGGAGAGTGGGCGCCGTGCCCACCCGAATCGGCGGAACCCCTTGCCCCCGCACCACGCGGCGACATCGGTCGCCGCCGCCGCGAAGCAGACGAGGAACGCGTCGCGCCAGATCAAGACCATGCTGGACAGGGCCCAACAGATCCAGATCGAGCCGAAGCCGGTGAAGACGGCGCGGCGGACGCCGTGGCGCAGGTCGCCGGACAGCACCGACGGCAGGGCGCACAGCAGGACGATCAGTGGGGCCAGGTGGAGCAGCGACGGCTGCAGCCAGGCGGCGAGGGGATAGCCGATCGCGAGGAGATAGAGGACGCCCGTGTCGACCGGGGGGAGGCGCACCAGGCGTGAGTATTCGCGGATCGCGATCAGGGCGAGCACGACGCACAGCACGGCGGTCGGGCCGCGCCCGATCCAGATCGGGATGCCGACGATCGGCAGGATCATCACCCAGGTGATCCACTTGGTGAGCAGTTCGCGCTTGCGCGAGATCAGCACGGCGACGCCGGCGAGGGCGAGGATGGTCAGGGTGACCCAGAAGAAGAACACTCCTCGGCCGGTGATGTGCAGGTGCACGAACCAGACGTCCAGGTCGAGCCGCATCGAGCGCCGGTCCAGGTGCAGGAGGCGCAGGTAGGCGTCGACGAGCGCGTGCGGCAGCGACTCGTTCATGACGCCACCCGCTCTCGCAGCTCACCGTGTGCAGCGCGGAGGCGCAGCGCCGCGGTGAGCAGGGACCCGGCGACGATCACACCGCATACCCACGGGATCCAGGAAGGCAGCGCCGCGGCGACGACCATGGCCAGGCACCGCTCGGTCTTGCCGAAGGGGCCGCCGTTGCGGCGAGTCGCACCCGCGCCGGCGGCCGCGAGCGAGGCGGTCGTGGGCAACATGGCGGCCGCCGCGGCCACCAGGACCAGGACGGCGGAGGTGCCGGTCGCGCCGGCGGTGCGCGCCGCGAGCGCGAAGAGCCCGCCGAAGGCGATCAGGTCGGAGGAGCGATCTCCGATCTCGTTGAGCACGAACCCCCACGGGCGGCTCACCTCGCGCGCTCGGGCGACGGCGCCGTCCAGGTTGGCGCCGCCCAGACGCACGGCGAGCATGGCCAGGGCAGCGATCCACCAGCCGTAGGCGATGCAGACCGCTGCGAGCACCGCGCCCAGGATGCCGACGAGGGTGAAGACGTCGGGTGAGATCCGGCGCTCGACTGCGAATCGGACGAGCCGACCCAGGCGGCGGCTGTACCACGGCTTGAGCGCGTAGAGCCCCTGCATACGGCCTCCGTCCTGATCCTCCTGCGGCACACGCTATCCGAGGTTGCCTCGGATTCCGGGGTTGTCCACACCCGGTCGCGTGGTGCTGTGACGTGGCGGGCGGCGGGTGCGGTTCCGCGGGCTTGGCAGGGGTTATGGCTGCTTTCGGCCGCGGAGGAAGTACAGCACGGGGACGGCCCCGACCGAGTTGACTACCGTCAGTGCCGCGGCCCAGCCGACCTTCGAGCCGCGGACGCTCGCGCTCGGGCGCCGTGCGAGGTCGATGAATGCCGCGACCTTGAGGCCGGCCTCGAAGGCGGCTGCGACCATGATCGCCTGGCGCATGCGCGGGTCCAGTTCTTGCCACTTCCCGTTCTTCATGATCCGACCCTGCCTGTGATCTGCGTCCAACTCAAGGGGAGCGCGTCGGAGTCACCCTGCTGATGGAGCCCTTCGACGTGCCCGGGAACCACCCTTCGGCATGCCGGGAACCACCCGCGAGACGACGCCGGAATCAGGTGATTATCACGCCGATTGAGCCGGGCGAGGCGCTAGCCGAGCCCGAGTCGAAATCAGGTGATCATGACGCCGATTGAGCCGGGCGAGGCGCTAGCCGAGCCCGAGTCGAAATCAGGTGAGGTGCGCTGAGGCTCGGCACATGCCACCATGCGGTCACGGTTGCAGCGACCGTCCCGGTATGGCGACATGACGCGGACGCGCCTTTCCGATCCGCGCCGTCGACGGCCTCTCTTCGTCGATGTGGTTCACGTCCTGCATCGTGGGCCGGTGTCGGTCGGCGGCTGTCGAATCAATCGTGCGCGACTGACGGGCGATGACCGGTGAACTCGAAATGCGGGCACACTTCACCCGTGCAACCTGGAGAAGGTGGTCAAGCCTAGCCGGCTGCCGAGAGCTGCTGCATCCGTCCGGGAGTCAGATCCCATTCGACACCGGACTCGGTGACGGTCGCGAGGTAGCCGCGCGAATGCACCACGTGATGATGTCGACTGCACAACAGCGTCCCGTTGGTTTTGGCGGTGTCGCCGCCGGCCCACCAGGGGATGATGTGGTGCCCTTCGCACCAACTTGGGGGACGATCGCATCCCGGGAAGGTGCAGTGTCGATCGCGCAGCACGATCGCGGCCCGCAACGACCCGGTGAAGGTCCGCTCGACGCGTCCGACGTCCATCGGTGCCCCGTCCGAGCCGAGCACGGCGGGGATCAGGTTGGCGTTGCACGCCAACCTGCGCGCGGTCCCGGCATCAATCGAGCGGTCGGCTTCGGTGACGGCGTATCCGGCGCCGTCCAGGCGCTCCAGCAGGGTTTCCAGACCCATCGTGACGACGACCTTCGCCGTCGCTCGTGCGGCGTCTCGCTCATCGACGCGGGCGGCCGCACCGACCAGTTCCATCAGAGCGTCCACGCGCCGCTTGCCCGGCGAGCGGGCGTCCCGCTGCGCCGGTGTCGGTGCCTTCGCGTCACGATCTGCCCTGTGGCCCGCGCTCGCCGCAGTGCTCGGCGCGGCCCGGCCCGTGTCGGTGGTGGGATCCGGGCCGCTCTCGTCATCGCCGTCGCTGTGGCCGTCGTTTGGTTTCGGGGGTTTCGGTGTGGCGAGAGCTTGGATGGCGGCTTTGACCTGTTGCGCGTGTCCTGGGGACAAGATCGCGATCAACTCGACCAGCCCGCCGGGTAGGTCGTGCCAGACCAGGGACTCGGCGGCTTGTGCCTTCTCCTCCTCCGCAGCGCCGCGATCCCCGCCGTGGTCTTGCACGATCCGGCGGGTCAGTTCTCGTAGTTCTCGCCGGGAGCAGTCCCGTTGCGCGGCGTAGACGTAGTAGCCGAGGATCTGGTCGCGGTCCACGTCGGGTAGGCAGGCGAGGGCTTTGGGGGCCTCGCGGACCACGGTCGCCAACTGGGCCGCGGTCACCTCCCGATTCAGGAACAGGCGGCGTAGGCCGGCGTTCTCGACCCGGTTGATGGCCTCGGCCGCCCAGATCACGCGGGTGACCTCGAACGGCTCGATCGTGGCGTCCGAGCGTGCGGTCAGCCATTGCCGCGCCCCGGCACGGTCCGAGGTGTCGATGATGCCGCGCTGCATCGCGTCGGCGAGGTGCAACACCAGCGCTCGCTCGGCCTCGGCGCGGGTGGCCAGGTGTGCTCGCACGGCGTCGTCGAGTTGCGCATCGGATAGTTGCCCGCTCGCGTCGCCCAGGTTCGCGAGGTCTTCGACGCCGTCCTGGGCGCCATGTAAGGCCGTTGCAGCGACCCCGATCGGTGCCTTCACCCCGGCCCCGGCGGGAACGCCGGCCAGAGTGCCGGCGTCCGGGGTGTTGTCCACCGGCGGAATGACCACCGTCTGCGGTATCGCGCCGACACTCGTGCGCGACCGGCCGCCACGACCGGTCGCGGTTGCCCGGCCGCTGGTGTGTGCGTCCCCGATGTCCATATCTTCATGATACGTGTGTTCGATGTTGATTGCAAGGGTTCTGGGTAGGTTGTTGTGCCGAATCCGCCTGGCAGGAGCCTTGTTTCGAGACTCTGTATGGTTGTCGGTGGGGTCGGGTAAGGTACGTGACCCACGTGGACTGTTTCGCTCCGCCGACGGGTCGGTCGGAACCGGATGAGCCGGCCCAGGGGGCGGTACCACGGCTGGAGCACGTAGAGCCCGTGCATGCGGTCTCCGTCCTCGATCCTCTTGCGGCGCTCGAGGGATGGCGACCAGCGCTGGCCTACGGGGGCAGAAAAACCATTTGCCGCTGATGCCCGGATCGTGAAAGCTCGTCTGATCGACCCGATAGGAAGGACTGCGGTGAGCATAGATATCGTGCGTGCCCACGATCCGGAGGCGACTGGAACCATACTTGCCGGGCTACCTGACTGGTTCGGCATACCCGAGGCAAATGCCCACTACGTCGAGGCGGCCCGAAAGATGGACAGCTACCTCGCGCGAGAGGCCGGTAGAACGCTCGGGGTCCTTCTTTCAGATCGACATTTTCCGCAGTCAGGGGAGATTCACCTCATCGCTGTCGACGCCACCGTCCATGGCCAAGGAATCGGCTCCGCGCTCGTGCGCGCATTCGAACGTGACCTGCGGAGCAGCGGAGCAGCGTTGATGGAAGTCAAGACCGTGGGTCCGTCCTTCGATCATGCCGGCTACCAGTCAACACGCGCGTTCTACGAGGCAAGAGGCTTCCTTCCTCTGGAGGAAGTCTCGGGCCTTGATTGGGACGGTCCCGCCGTCATCATGGTCAAACCACTTCACCCCGTTTTCGGCCAGCAATAGCCAGCCGGTAGCAGGATCCGTGAATCGATACTCGGATTGCTACTTCCAGGCACTGGCTCGAACCACGATGGCGTGTGGGACCGGTTCCGCGCCTGGCTCGGACATGTGGTCGATACGCAGGCCGGCGGTGGCGAACGTGTTGAGGAATTCTGCCAGCGGTACGTGGCGCATGCCGCCGGTCATGGTCCTGATCCCGTGGTGACCCCACCACGGTGCCGATGTGTGGCGTCGAGCTTGTCGGTAGGTCGGATGCACGATGCGGCTGCCATCTGCGCGATTCTCGACGTGAGGGCCGTTGAAGCACGGGTGCGCGCCGTAGAAAAGGAACGATCCGTCAGGGCGCAGCACCCGCGCGACTTCCGAGAGCATGACATCAAAGTGGTCCACGTCGGTGGAGGTCCAGCAACTGACCACCAGCGGAAAGCGGTCCGAGTCGAACGGGAGCCGCTCGGCGTCCCCTTGCACCAGGTGCCCGGATCGTGTGCGGGCAAGCCGTAGCAGATCAGCCGAGAGCTCAAGCCCGACGACGTTCCAGCCGAATTCCTCGATGACCGGCAGATCCCGGCCAGGGCCGCACCCGATGTCGAGGCAGGGCCCGTCGCCGCGCCATAGGTGCTCACGGAGGACCTGACGACGATACGGCGCGTCCCGGATCTGTTCGTCGTACCAGTCGGCGATCCCGTCATAGCGAGCCGGGGGATTTTCGGTCGCGGGCATCACTGCCTCCTGCAGGTTCTGGCC
>CAZMLG010000051.1:0-12980 GCA_964566985.1 uncultured Intrasporangiaceae bacterium
GGGCGCCGCCGGTGCCGGTGCCGCCGCCCTCGCCGGCGGTGACGAAGACCATGTCCGCGCCCTTGAGGACGTCCTCGATGTCCTCGGCGTGGTCCTCCGCCGCCTTCTTGCCGACCGCGGGGTCCGCGCCGGCCCCCAGGCCGCGGGTGAGGTCGCGGCCTACTTCGAGCTTGACGTCGGCGTCGCACATCAGCAGCGCCTGCGCGTCCGTGTTGATGGCGATGAACTCGACACCCTTGAGGCCGACCTCGATCATGCGGTTGATGGCGTTGACGCCGCCGCCGCCGATGCCGACGACCTTGATGACGGCCAGGTAGTTCTGCGGGCTTGCCACGAGATGGGGGCCTTTCCAGCGAAGTTGATGTTGCGTTGACGATCGAGACCGGTGGTTCTGTGTTCATCCGGCCATACCCCTAAGGATGACGACCAGGTCGAGGGTATCGCGAATCGACACACCGCCGACCGCCACTCCACCGGGCGAATGTCGGATCCGTGGCATCCTATGCGCCATCCCCGTGTGGATGCGAGTATCAACCTCGAGTTGAGCTTGAGACCCTAGGCGGCCAGGCGCTCCAGGATCGCCGGCACGAGCGCGGTCACGTCGCCGGCACCGATGGTCATCACCAGGTCTCCGGGGCGTGCCAGGTCGACGATCCGCTCGATCCCGTCCGCGTGATCGGCGGCGAGCGCAGGTGACCCTCCCGTCATTCGATCGGTGATCAGCGCGGACGACACCCCCGGCATCGGGTCTTCTCGCGCCCCGTAGACCGGCAGCACCACGACGGCGTCCGCCCGCGACAACGCGTCGGCCAGGCCGCGGGCCGCATCACGAGTGCGTGAGTAGAGATGCGGCTGGAAGAGCACGATCAGCCGGCCCCCGTCCCTGACCCGAAGGCCGGCTCCGATCGCAGCCTCCAGCTTGCCGGGATTGTGTGCATAGTCGTCGACGACCCGCACGCCCCCGGCCTCCCCACGAGGTTCGAACCGACGGCTGGTCCCCCGGAACCGTCCCAGTGCGTCGACGACCTCCGCCACGGCCAGGCCCAGGCCTGCCGACAACGCGGTCACGACCCCGGCGGCATCGAGCAGGTTGTGCTCGCCCGGGACCGCCACGGCCAGGTCGTGGCGTGCGCCCTCCTCGTCGATCAGATCTGCGTGCCAGTCGAATCCGGTGCCGCGCAGCCGCTCGAGCCGAACGTCCGCCGCGCCCGAGCGGCCGTAGGTGCGCACGCGGTCTCCGCGGTCGCGGCGCCGCTGCGCCAGGAGGGCCGACCCCTCGTCGTCGGCGCAGCCGACCAGCAGGCCGCCCGGCTCTATGGTCTGCTCGAACCGCTCGTAGGCGCGCCGTACCTGCGCCGAGGTGCCGTAGAAGTCCAGATGATCGTCCTTGACATTGGTCACGACGGCGATCTGCGGCCGATAGACGAGGAACGAACCGTCGCTCTCGTCCGCCTCGATCACGAACTCCGCACCCCTGCCGACCGCGGCGTTGCGCCCGAGGCCGGCGATGTCGGCGCCGATCGCCCACGACGGGTCGCGCCCGAGCCCGTGCAACGCCACCGCGGTCATACCACTCGTCGTCGTCTTGCCGTTGGCACCGGCGACCGCGAGGACGCTGCGGTCGGCGGCGAGCATCCGCAGCGCCTGCGACCGGTGCAGGACCGCAAGCCCGCGCTGTCGCGCCGCGACCAGCTCAGGGTTGAGGTCGGTGACGGCCGAGGAGATCACGACCACCGCACCCGGCGGCAGATCGCGCACGTTCTCGGCCCGGTTGCCCACCACGACGCGCGCTCCGGCGTCCTCGAGCGACCGCAGCGTCGGGCTGTCCCGCTGGTCGGATCCGCTCACCGCGACGCCTCGGGCCAACAGCATCCGGGCGACACCCGACATTCCCGATCCGCCGATCGCGATCAGGTGCACCGCGTCGACCTCGTCGAGGTCCGGGACCGCTGCGGTGACGTCGAACCTCATCTTCCTCACGGGGTCGACCGGGCCCGCGCACGATGGATCATGTCGACGAGGCGTTCGTCGGCGTCCCGGTGGCCCGCACCCGCGGCGGCCGAGGCCATCGCTCGGAGCCGCTCCGCGTCACCGGCCAGCGGGATGACGGTCCCCCGCACCCACGACGCATCGAAGTCGTCGTCCTCGACGAGCAGCGCCCCGCCCGCCCTCACGACGTCCGCCGCGTTGCGGCGTTGTTCACCGTTGCCGATGGGCAGCGGCACGAACACCGCCGGCAACCCCAATGTGCTGGTTTCGCAAACCATGCCGGCGCCCGATCTCGTGACGACCAGGTCCGCCACGGCGTAGCACCGCTGCATCTGCTCGGCATACGGACGCACGACGTAGGCGGGCCCTCCCTCTGGGGCCTCCCCCGGGTCGAACTCCTTGTCGTGACCGGTGACGTGCAGCACCTGGATCCCAGCGGTCCGGAAGTCGTCGATGCACGCACGCATGACGTCGTTGAGGTGTTGGGCGCCCAGGGAACCACCGGTGACGAGCACGGTCGGGAATCCGGCCTCCAAGCCGAATTCCCGAAGCGCCGCGTCACGGAGCGCCTCGCGGTCGAGGTCGACCACCTCACGGCGCAACGGCATCCCGACGACCTCACCGTGCGGCAGCCGAGTCGTGCTGAATGCGGTGGCGACATCCGGGGTGATGCGCGCCCCGAGCCGGCTGGCGAGCCCGGCCCTCGCGTTGCCCTCGTGCACGACGAGGGGAATCGCGCGTCGGCGGGCGGACAGATACGCCGGCGGGCAGACGTAGCCGCCGAAGCCGACGACCACCTCGGCCCCGACGTCGTCGAGAATCTGCCCCGTGGTGCGCACCGCACCGGCCAGAGCCGACGGGAAGCGCACGGCGGCCGTGTTCGGTCGGCGGGGGAAGGCGACCTTGGGAATCAGGCGAAGGTCGTAACCGCGTTCGGGGACGAGACGCTCCTCCAGGCCGCCCTCACTGCCGAGGACCGTGATCCGGGTCCGCTCGTCGCGACGGCGCAGCGCATCGGCGGTGGCCAGCAGGGGCAACACGTGACCTGCGGTCCCGCCACCGGCCAGGACGACCGAATTCAGCGGGTGAACGGTGGAATTCACCGGGATCCTTTCGTGAACGGCAACACCGTCATGGTACGGCGAACGAGACTGGGGCGTGCCGCCAACGCCGCCTTGCACTCCGGCTCGTTGCGCGCGAACGAGATGAGTATCCCCAACGCGAGCAAGGTGGTGACCAGCGCCGACCCACCCGAGGACACGAGCGGAAGCGGCACTCCGATGATCGGCAGCATCCCGATGACCGAGCCGATGTTGATCATCGACTGCGCCAGGATCCAGACCATGATGCCCGCGGTCGCCAGACGCACGAACATGTTGGAACTGGTCACGATCATCCGGTAACAACCGTAACCGAGCGCGGCGTAGAGGCCGAGGACCACAATCGTGCCAGGAAGTCCCAACTCCTCCCCGATGACCGCGAAGATGAAGTCATTGTGCGCTTCGGGCAGCCAGGACCATTTCTCTCGGCCGGCGCCCAGGCCGACGCCCCACCAGCCGCCGTCGGCCATGGCATACATGCCGTGCATCTTCTGATAGCACCCCGGCGTGTGCGCATTGATGCACGTGCCGAGCCAGGCGTCGATCCTCCCGGTGCGGTTGCCGCTGGTGACCACTGCGGCGATCGCGCCCCCCACGGCCAGTACCCCGGCCGCCAGGAACACCCGCATGCGGACACCGGCGACGAAGAACACGCCGGCGGCGATGAGCGCGAGAACCATCGTGGTGCCCAGGTCGTGCCCGAGCATCACCAGCACGAACAGCGTCACCAGCAGCGGCACGAGCGGGAAGATCACGTGCCGCAACCGGTGGAGCACAGCGCGCTTGTGGGCGAGCACCAGGGCGCACGCCAGCACCACGGCGATCTTGCCGAACTCCGACGGTTGGACACTGAACCCGCCCAGCGAGATCCAGTTGCGGTTGCCGTTGACCGTGCGCCCGAGGCCGGTGAACACCAGCAACTGCAGACAGATCGCCGCGCCGAACACCGGGAACGCCACGATCTTCCACCAGCGGGTCGGGATGCGACTGGCGATCACGGCCACCACGGTGCCGAGCACGGCAAAGGTCAACTGATTCTTGAAGACCGTGAAGGACGAGCCGCTGTCCTGGTAGGACGTCACGCTCGAGGCGGACAGGACCATGATCAGCCCGAAGCACAGCAACATCGCCGTGGATCCGAGGATCAGGTAGTAGGGCGCGACCGGAGATTCCAGGCGTCGCCGGATGTCCTGCAGGCGCAGACGGCCGTCCGCGGCGGGCGAACTCGTCGCGGTCACGGATGTCCCTCGCCCGGGAGTTCCTGCACGGCGGCGGCGAACAGGTCACCGCGCGCCCCGTAGTTGGCGAACATGTCCCACGACGCGGCCGCGGGGGCGAGCAGCACGGTGTCACCCGGCCGAGCGAGACCGGCTGCGGCGCGTACAGCTTCGTGCATGGCCCCAGTGTCGGTGGTGGTGATGTCGACGACCGGGATATCAGGCGCGTGTCGGCGGACCGCTTCGGCGATACGCGCCCGGTCGACCCCGAGCAGCACCACCGCGCGCAGGCGCGACGCGATCGTGGACACCAGGTCGTCGACATCCGCCCCCTTCAGCTGACCCCCGGCGATCCAGACGATCGGGTCGAACGCGGTGAGCGAAGCGCGGGCGGCGGGAGGATTGGTCGCCTTGGAATCGTCCACGAACCGGACCCCGGAGCGGGTCGCGACGGTCGCCACGCGGTGGGGTTGTGGAGTGTAAGCCCGCAGCCCGTCGCGCACGGCGACCGGCGGCACCCCGAAGGCCCGCGCGAGCGCGGCGGCGGCCAGAGCGTCCGCGACATAGTGCGCCGGGGGCGGTGCCCCGTCTGCCGAGGACAGATCGGACACCGTGCCCATCTCGGCCGCCTGGTGCCGCCGATCGTCGACGAAGGCTCGATCGGCGAGAACCCCGTCGACGACTCCCACCATCGACACGTCGGGCGACCCGAGCGTGAAGCCGATCGCCCGCGCACCCTCGATGACCTCGGCCTCCTCCACCAGATGACGGGTCGTCTCGTCCTCGACGTTGTAGACGCAGGCGACGTGCGTCCGGTGGTGGACCCGGCCCTTCGACCGTCGGTAGTCCTCGAACGACCCGTGCCAGTCGAGATGATCCGGTGCGACGTTGAGGCAGCAGGACGAATGTGCCGACACGCTCCGCGACCAGAACAGTTGCGCACTCGAGAGTTCGACCGCGAGGACGTCGTACGGCTCGGGATGCAGGACGGCCTCGAGGATCGGCAGGCCGACGTTGCCTGCGGCCACGGCGCGCAGCCGGGAATGGACCAGGATGCTCTCGAGCATGGTGACCGCGGTCGTCTTGCCGTTGGTTCCGGTGATCGTCAACCAGGGCGCCGCGCCCTCCCGCGGGCGCATCCGCCAGGCGAGTTCGACCTCTCCCCACACGGGAACGCCGGCCCGCGCCGCGGACACCATGAACGGATGGTGCGGCGGGACTCCTGGCGAGGTGACCACGAGATCGATCCCGTCCGGGATCACCTGCTGGCTTTCGACGCCGAAACGGACCTGCGCCCCCAGCAGATCGAGCACCGTCGCCCGCTCGCTCGCTGCGGTCGTCCGATCCCGCGCGAGCACCGTCACATCGGCGCCGCGTTCGAGGAGGGCATCGGCAGCAGCGAACCCGCTCAGGCCCAGACCCATCACGACGACGGACAGCCCGGACCAGTCGGCATCCCGGTGGGTCAGGTCGCGTGCCCCTCCCAGAGGCTCGTAGGCGGGATCGACCGGCGGGAGGGCGGGTTCACCGGACGACTCGGCGGGCGGGCTCACAGCGTCGCTCCGACGACCCACTCCGCATAGAAGACGGCCAGCCCGGCCGCGACGCACAGCCCGCAGATGATCCAGAACCGGATGACGACGGTGATCTGCTCCCACCCGAACATCTCGAAGTGGTGGTGGATCGGCGTCATACGGAAGAGTCTCTTGCCCGTGCCGCCACCTCGCTTGGTGATCTTGAAGAAGCTCACCTGCAAGATCACCGAAAGTGTCTCGAGGACGAAGAGTCCACCGAGGATGACCATGAGCAACTCGGTGCGCGTCGTGATCGCGAGGCCGGCCAATGCACCGCCGAGCGCGAGCGATCCGGTGTCGCCCATGAAGATCTTGGCCGGCGAGGCGTTCCACCACAGGAACCCGAAGCACGCGGCCATGACGCATGCCGCGACCACCGCGAGGTCGAGAGGATCTCGCACCTCATAGCACTTGCCACTCCACTGGTACTCACAGTTCTGGTTGAACTGCCACACGCTGATCAGGGTGTAGGCGCCGAAGACCATGGCACAGGCTCCGGTCGCCAAGCCGTCCAGACCGTCGGTGAGGTTCACCCCGTTGCTCGTGCCGGCGATCATGACGTTGGCCCAGATCACGAAGAGCACGACGCCGACCGCGGTGCCGGCGAACGCCAGGTTGACCCAGGTGTCACGCACGAACGAGATGTTGAAACTCGCCGGGTGCCGACCTCCGACATCGGGCCACTTCGTCGCCAATACCGCGAAGACCACTGACACCAGGGTCTGCCCGATGAGCTTCTGGTAGGACCGCAACCCGAGGGAACGCTGACGGGAAATCTTGATCCAGTCGTCGAGGAATCCCACGAACCCGAGACCGACCATCAAGAAGATCACCAGGCAGCCAGAGGCCGTCGGCTCGGACCAGGTGAGCAGATGCGAACCGAAGTAGCCCAGGACCGCTCCGGCGATGATGACGGCTCCGCCCATCTGGGGAGTACCGCGCTTCGTGTGGTGCGTCGTGGGACCGTCGTCGCGGACGAACTGACGCCATCCCTTGAGCACGGCCAGTCGGATGAAGGCCTTGGTCCCGAACAACCCGATGGCCAGGGCGACCAACGCCCCGATCAGCACGAGCTTCACGACGAAACCTCCATCCCCGCCTCATCGACCAGCCGGTCTCCGAGGTACCGAAGCCCGCTGTCGCGGCTTGACTTGAGCAGCACGACGGCGTCGCCCGTGACGTCGGCCGTGATCAGATCGTGTGCTGCCTCGACGTCCGCGACCTCCTGCACGTCGACACCGGCACCCCGCGCGCCCTCGGCGATCGCCGCGGCGCCGTCGCCCACGGCGATCAGCGCATCGATCCCGAGCCGCGCGACCAGCCGCCCGACGTCATGATGCGCCTGAGTCGAGGACTCCCCGAGCTCGAGCATCTCCCCCAACACAGCGATGCTTCGCCGCCCGCGTGCCATCTGCACCAGCGCGCGAAGTGCCGCGGCCATCGAGTCCGGGTTGGCGTTGTATGCGTCGTTGACGAGCGTCACTCCGGTGGGGAGGAGGTGCACCTCCATCCGCCAGCGACTCACCGCCCGAGCCGATTCCAGGCGCTCGACGATCGTCTCGACGGGCGCTCCCAACTCCCGCGCCGCCGCGACGACGCTCAGGGCGTTGCCCACCTGATGAACGCCGTACAACCCCAGGCGGACCCGCACCGGTTCCCCGACACCCTGCAGGGTGAACGAAGGCCGGCCCATCGGGTCGACGTCGACGTCGACGGCGCGCACGCTGCCCTCGTCACCGACGAACACGACCCGGGCATCGGTCCGGTGGGCCATCGCCGCCACACGCGGGTCGTCCGCATTGAGGACGGCCACACCGTCGGCGGGAAGCGCCTCGACCAGTGCGGACTTGGTCTCTGCGATCGCCTCCACGGAGCCGAAGTTCCCCAGATGGGCGGTGCCGACATTGAGGACGATGCCGATCTGCGGGGGCGCGATCCTCGTGAGGTAGGCGATGTGACCCACACCGTCGGCACCCATCTCGGCGACCAGGTATCTCGTCGCCGGGGTGATCCGGCACACGGTCAGTGGCACGCCCACCTCGGAGTTGAGGGAACCGGTCGGGGCGACCGTCTCGGCGACGCCGTCCAGGACGTGGGCGAGCAGGTCCTTGGTCGAGGTCTTGCCGGAACTGCCGGTGATGCCGACGACCTGCAGGTCACGGGCACGATCGATCACGCCTCGGGCCAGCGCGGCGAAGGCTTCCTGCACGTCGGGCACGACCACCGTCGGGGTGTCGTCGACGGTGCGCAGCCCGAGAACGGCCACCGCGCCCTGCGCGACCGCCGCAGGGACGTACTGATGACCGTCGGCGTGTTCGCCGATCCGCGCCACGTAGAGGCTGCCCCGTTCTGCGGCGCGGGAGTCGGTCACGACGGCGCCGTCCACGAGGACGTCGGAGCCGTGCAGTGTCCCGCCGGTCAGGCCGGCGATGTCGGTCAGCGATAGCGGAATCATGGCTTGACCGCGTCCGAGGGCTCGAAGGTGAACGGGTACACACGGGGCTTGCCCTTGCTCGGCGGCACGTGGGCCTGGTGAAGCGCATACGACATGATCTTGCGGAAGGCCGGGCCGGCCACATCTCCTCCGTAGATGCTGTACCTGGTCGGACGCTGCACGGTCACGGCCACGATGTACTTCGGGTTCTCCGCGGGAGCGAAGCCGATGAACGAGGCCGTTTCGCCGTTGTAGCGATGCAGCTTCGGATCGTAGCGGTCCGCCGTGCCGGTCTTGCCGGCGACGTTGTATCCGGGCACCGCCGCCTTCGGGGCGGTGCCGTCCTTGGTCACGACGCCTTCCATCATCCGCGTCACCTGTTCGGCGACCGTGGGGGACACCACACGCGAGGAGGTGCGATCGTCCTTCGGCGGCTGCCACGACCCGTCCGCGCCGCGCACTCCCTTGACCAACGTGACCGGCTCGTGCCTGCCTTTGTTGGCGATGGTCTGGAAGACCTGAGCCTGCTGGATCGCCGTGCTGGACAGACCCTGGCCGTAGAGCACCGTATAGCGCTTCGTGCCGCTCCAGGTCTTGTAGTTCGGCAGGATCCCGGCCGACTCCCCTGGGAAGCCCAACCCGCTGGTCCGGTCCAGCCCGAACTTCTTCATGTAGGAATAGACCGTCTTGGGCGAGAGCTTCGACCCGGCCAGCATGGTGCCGATGTTGGAGGATTCGCCCAGCACACCGGCGAGGGTGAGGTGCTCGGTGCCGTGCACCTCGGAGTCGTGGAACGTCGTGCCGGCCCGAGTCAGCGTCGGCGGGACGACGACGTGGGTCAGCGGGTTCGCCTTCTTCTCCTGCAGCAACGCCGACATGGTGACCACCTTGCCGGTGGATCCGGGCTCGTACACCTCGTCGAACGGCCGGGAGCGCAGGTAGGACGGGGCGTTCTGCATCGCGTTGTTGTCAAAACTCGGGTAGGACGCGACGGCCTTGAGGTTGCCCTTCACATCCATGACGACGACGTCCCCCGAGAGCGCCTTGAACTTCTTCACGGTCGCCGCGATCGTGTTCTGCGCGTACCACTGCAGGTCGTTGTCGAGCGTGAGTCGCAGATCCTTGCCGTCGACGGCGGGGACGTCCTTGTACTTGCCGGAGGCGATCATCGTGCCGTCGGGTGCATGCTCGTAGGCGCGGACCCCGGGCTTGCCGTCCAGGACCGAGTTCTTCATCAGTTCGAGGCCGCCGCCTCCCTTGCCGTTGGCCCCGACCCATCCGAGCAGGGGCGCGACGCTGGTGCCCTGTGGGTAGATGCGCTTGCTGGTGGGCTCGCTGATGATGCCCGGGATGTGCAGCGCGGAGATCTTGCGCCACTGCTGCGGTGTCACGTCCTTGACGACGTAGACGAAGCGCGAGTTCTTCCGGCTCGCCGTGCGCAGTCGGTCCAGCAACTCGTCGGGGTCGGATCCGGTGATGCCGGCGATCTGCCGCGCCGCGCCCTTCAGGCCCAACACCGTGGTGTTGCCGTCGTCGGTCTTGGTGTAGTTGCGGGTCAAGGTCGCGTCGGCGGTGACATTGACCCGGGCGACCGTGTCGGCCAGCACGGCGCCGTCCGCCGAGACGATCGAACCGCGTTGGGCCGGGAGGGTGACGTGGGCCAGCCGCGAGTCGAGGGCCTCCTTCGAGGTCGTCGCGGAATCAAGACCCTGGATCCGGAACAACTGGGCGACGAACAAGCTGAACACGAAGAGCACGGCCACCAGGACCACACGTCCGCGCCGGCCGGGGTTGCCGATCCCGAGACGCACCGGACGGCGCGGCCCGCGGGAGGCACCGGAGGATCCGCGCCTCGGCGCGTTTTTCGCACGCCCCCGGGACGAGCCGGAGCCCGGGGCCGGCCGGCGCGCCCCGGGCTTGCCGGCGCCGCGGCCGGAGCGACCGGAGGAGTTACGCGCCGTGGTCGCGGCACGCCCGGTGCGGCGCGGTGGCGCTGCTCGCCCCCGGCCCTTGGCACCGGCGGTCCTGCGGCGTGCCGGAGCTGCGGGCCTGCGGGGCTTGGTCACCTGTCACCTCGTGGACTTCTTCGTGGTCTTGTCGGGCTTCTCGGAGGTCTTCTTCGACTTCTGGTGGGGGTCGCCTGCAGCCTTCTCGGAGGACTCCTTCGACGACGTGGTGGACTTCTTCGACTGGTCGGCGGACTTCTTCTGGGCTCGGTCGTGCGTGCCACTCGACGACCCCTTCGCCTTCTTCTTCGCCGAAGGTGGCTTCACCTCCACGATGCCGTCGGTCGCCGCTGCGGTGGCGACCCCGGCCGCGCGCGAGGCGGGCGTTGTCGGAAGCGTTCCCACCGTAAACGGTGTGCCCGCCGCACCGGCCTTCGCCACGCCGAGGACCTTGCCATCGGATGCCCGGACGTAGCGCACCTTGTCGGCCGGGCGCAGCCCCATCCGCTCGGCGCGGAGCGCGAGTTGCTGCGGGGCGCTCGCCCGTTGCAGGTCGGTGCCGAGGGACTGTTGCCGGTCGGAGAGCACAGTGGAGCGGGACTGCAGCGTGTCGAGCGTGAAGGACTGCTGGGCGCGCACGGTATTGAGCAGGAGCACGGCCACCAGCCCGCAGACGAGCAGCACCATGCAGCCGATGGCGAACCCGACCCCGCCGGTCGCCGGGGTATCCGCAGGGGCCACCACGCGCAGGCGAGGGCGTGACGAAGTCGTCGCCGTCCCGGTGCGCGACGACGTGCGCGGTGCCCGCAACGCGGTCAGCTGGCTCATGATGCCGATCCCTTCGTGGAACGCAGTTTGACAGCCGCACGCAGCCGCGCCGATGCGGCGCGCGGGTTGTCTTCGATTTCTTGCGTACTCGGCGCCTGACCGCCGCGTACGAGCAGCTTCAGGTAGGGCGCCTGGTCGGGCCGCTCCACCGGCATGCCCGGAGGTGCGGAACTGGTGGCTCCGGCCGCAAGGGCCCGCTTCGTGATCCGGTCCTCCAGCGAGTGGTAGGACAGGACGGCGATCCGCCCCTTGACCCGCAGATGGTCGATAGCGGTCGGCAATGCGGCAGCCCAGGCGTCCAATTCGCCGTTGACCTCGATGCGCAACGCCTGGAACGTGCGCTTGGCGGGGTGCCCCGAGGACCTCTGGGAGGCCGCGGGGATGACCCTGCGCAGCAGGTCGACCAGGGGCCCGGAGGTGGCCCACGGCGACTCCTGCCGACTTCGGACGATCTCGCGGGCGATCCGGCGTGCGTACCGCTCCTCGCCGTAGACCTTCAGGATGCGCTCCAGCGCGTCGGCGTCGTAGCCGTTGAGCACGTCGGCGGCCGTGGGGCCGCTTGTCTGATCCATGCGCATGTCCAGCGGCGCGTCGGTGCGGTAGGCGAACCCCCGGTCTCGCTCGTCGAGTTGCCAGGAGGAGACGCCCAGGTCGAAGAGGATGGCATCGGCCTGGGCGACGCCCTGCGCGGTGAGCACGTCGAACGCGTCGTCGTAGACGGCATGGATCGGGCGGAACCGGTCGCCGAAGCCGGCCAGTCGGGATCCGGCATGTGCCAGCGCCTCGGGATCACGGTCGACGCCGTAGGCCGTGACTCCGGGGAACCTCGACAGGACCGTCTCGGTGTGCCCGCCCATACCCAGCGTGCCGTCGACGAACACCGCACCGGGTCGGCCCAGCGCGGGTGCCAACAGGTCGACGATCCGCTCGCGCAGTACGGGGACGTGCCGCTGGTCGCGCTCGGCTCCTGCGGCGTTCATCGCAGGCCCCGGGCGGATGCCCGGCGGTGCTTCTGGTGCCAGGTCCCCAGCCGCTCTCCCGCCGTGCGGGCGTTCCGGCACCGGGGAAGGTGCGCCGGAACGACGGCTGCGACGAGAGCGGATGGAGGCCTGGGATCAGAAGAGACCACCGGGAATCACCTCCTCGCCCTGCTCGGCGAAATCGTCTTCGGTCGAGGCCAAGAACGCGTTCCAGGCGTCGGTGTCCCAGACCTCGATGCGGTTGCCGGTGCCGATGACGGTGCATTCCCGGTCCAGCCCCGCGTAGTCACGCAGGACGGCCGGCACGGTCACCCGCCCCTGCTTGTCGGGAATCTCGTCGGACGCCGCCGACAGCAGCACGCGCTGGAAGTTGCGGACCGCCCGGTTGGTCACGGGAGTGTTGTTCATCTCGGTCGCGAGCCGCTCGAACTCGGCGATCGGGAAGACGTAGAGGCACCGCTCCTGTCCACGGGTGATGACCAGCCCTCCGGCGAGCTTCTCGCGGTACTTCGCGGGAAGGAACATCCTCCCCTTGTCGTCGAGCCGCGGATGGTGCGTACCCAGGAACACGGCCGCACCTCCCACACAGTTGGCTCCGTCGATCACCAGCGCGCACCACTTTACTCCACATATCCCCACATGTCGCCCTGGCAAGGCATGATCTTCCTGAGAATCCGCTGTCCATGCAGGTCACAGGGGTGGAGTGCGGTGGAGCAGATCTGTCCGAACACGACCGAAATCTCGCGAAGAATCCCGGCCGAGCGCGGTCTCGGGCGCGTTCCATCGGTCACGGGCGGCCCGGTGGAGCGAAGTGGAGCGGCCGGCATGACAGAGGTGGGGTGCCCGCCGTGCGGGGCCCCCACCACCGGCGGGAGGGGGGTGGAGGTCGATAAGGGTGTCGACGGGGCCCGT
>CAZMLG010000051.1:12990-18820 GCA_964566985.1 uncultured Intrasporangiaceae bacterium
CCCCGGGCCGCGGGGGGTCGGGGGCGGGTGCCCGGGGCCCGGGGGGGCCGGGGGGCGGGCGGGGGGGGGGGGGGCTTTCCGGGGGGGGGGGGCCGGCGGGGGGGCCACCCCACCTCCTGCTCGAGGCGTGTCGAGCTAGATCAGGATGTCGACGTGGCCCTTCTTCTTCAGCTTGGCCACCTGGCTGCTGACCTTCTGCTGCTGCTTCTCGGACTGCAGCTGCTGCTTGATCTGGGGCCGGACCTTCTTCAGCGGGGGAAGCGAGTTCTTCCCGCCGCCGGACCCCGCCTGCTTCTTCAGCTGCGCGTAGTAGGCCTTGATCTGCGTGCGGGTGACCGTGAACGGACCCAGTTCCTTGTTGACATAGGCCTGGATCTTGACTCGGTCGGTGATTTCCGCGCGCAACTGCTTCAACGTGATGTGGCTTTGCTTCAGCGCCCGGCGCAGCTTCTTCGTGGACGGATACTGCTGGTGGACCTGGCTCATCTGCTGATCGACTGTCTTCTTGGGTGCCTTGTAGCCGCGGGCCTCCGCCTCCTGCACCAGCAGTTCCGTGCCGACGACGGTGTCGATCGCCTGCTTCTTCTCCTGCTTCTCCGATGGGCCGGGTGCCCCTTGACCCTGCTGCATCTGCTGCTGCAGGTCTTGGGTATGGACCTGGGCCAGCATGCGGTTGAAGGCGGCGCCCTTGATCTTGTGCCCGTTGACGATCGCCACCGTCGTGTGGTCGTCGACCGAGCCGGGGACCGCGGCGGAGCGTGAAGGGGAGGCGGACGAGGTGGGACTCGACCTATCGGCGTGGGCCGACGATCCCCCGTCGTCGGAGCAGGCGGCGAGGCCCGCCGCGGGGAGGACGAGGGCGATGAGCATTGACAGGCTTCGGCGCACTTTCGAACCTTTCGTCGTGTCGTTCGCTCGGCGCCATTGCCGACCGTCGGTTCAGGCTAACAGTCAGGAGAGCGCCGATCCGGGGGCGGTGAGCGGGGGCGGCCGTGCGGAGCGCATAAGCTGGAGAGCGGGACGTGCGCACGTTCCGTCGACGGCGCCCCCTTGTTTCAGGCAGGATCGAGGTCATGCACTCCTTCACCCAGGATCAGGCCCCCTCGGGCGTGCCACCGACGGCGCCCGCGGATCTGGCCGAGGTTCGTGACATCGCCGGTGCGATCCATCAGGCCGTCGCCTCCGTCATCGAGGGGAAGTCCGACGTCATTCGTACGGCGCTCATCGCCTTGCTCGCGCGGGGTCACCTGCTGGTCGAGGATGTGCCCGGAGTGGGCAAGACGATGCTCGCCAAGGCACTCTCCCGATCGATCGATTGCTCGATGCGCCGGGTCCAGTTCACCCCGGACCTGCTCCCGAGCGATGTGACGGGAGTGAGCGTCTACAACCAGGACACGCGCGAGTTCGAATTCCGCCGGGGAGCGATCTTCGCCCATCTGGTCGTCGGGGACGAGATCAACCGCGCGTCCCCCAAGACGCAGTCCGCCCTGTTGGAGTGCATGCAGGAGACTCAGGTGACCGTCGACGGGACGACCTACCCGTTGCCGGCGCCGTTCATGGTGATGGCCACCCAGAACCCCATCGAGATGGAGGGCACCTTTCCCCTGCCCGAGGCGCAGCGGGACCGCTTCATGGTGCGGATCTCGATGGGATACCCGACCGCGCAGGCGGAACTGGACATGCTCGAGTCGCACGGGCGTGGCGAACCGGTCGACGATCTGACTCCCGTGACCGACGCGGACACGGTGCGTCGGATCACGGCCGCCGTGCGCGAGGTCTATACGAGTTCGGCCCTGCGGCAGTATGTCGTCGACCTCGTCTCGGCGACCCGGACCTCGCCGGCGCTGCGGCTCGGTGCGTCACCGCGCGCGGCACTGCACCTACTGCACGCGGGCCAGGCGCGGGCGGCCCTGGAAGGCCGCGACCACGTGATCCCCGAGGACATCCAGGCGCTGGCCCCGCCGGTGCTGTCGCACCGGCTGATCCTCAGCAGCGACGTGCAGCACCTGCACCGGCATCCGGAGGAGGTGCTCGCCGACCTGGTGACGCGGATTCGTGTGCCGACCGGTCCGCGCACCCTGCCATGATTCGGCACCGCCGCAGCGCCCTGACCCAGCGCGGTATGGTCTTCTGCTCCGGCGGGATCACCCTCGCGCTCGGTGGTCTGATCCTCGGATACGCCGATATCGCTCGCGTCGGCGTGCTGCTTGCCCTCCTCCCCTTCCTCAGCATGCTGTACGGCCGGCGCCGGCCGGCCGCTGTCACGGTGTCCCGCCGAGTCGAACCGGCCTTGTTGCAGCCCGACCAGCGCGCCCAGGTGACGGTCACCTTCCGCAACGCCTCCCGCCGGTCGAGCCATCTGTATCTCGCCGAAGAGTCTCTCGACTATGTCCTCGGCGACCGGCCCCGCTTCCTGCTGCCGACGTTGTCCCCCGGCGCGGCCCGCCGCCTGACCTACGTGGTCCGCAGCCCCGCCCGAGGCCGGCGTCGGCTCGGCCCGGTCCGCCTGCGCGAAGTGGATCCTTTCGGGCTCACCAGTGCCGAACTGGAGATCCGCAGCGTCGACGAGGTGCTCGTCCTCCCCCGCATCGTCGACCTGCCGGCCTCGCGCCCGCCGGGAGTCGGCACCGGAAGCGAGGGCGAGATTCCCCAGATGGTCGCCTTGCACGGCGCCGACGACGTGACGATCCGCGCCTACCACGACGGCGACGACCTGCGGAAGGTGCATTGGCCCGCGACCGCCCACCGCGGAGAGTTGATGGTGCGCCAGGACGAGCAGCCGGCCCGCCGGTCGGCACTCGTGCTGGTGGACGCGCGTGCCTGCGCGCACGAGGGCACCGGGATGCACAGTTCGTTCGAATGGGCGGTCAGTGCCGCCGCGTCGATCGCGGTGCGCCTGCACCACCTGGCGTATTCCGTGCATCTGGCGACCCCGGAGACGGCCGCCTCCGGGGCGATCGACCGTCCCGAGGCGGCGTCGGCGGTCCTGCGGCAACTCGCCGTGGCCGATCTGTGTTCCGACGACGCACACCGCACGATGGTCGCCCGTGCGCACGACGTGGTGCGTCTGGGCGCCATCGTCGTGGCGGTGATCACCGATCGCGACGACGCGGCGTCCGCGATCGTCCGGATGCGACGCACCGGCGCCGGCGGCATCGCCTTCGTGCTGGACACTCGAAGCTTCGCCGATCACGGGGCCTCGGAAGGCAGCACCGCCGGATCACTACGCGCGCAGTTGGCAGCCGCCGGGTGGAGGGTGCTCGTGGTCCGGCACGACACCTCCATCGCCGACGCCTGGGAGGCGGTGGCCGCCCGGTCGCTGCTGCGGGTCGGTGCCTTGTGACCCGGGCGCGAGTCTCCGAAGCCGCGCTGGCGGCCCTCGGCACGCTGGCCGCAGTGCTGCCGCTCACGACCCTGCTCGACGGCGGTGTCTGGTTGTGGCACGTGATCGGCCTCGTCGTGATGGTCGCCGCGGTGGGAGTGCTGCTGCGCGCCGCGCACGCGGCCCGGTCGCTGGTCCTGCTGGGACAGTTCGTCGTGCTGATCGCCGTCGTGGCCGTCGGATACCTGGAGCACACCGTCCACGTCCACGTCCTCACCTCCCAGATCGCCGACCTGATCGGCGATGCCCACGCGACCGTGGTCGAGTCGGCGCCTCCGGCGCCCGTGACTCCCGGGCTGGACTTCGTCTTGTCGCTGGTCGTGCCGGTGCTGGCCATCGCGGCCGACTATCTGGCGGTGACGGCCCGCAATCCCGCGGCGGCCGGTATCCCGCTGCTCGGGGTCTTCATGCTCTCCGCGTCGAACCAGGCCGCCGGACTCAACCCGCTGTACTTCGTCCTGGTCGCCATCGTGTGGTTGTCGATGCTCGCGCACGGCACGAGCCGCACCATGCGCGGCTGGGCGTCGACCTCGGCCCGAGCCTCGACCCCCGCGCGGTTCGAGAACCTGTTCTCCCGGCACACCTCGGTGGCGCGCCTCCTCGGAGTGGGCACTCTCGCCCTCGCGCTGGTCATCCCCGCGGTCCTGCCGCATCGGGACCCGGTGATGCTCGGCGGAGGGCTCGGGCAGGCCTCCTCCCGCGGCGGCCACGGCGGATCCGCGATGTTCGGTAGCGAGGAAGACATCGCACGGGATCTGAAGGATCAGGGGTCCGGGGTGGTCCTCTCCTTCCGGACCGACGACCCGTCACCACCCCCGCTGCGTGTCCTCACCACCGCGACCTACCGTGACGGCCGGTGGGATCTGCATCCGCGGCAGGACCATCTCGCGGACGGCTCCGATCGCACCCGAATGGCCGACCAGGGCCGCACCGGGGACGTGCCCACGTCGTCGTTCCGCATGACCGTGCGGCACAACACCCTGCGCGCTCCACAGCTCGCGGCCCCGTTCCCCACGACCACGGCCGACCTGGACGGCACCCCGTGGCGATACCGGCCGTCCACGGGCCGCATCGTGCCCGAGCACACCGCCTCGACCTACACGCTCACCTATCAACGCCTGAAGGACAACGCGCGCCCCACTGCGGCGTCCTCACACACGACACCCGGCCCCGCCTTCCTCGATCTGCCGGCAGGTGCCGCGGACCGCGTGACACAGCTCGCCCGGTCGATCGGCGGCCGTACCCCGTTCGCGCGCGCCATCGCCATCCAGGACTACCTGAGGGACGGATCGTTCACCTACTCGCTCAAGCTCGCCGCCCGGCGCAAGGGCCCGGGCGGCGCCGACCTGGACCCGCTGTCGAACTTCCTGGTGACCAAGAAGGGCTACTGCATCCAGTTCGCCACGGCCATGGTCATGCTGGCGCGTGCGGACGGCATACCGGCCCGGTTCGCGGTCGGCTTCCTGCCCGGCGAGCAGCAGTCCGACGACCGATACCGCGTCATCCGCTCCGACGCACACGCGTGGCCCGAACTGTGGTTCCCGGGTCTGGGATGGACCCGGTTCGAACCGACACCGGGCGTGCGGTCGGGCTCCGCCCCGCTGTATGCGGTCGCCACGACACCCGACGTCGCCCCGGAACCGGAGCACACCATCGACCCGCGGGACCGGGCGCCGCGACAGACCGCGCCCGCCCCGGCACCGGCGCCCACTCATCACGCGACACCTCGATCGACCACGTCCGTATGGCCGGCCCTGGCGTGGGCGCTGCTGGCGCTCGTGTTGCTGGTGGCCGCCGGCCTGGTGATGCCGGCCGTGGCCCGGCTGCGACGGCGGCGATGGGGCACCCGCCGACACGGAATCTCCCCTGTCGAGGCGGAGTGGACCGTGCTGCGCTCCCGCCTGGACGATCTCGGGATCCCACCGCCGGAAGGACGCTCGCCACGAGCCGAGGAGGACTACTACCGCCACCGGTTGGCGCTGGGGACGAGCGGCAGCGGCGCGCAGGCCCTGCACGCGGCCGTACACACGGTGGAGAGCGCCCGCTACGCGCCACCGACGGCGCAGGCGACCGACACCATCCGCGTGGCCTCGACGCATCTGGTCCGTGAGGCCCGCTCCATGGCTCCCCGGCGCACGCGTCTGGCCGCCCGGCTCTGGCCGCGCACCGGCCGTCGAGCCGTCGGCGCGGTCCTGCGGCGACGCACGCGGCGCCGCCGTCGACGTCAGTCGAGGTAGTCGCGCAGCACCTGCGAGCGCGACGGGTGGCGCAGCTTGCTCATCGTCTTCGACTCGATCTGCCGGATGCGCTCACGCGTGACGCCGTAGACCTTGCCGATCTCGTCCAGCGTCTTCGGCTGCCCGTCGGTCAGACCGAACCGCATCGAGACGACACCGGCCTCGCGCTCCGAGAGCGTGTCGAGCACCGAGTGCAACTGTTCCTGCAGCA
>CAZMLG010000052.1:0-18676 GCA_964566985.1 uncultured Intrasporangiaceae bacterium
CCGACCCACCGGAGGCGAACGCGTCGTCGAGCCAGTAGCCGAAGTCCTGCGCGACGCCGTTGGCGATGTCGGAGAAGCTCGCCGTGCCCTTGTCGGCCGCGACGACCAAGTAGGTGTCGTCGGGGTCGTGCCGCACGACGTCACTCGGCGGCACCACCTCCCCGGCGACGAGGTTGTCGGTCAGGTCGAGCAGCCCGGAGATGAACAGCTTGTAGGCCTCGATGCCCTCGGCCAGCCATGCGTCGCGATCCTTGGCCGGATCGGGCAACTGCTTGGCGACGAATCCGCCCTTCGACCCGGTCGGCACGATGACGGCGTTCTTGACCATCTGGGCCTTGACGAGGCCGAGGATCTCGGTGCGGAAGTCCTCGCGGCGGTCGCTCCACCGCAGGCCGCCGCGGGCGACCATGCCGAATCGCAGGTGCACGCCCTCGACCCGTGGCCCGTAGACCCAGATCTCGAACATCGGCTTGGGGGAAGGCAGCCCGGGCACGGCGTGGCAGTCCAACTTGAAACTGACGACGGGCGAATATCTCCCGTCCTCGTCGCGCTGATACGCGTTGGTGCGCAAGATCGCCAGGATGACTCCCTGGAACGCACGGATGATGCGGTCGTGGTCGAGGCTGGCGACCTCGTCCAGTGCCGCCGTGATCCGGTCGACGATCTTGGTCTGGGCCCCGTCGCGGGAGGACACGGATTTGTATGCGGTCGGGTCGAATCGGGTCTCGAACAGCGCCACGAGGTCGCGCGCGAGGTCGACGTTGGCCACCAGCGCCTGCTCGATGTAGGACTGGCTGAAGGTGAAGCCGATCTGCCGCAGGTATTTCGTGATCGCGCGCAGCACGACCACCTGCCGCCAGGTGAGCCCGGCGCGCAGCACGAGGGCCCCCAGACCGTCGCTCTCGGCATACCCGTCCCAGACGGCCTGGAACGCGTCCTGGAAGAGCTCACGGCTGCGGTCCTGCTCGGCCTCCGTGGTGCCCCACAAGTGCTCCTGCGGGACCCGGATGCCGAAGTCATAGACGTAGACCGTGACACCGTCGGCACGGTCCATCGAATACGGTCGCTCGTCGATGACCTCCACGCCCAGGTCGGTGAAGACCGGGAGGACCTCGGTGAGGATCAGCCGATGGCGCCGGAAGAGCTTGAATCGCCGCTCACTCCCGTCCGACCTGGGGTCCTTGTAGAGCGTCAGCATGGTGTGCTGGTCGTGCTCGAGCGCCTCGATCCGGCGCAGGTCGGCGACTCCCTGGCGTGGGGTGAAGTCCTCTTTGTAGGCCTCGGGGAACGCGCGCGAGTAGAGGCTGGTCACCCGGGCCGCAGCGTCTTCACCCTCCTCGGCCATGGCGTAGTCGCCCAGACGCTCGCCCCACGTGCGCGTGCTTTCGATGAGTTGCTCCTGCAACTGCGCATCATCCGGCTCGGGCGCGGTCTCACCGATGGGAAGGCGCACCACCAGGTGGATCTGGGCCAACGGGGAGTCGGAGACGCGCGTCGTGTAGTCGATCGACTCCGCGTGGTAGGCCTCGCGCAGCAACTGCTCGATGCGCATCCGGACGCCGGAGTTGTAGCGGTCCCGCGGCAGGTAGACCAGCACGGAGACGAACCGGCCGAACTCGTCGTTGCGCCGGAACATGTGGGCCTGACGACGCTCCTGCAGGCGCAGCACCTGCATCGAGATCGTGTAGAGATCGCCGGTGCTGGTCTGGAACAACTCATCGCGCGGGTAGTTCTCGAGCACCTCGAGCAGGTCCTTGCCCGAGTGACTCTCCGGGGCGAACCCACTGCGTTCGAGGACAGAGGCGACCCGCTCACGCACGACCGGCACACGGCGCACCGAGTCGGTGTAGGCCGTGTGGGTGAACAGCCCGAGGAATCGCTTCTCCCCCACGACGTTTCCATCGGCGTCGAGCGTGCGGATGCCCACGTAGTCCAGGTAGGAGGCGCGATGGACCGTCGAGCGGGAGTTGGCCTTGGTGATCGTCAGAAGCCGCGGCTCACGAGCGGTCGCCCGGGCACCGGGCGTCAGCCGGCTGAACGCCGTCGACCGGCTCTCGTCGTAGCGCAGGATGCCGAGCCCCGAACCGCGCACGGGACGCAGCACGTCCTCACCGTCGACGGTGTCCAGCTCGTACTCCCGGTAGCCGAGGAAGGTGAAGTGGTCGTCGGCCAGCCAGTCGAGGAATCCGGTGGTCCGATCGACGATCTCGGCCGGCACGTTGCTCGGGCCGTCGTCCTGCAGGTCGGCGCCGATCCGCGTGCACCGCGCGCTCATCTTCGCCCAGTCCTCCACGGCCACCCGGATGTCGTGCAGGACCTTCTCGATGCCCTTGACGAGCGCGCGATCGGCCTTCTCGTCGGCACCGAGCTCGATCTCGTAGTGCATCCAGGACTCGAGGACCGGCTCGGGTTCACCGGCCTTGGTTTTCGGGCGGGTGTCGCTGTCGTAGACCTTGAGCAACTCCCCCTTCGCATCACGCTGCACCCACAGCTGCGGGTGAAGGAGCAGCTTGACGTCGCGGTCGTGCCGCGCGAACTCGGCGACCACAGAGTCGACCAGGAACGGCATGTCGTCGGTGACGACCTGCACGACGGCATACGGGCACGACCAGCCGTCGCTGTCCTGGTTCGGATGGCTCAGCTTGAGGTTCGCCCGGCCGGGCTTGCGGCTCTGCGCGAGCGCGCGGTGGTTGCGGACGATACCCGCAAGCATCTGGGGGCCACACTCGCGCAGGTCGTCGTCGGCGAAGTGGCGGAAGTAGGCTTCCAACAACGCTATCGACGGTCGATCCGCGGGCTTGCCGCCTGTCGAAGAACTGGTGCGAAGAATCGCCTTGCGGGTGTTTTGAACCGCCGACATGTCGTGTCTCAACCTCGTGCAGATCGTGACTTGGCCAACATCGTTGTTGTGCCGACTCGACTCTAACCCCTCCACCGCCAACGGCGCCGCCGGGACACGTCAATCCCCCTGTGGAATCCCATCGGACCTGCAGGGGTCGCCCTATAGGCTGAGGTGATGTCATCCGACCGCCCGACGCCGGCTCCCGCCGCCGCCGTCGCGGCTCTGGTGCCCGGACTGCTCGATCTGCACCCAGAACCTGCGGATGTGGCCTGCGAAATGGCGCTCGCCGACGCGATCGAACGGGCAGCCGACGCCCTCCTCGCGTGGCACGATCGACTCGTCTTCGGCACCGCACGAGCGGCGCCGACGGTGGAGGACGCTCGGACGCCGCCGCCGGTCGCAGGGGAACCGGGGCGCTCGGTCCACTCCGGTGTCCTGCCCGGCAACCCGGCGAGCCTGCACCTGACCGCCGTCCGGCTGCGCTCGGTCGCCGACGCGGTGCGCATGATCGGGGCCGGCGTGGCGGCGCCGGACGCCTCGTCCGACCGCATCACGGCCGCCCTCGACGACCTCGCGGACGCACTGCTCACCCACGCGCGGTTGCTGCGCGCCCTCGACGCCGAACTCTCCCGCCCCGCAGCCGACGAGCGGACCATTGCTGCACGCCGATCTCAGGTGCTGGCACGCGTCACGAAGGCCGAACGTGCGCTGGAGCGCCGCGCAGTCGCTACCCTGCCAGGATGAAGATCGAACACAGGTGGTCCTACGACGCGCCGGTCGACGAGGTCTACGCCATGACCCTCGACCAGCGATTCCAGGAGGCGAAGTGCCGTCATGCCGCGGCCGTGGACTATTCGGCGCGGGTGACGCGCGAGCCGGACGGCACCGGTCTGATCGTCGTCGAGCGCAGCATGTCGACCGACGGGTTGCCCTCTCAGCTGCGGTCCTTCATCGGCGAGACGATCGACGTCGTCGAGCGGCAGCAGTGGCCCGAGGAGCCCGACGCCGACGGGAGTCGCACGGCCGACCTGCGGGTGGAGATCAAGGCGGCCCCGGTCGCGTTGACGGCACGGATCGTCATGCGACCGGACGGCACCGGCACCGCGATGCACGTCATCGGGAACCTGCAGGCCAAGGTGCCGCTCTTCGGGGGGCGCATCGAGGAGGCCGCTGCGCCGGCCATCACCGGAGCCATCGAGATCGAACAACAGACGGGCAACGAGTTCCTCGCCACCGCCGACTGATCGCTCGGCCGACCATCGCCGCTCGACCGCACCACCCCCGATCCGGGTGGCCCCGTAGCAAGCCCCTCACCCCGGATGGCCCCGTAGTCCGCTGACGCAGCATGTCCTGAGCCCGTCGAAGGGTCGAGGACGTATCGAAACCTCTCAAGCGCCGGTCAGCCCATGTGCGGGTAGGGATAGTCGGTCGCCGGGACGAACGTCTCCTTGATCGAGCGGGTGCTCGTCCAGCGCATGAGGTTCTGCGCCGAGCCGGCCTTGTCGTTGGTGCCGGAGGCCCGCGCTCCACCGAAGGGCTGCTGGCCGACGACGGCGCCGGTCGGCTTGTCGTTGATGTAGAAGTTGCCGGCCGCGAACCGCAGTCGACGTGTCGCCTCGGCGACGGCTGCACGGTCCTGCGCGATGATCGACCCGGTCAGCGCATAGTCGGCGACCTGCTCCATCTGATCGAGGACCTTGTCGTACTGCCGGTCCGGATACACGTGCACTGCGAGGATCGGCCCGAAGTACTCCGTGCTGAACACCTCGTGCTCCGGGTCGGATACCTCGAGCACCGTCGGGCGGACGAAATAGCCCACCGAATCGTCGTACTCACCCCCGGCGAGGACCTTGATCGCCTTGTCCGCGTGCGCCATGTCGATGGCCGCCTTGTGCTTGGCGAAGGCCCGCGCGTCGATCACCGCGCCCATGAAGTTGGACAGGTCCGTCACGTCACCCATGCGGATGGAATCGGTCAGGTCCACCAGGTCCTTGCGGATCTTGCGCCACACGCTGGACGGCACGTAGGCACGCGAGGCCGCGGAGCACTTCTGCCCCTGGTATTCGAACGCCCCGCGGATCAGAGCCGTCCGCAACACATCCGGGTCGGCCGACGGGTGCGCAACGATGAAGTCCTTCCCGCCGGTCTCCCCCACCAGACGCGGATACGAGCGGTATCCGGTCAAGTTCGCGCCCACGGTCTGCCACAGGTGCTGGAACGTGCCGGTCGAACCGGTGAAATGGATGCCCGCCAGATCCGGGTCGGCCAGCGCGACCTTCGAGACGTTGACCCCGTCGCCGGTCACCAGGTTGATGACCCCGTCCGGTAGGCCCGCCGCCTCCAGCAGTTCCATCGTCATCTGGGCCGCCCGCATCTGCGTCGGTGACGGCTTCCAGACGACCGTGTTGCCCATCAGCGCCGGAGCCGTCGGCAGGTTCCCGGCGATCGCCGTGAAGTTGAACGGCGTGATCGCATAGACGAATCCCTCCAGTGGGCGGTGATCCGTGCGGTTCCACACGCCTCGAGAATTGGCCACCGGCTGCTCGGACAACACCTGCCTGGCGAAGTGCACGTTGAACCGCCAGAAGTCGATCAACTCGCAGGCACTGTCGATCTCCGCCTGATAGGCCGTCTTGGACTGACCCAGCATCGTCGCCGCATTCATCCGCGCACGCCACGGCCCGGCCAACAGATCGGCCGCCTTCAACAGCACCGCGGCGCGATCCTCGAACGCCAGCTCCCGCCACCCGGGCGCCGCCGCCTTCGCCGCATCGACCGCGGCCCGCGCGTCCGACACCGTCGCGTTCTTCATCCGTCCCAGGACCTTCCGGCGGGCGTGCGGCTGCCGGACCACCACGGCACGGCCGCCACCCATGACCCGCTTCCCGCCGATCGTGTGTGGCAGATCGACCTCCTCGGACCCGATCTGGTCCAGTGCGGCCTCCAACTCGGCGCGCTCGCCGGTGCCCGGCGCATACGTGAACTGTGGTTCGTTGATCGGTGCAGGTGCCTGTGTCACGGCGTCCATCAGGGAAGGCTCCTCGTAGGTGCTCGGTTCAGCGGTAGGTGCCTCCATCGTGGCATGCCTGCCCGCACCGCGTGCACCCACTCGACGAGCGACCAACCCGCGGCCGCCAGCTCACTGGCGAACCCTCGTGATCGTGAAGGCCAGCGGCCGGTGGTCCGAAGCTGTCGTCGACACCACGTCCAGTCGGTCGACCCTGACCGCCCCGGCGAGATAGACCTGATCGAGCTGCTCGGTCGGATGATCCGCGGGCGAGGTCAAAACCGGCCTGAAACGTCGCAATCCATCCTTCAGTGCGCGATCGAGCGGAGCGAGTGACGGACTTCCCGGTGCGGCGTTCAAGTCGCCCGTCACGACCACCGGAGTGCCCTCGGCGTGGAGGTCTCGCGCCATGCGGGCGACGGCGGCAGACTGTGCCACCGGGACCGTCACGTTGTCGGCGCGGGTCTGCAGATGCGTGCCGACCAGGCCCAACCGCTGTCCCTCCCCGATCCGGATGGTGACCGCGAGCGCCTGGGCGCCGGTCAATGCCCCGGCATCGGGCAGGGCTCGCTGGTCCACCACCGTGACGGGATAACGGGACAGGACCGCGTCCCCCCAGTCGGGTCCCGAGGCGGGGGCGAAGACGTAGGTCATGCCGAGGTCGTGCGCCAGCTCGGGAAGGATGTCGTGATCGCCGTCGACGAGCCAACCACGGTCCACCTCGCTCAACCACACGACGTCGGGATGCTCTGCCCGCAGGACGTCGGCGATCTCGTCGGGATCGTAGGTGCCGTCTTGGGACACGCCTCCGACGTGCACGTTGTAGCTGACCATCCGCACCGGGAACCCCTGTCCCGGTGACGGTTCCGGCGGGAGCGCACGTGCCGCTCCGGGAATACAGGCGGCCGTGACGGCGACCGCGACAAGCACCGCGACGGTGCCTGCACGCGCCGAGCGGACCGGTGGTGTCGCCGTGGCGCGTGCTGCCGCGACACCGCCGATCGACAAGGCCGCGCACACGATCAGCACCGCCTCGGGCGGATACGGAAGCGCCATCTCCTGCGGGGCGAAGTAGCAGAAGCATGCGATGAACAAGAGCAGTTGGCCGCACCACGCGAGCGCGGCGGCGCCGCGACCGGCCGGGCGCGACGACCGGGTGCCGGCGCCGAGCAGCGCGCCCAGCGCGACGGACGCCACCACCTGCGGGACGACCTGCCACGCGGGCCACAGTCCGTGGACACCGTGCTCGACGGCCCGCGGGAACGCGGCCGCCGCGATCCCGCCCACGAGGAGCACGGAGGCCACGAGGGTCCCGCGCCATCCGCGCACCCAGTCGACCGCCCAGCACGACAGGACGGCGGCCGCGACGACCGCCAACTGCTTCCATCCGTGGCTCGGCGTCGCGCTCACGGCGGCGCGCAGCGGGGCCCCGGTGAGGATCAGGGCGATCACCAGCGCGGGCCCCACGGCGCCCCAGGCTGCCGGTGCGGGTCCGGTCCCCAGGCCGGCGCTCGCCGACGCGACCGTCGCCCCGAGGAACACCAGGCACGCGAGGGCGATCGGGAGCCAGCCCGTCAGAGCCCCTCCCCACATCGCCGGCCTACCCGCCAACACGACGAGCAGCGCTGTGTGGGCCGCGATCCCGGCCATCATCCCCCGCGCACAGGACCGGCCCGACAGACCGCGGCCGGCGAGCAGCACGATCCACCAGAGCACCCCGAGCAGCGCGATCGACGAGGCGTAGGTCTGGACATCGGGTCCGATGCCCGACTGGAGCACGAGGCGTGCCGCGACGGCGATCACCGCCGCTGCGGGCAACGCCCGCGGCCTGCGGGCACACGGGATCGCGAGGCCGGCCACCACGAACCAGCTCATGGCAAAGAGCGCCATGCCGATGACCGATGTGCTGCCCGCCTGGCCGTAGATCGTCGTGACGGACAGCAGCCAGGTCGGGACGAGGTCGGCGAGCAGGAACACGGCGCCGGCGAGCGCGATCGTCGCACTCGCCGGCGCCACCCGGGACGTCACCGGATGAATCCCCATCTCAGTGGGCGTAGACCTGCATGTCGTAGATCGAATACCCATACTTGGTCGCGCGCTTCGTGCCGTGCACCCGGACGTATCGGGCGCTGGTCGGAGTGAACGCGTCGATGTCTGTGCCGCCGTTGCCGCCCTCGGTGGACCAGACGGTGCGCCAGTTCATCCCGTCGTCCGACACCTCGATCTCGTATCCCGTGGCGTAGGCCGACTCCCAGTGCAGGGCGACGCGCGCCACCTGCTGCACCGATCCGAGGTCGACCTGCAACCACTCGTCGTCGTCCCAGTTGCCGCTCGCCCACCGGGTGCCGGGCTTCCCGTCGACCGCGCGGGCCGGGGTGTACGACGGCATCAGGAGACGGTGCTGGTAGCTGCTCGCCGAGGCGTCCTTGCCCTCGGCGAGGTCTGCCAGATTGTCCCCGCGGTGGGCCGGGAACTGCACGACCTGCTGGAAGGTGGGGCGGTTCTGCCAGTTGGTGTTGTCGTCCGTGATGCCACCGAGCGGCCGCTGGACGATGGAGTCGGCGCACCACTGGTCGCCGGCGTCGCAGGTGTCGTCGCCCGGGTAGACGGTGGAGGCAGGCGTCTTCCATGCCTTGACGAGGGTCTTCAAGAGCATCGACCGGCAGTCCGCGAGGTCGCCGTTGCCACAGAAGGTGCGCTGGAGGCCGCCCTTCACCGGGCGGTCGAGCACCGCACGCAGGTCCTTGTCGACGTAGGACCACCAGCCGTGCTGGAAGGACGACCCCTTGTGCGTCACGCCCTCACCGCCGGTCGACGGCGTCTCGTCGATCTGCAGCGCATGCGTCATCTCGGTGTAGAGGTCCGTGCCCATCCCGGGTTCGAACTCCCCCTTGACCAGCAGCGGCCACCAGGCGTCCATGGTGCGGATGGCGGAGCTGTCGGCATACGTGTGACTTCCCGCCGAGGTCTCGACACGCTTGCTGCCGCCGGCCTTCCACCGCTTCAACGCGGACACGGCCGCCTTCTCGTCGGATCCGGTGACCGGTGAACTGTCGATCACGTCGAGCAGCTCGGGCAACACGTCCTCACCGCGCAGATCGGTGACGGCGGCGTCCTCCATGGCCTTCACCATGTCGGCGCGGGTGATCTTCTTGCCGCTGTCGATCAGCGCCTTCACCCTCTTGTCGAGCATGTTGCTGCGATACACGGACCCGTCACCGAAGGCGGCCACGGTGTAGTCCTTGGCGATCTTGTTGTTCCAGGAGATGTAGTAGTCCTGATCGACGGACTGCGGGTGCTGGGCATCCGGCGTGTTGGCGACCGTGTTGGTATCCGGGTCCCAGTTGCGCCACTCGTACTTCGGCTTCGCGAGGATCGGCAGGTTGGGATCGACGTCCGCCGCACGCGTCGGGTTGAGCCCGGAGTTGTAGTAGGCCGTGTGCTTGTCGTCGACGTAGAACCAGTTGAACGTGTAGGTGATCTTGGACGCAGCCTTCTTGAACCCTGCAGGTCCGGTCATCACCGACGGGTCGTTGAACATCTGGAAGCCGATGATGGTCTCCGGCTCGTGCATGTAGGTCGACCGCAAGGTCGTGTAGGCGACGGGCTTCCCGTCCATCGTGGCGCGGTACTGCACGATGCCGTACTTGGTGCGGTAGGCAACGAGCTTGTAGGAGCCGGCCGCCGTGCCGTCGGCGATCGTCGGTGCCCACGAGTCGGTGCGCTCGATCCGGTCCATCGGCGTGCAGGTGCCGTGGTAGAGGTAGGCGACCGAATCCTTCGTCGCGGGACTGCCGTCCGTGTTGCACAGCGTCACTGCGTACGTGTCGGTCATGTTCTGGTTCGCCGACGTGGCACTCCACGAGTAGTCGAGGCCCCGGCCGAGCTGCACATAGAAGTTCAGGCCGGCGAACGCCGCTCCACGTGCCTTGATCCCGGGACCGTTCAGCTCCTCGAGCATCAACAACTGCGGGGCGAAATACCCTGTCTGTGGTCCGAATACGGCGATCGGATGGCCGTCGTCCGTGTGCTCCCCGCCGACGACCAACGCGTTCGACATCCCGTGCCGCTTGGAAAACAGGTTCGCGGGCAGGACGCCGTCGGCGAACATCCCCTTCTGCTTGCGCAGGCGCGGCTTGGCCGCGAGGTTGTGCTTCGAGGTGCGCGACTCCTTCGTCGACGACGGAGCATCGGTCTTCGCCTTCAACTTGCGGACCGACGTGTGCGCGGTCGCCGCGGTCTTCTTGGTGATCGCCGAACCGGTCGGGTCGAAGACCACCGGCTGCTTGGTCACGGAACCGCGGTCGGGCATCGCGACGCCCTTCGGGTGGCTCGGGCTCCCGGCATACGGGAAGCTCTGGCCGTTGTGCAGGGTGAGATCGGCCTCGGGGTCGTTCTCCTCCCGGAAGGCCTTCCAGATCTTGTCGCCCTTCGTCTTGCCGTACTTGTGCTCGGCAGCCAGCTTCACCAGGGCCGACTGCACCTGAGAGCCGCCACCCGAGCCGAAGAGGGCCCCGATGACCGTGCCGATGGCCACGAGATCCTCCGCGGTGAACGGTTTGATGCCTTGCCCGGTCACGACGTTGGCATTGCCGGTGACGTCGTACTCACCCGGCCAATAGAGCCCCTTCTGCGCGTCCTTGATGTAGCGGTTGAGCCCCTTGAGGTAGTTGGTCATGTCGGTGTAGGCCTGCTTGCCGCGCGGTCCCGCGTCGGCGACACGCTGCACCTGCTTCTTCAGATCGCTCTCGGAGTAGGCGCCCTGCAGGAAGAACTGCTGCTCGAGGGTGCGGTTGCCCTCGGCACCACCGGCGAATCCGGTCAGCTCGCCGCGGCCGACATGACGAAAGACGTCCATCATCCACAGGCGGTCCTGCCCTGCCGCATAGCCGGCTCCGTACTCCGTGCCGGCACGAGTGGTCCCATTGATGTGGGGTGTCCCCGTCGCCTTGTCCCGCACGATCGAGACGTCCGACCGCCCTCCCGGCCGGATCGAACTCTCCACCTGGCTCTTCGGCACACCGAACGACGAGTCGTCGAAGTATTTCGACAGCTTCGCGTTGGTCAGCCCGGAATAGTTGTCGACGAGCGCGGCGTACTTGCCCAGCTGATCGTCGGTGTGCTTCGGCTTGGCTCCGGTCAGCTTGAATCCGAGGATCTGTGCCAGGGTCGCGGTCCCGTTGTTGCCGGGCGGGAGGATGTCGTGGCACTGGCCCATGCAGTAGTCGTCGTTGGCCGAATACGGCCCCGAGTCCTCGGCCGCCGCGGCCGATCCGGCAGGAGTCCATGCAGTGGTCGCGGCGACGGCGGCAGTCGTCAGGGCGGCCACCAGCCAGCCCGTCCGTCGTCTCGTCCGTCGATGTGCCTGGCGCATACGGCTACCTCTCCTCGCGATGAGGCCGTTCCCGTCCTCGAGCAGTTATGGTGGGCGGCCACCGGGTGGGTCGGGGAACGACACAAACATGATCGTGCGTTCATATTTGTGCCACTGTGGTGAACGCGTCAAGGAACTTGACCAAATATTGAAGGAAGTGGACCGTGGCCGAGCGCCGCATCGACCTGACCTCGCTGACCGGACTGCGCAAGGTCCCCGAGCAACGACGCAGCCGCGAGCGTGTGGAACGGATCATCGCCACGGCGGAGAAAATCCTGGAGGATCAGGGGTATTCGGCGCTGACGATGCGCAGCATCGCCGAGGCGGCCGGGGTGCCCAACGGCACGGTCTACCAGTTCTTCGATGACAAGGCCGCGCTGGTCGACATCGTCGTGCAACTCAACATCGCCGGGTTCGAGCAGGTCCTGACCGACCTGTCGGAGGCGGTCGGGGACCTACGGGTCGAAGAGCTGATCGACACGGTGTTCGACACGTTCGTCCAGCGCAATCGGCGCAATCGGGCCTACATGGTGGTCCGCTCGGCGCGAGCTCTTCGCCCCGAGCGCCAGGACGCGGACGACCGCAACATCGAGCGGTTGGCGCACCTGGTCCATCGCGCCCTGGTGCACCGCGTCGGAGTCGCGGACCGCCCCGAGGTCGCCGTGGCCTGCCAGGTGGCGATCCAGACCGCGGATGCTCTCCTGGCCTTGGCCTTCCGTGCGGACCCGCACGGCGACACCGCGATCCTCTCGGAGGCACGCCGCATCGCCCATCTCTATATCTCGGACATCGTCGCGCGGGGCGCGGCGATCACGACAGGCGACGCACCTGGCCGAGCTCGGTGATGTCATACCACGACAGCTCCAGATCGGCATCGGGGTCCCGCTCGCCGGCCGGGTCCAGCACGTGCAGGCTCGCGAACCGGCGGCGGCCGATCGGGCCATCGACGAAGACCCGTCCCGGATCATCGGGATCGCCCGCCTCCTGGATCGATTCGGAGGCCACATCGGCGGCTCCGACCACACGCAAACCGCGCGCGGCGGCCATGGCCGCCGCGTCCTGCAGCGCCGCGTATTCCAGCTCCTCCCGGTCCTGGGGCGAGGGCATCACCCTCCGGAACGCCTCGGTGACGGCGTAGGCGCTCGCCCCCTCGAGCGCACCGCCCGCCAGCGCGTCCAACCCCCCAAGGTCGAGGGGGACATAGACCCGGACGAACCTGCTCACTGCGCGATCTCCTTGTCGTCGGACAACTCGGCCAGGGCGTCCTCCAGGCACTGGCCCAGGACGTCGACGTCTGGCACGGCGTCGCGGTCGGTGTTGATGCCGAAGTAGACCCTGCCGTCGTAGGAGGTCAACCCGATGGTGAGCGCCTGCCCGCCGCCGAGCGGCAGCACGGGGTACGACGCGACCATCGCCGCCTCGCCGGCATACATGCGCCGCTGCGGCCCCGGCACATTGGTGACGACGAGGTTGAACGACCCACCCGCCACGGCGCTGCCGAGGCGAGACCCGAGGGAGTGCAGGGTGGGTGGCGCAAAACCGCGCAGTGAGCTCAGCGTGCGCGCGTCCATCGCCGATCGCTGTTCGGTCTGCTGGTGCAGCGCATAACCGACCTGGTGGACGCGCATCACCGGAGACGGTTCACCGACCGGAAGGTCCACCAGGCACGCGACCACGCGGTCACCGGGATGATCGTCCTCCTGCGGATCGTGCACACTGATGGGGACCATCGTGCGAATCGTCTCACCGGTGCTGACGCCCTGCCCCCGGGACAACAGCCAGGCCCGCAGCGCACCGGCGATCACGCCGAGGATCACGTCGTGCACGGTGACTTCCTCGGTGCCCCGGCCGCGCGTCAGGCGATTGCGCACCTGCTGGTAGGCCGTGAGCGGCGTCTCGACCATGACGCACCGTCGGTGGGCTCCGACGGGAGCATTGAACGGGCTCGGCGGTTCGGTCAGGCCGGCGGTGCGCGTCACCGCGGCCGCAACCGATGCGGCGCGCGAGACCGCCTTCGCGGACACCCGCCCCGCTCCGGTCAGGGCGCCGTGCGCGATCCACCGCGTGTGCTCGAGGAGGTGCGCCGGGTTGCGGACCGATTCGACCAGCCCGCCGACGACCAATTCGAGATCGGTGGGCTCCTTGCCCGCGTGCCAGGTGTCGGGCACCGGGAGCGGACGACCCACCTCCGGATCGACGATCACCTGCCCGATGTCGACCGCGTGAATGCCGTCGACGAGGGCCTGGTGGGTCTTGGTGACGATGGCGAACCGGCCCGGCGCGACGCCCTCGACGAGATACAGCTCCCAGAGCGGGCGGTCACGATCCAGCGCCCGCGACTGGATGCGTGCGACGAACTCCTCGAGCTGGGCGGCATTTCCCGGTCGCGGCAGCGCCGAGCGACGCACGTGATACGTCACGTCGAAGTCCTCGTCGTCGACCCACACCGGGGGCACCAGCCCCCCGGGGAACCGGCGGATCCGTTGCCGATAACGCGGCACGTAGGCGATGCGGCTGCTGACCAGGTTGAGCAGCCGTTCGTAGTCGAACCCGCCCTCGGGCGGGTCGAAGATCATGACGGACCCCACGTGCATGGGGGTCGTCGCGTCCTCCTGCCGGAGGAAGGAGGCATCCAGGGACGTCAGATGATCGGGCACTCCGCCATGTAACCAGATCGATTTAGGAGGTGCACTATCCACCTAACCGATCTCGTCGCGGGACCACCCGATGATCCTGGCGATGCCAACCCAGTCTCTTTACCGATACTCACAAAATTGCGCCACACACATCGCGCCAGACCCGTTACGAATTGATGCACCCCGGGTTTGTTGGAGACTTTCAGGGTGTTGCTACCACGGGTTGTGAGGGCATGTGGTGATCGTAGTAGGCCTGCTCGTACTCGGGGGTGGTACATCGTTGAGGCTGCCGTGTAGGCGACTGGTGTTGTACCAGTCGACCCACTCGGCGACAGCGATTCCAACGTCGTCGATACTCTTCCACGGGCCCTTCTCGGCGAGGACCTTCTGGCTGCGGATCAACTCGGACTTGAACGTCGAGTTGAACGCTTCAGCGGCTGCGTTGTCGTAGGAATCTCCCTTACTGCCAACAGAGGCGACAACCTCGACCTCGGCAAGGCGGTCGGTCTAGCGCACCGCGCGATACTGGGCGAGTTCAACCGGTCGCTGTGATGAGTCAGCCCAGACACGTCGTGACCGGCTCGAGCCTGCTGCCATAACCCCATCTCCAGTGCGTCCAGGGCCAAAGATGTCTGCAGGCTGGTGGACAACTGCCAGCCCACGATCCGGCAAGAGTAGATGTCCATCACGAACGCCGCATAGACCCACCCAGAAAACGTACGAATGGAGGTAATATCGGCCACCCACAGCCGAAGTCGCGGTGTACCTTGTCGCCCGGCAGGTCGACCGTCTTCGCGGGAATCGTGGTCCGCGGGCTCTTGGCCTTGGACACGCCACGGATCCCCTCGGCACGCATGAGGCGTTCCACGATGCACCTGGCGACCGGGTGCCCCTTCCGGAGCAGGCACTTCCAGGTCTTCCGCGCGCCGTAGACGCTGTAGCTGTCCTGGTGCAGCGCCTTGATCCGATCGAGCGTGGCTGCGTCCGAGCAGGCCCGGTCTGAGGGAGGCCTGGACCGCGCGGCGTAGTACGTGCTCGGAGCGATCGCCGCGTTGGTTCCGTCCAACGCCGCGCAGATCCCCGTACTCGTCCTTGTGTTCCTCGACGAACATGGCTCATAGTGCTGTTGTCGGTCAGTGAAAGTCAACCCGGGTCGCGGGGTCTGCCGCATGGTGAACCGCCCCGGCGTGTCCGGAGACTTCATCTATACGGTGGTCGCCACGGGTTGTGGGGCCACGTACCGAGCGTAGTACGCCTCCTCGAGTTCGGCTGGAGGGATATCGCCGCAGTACTCGTAGAGCCGGCCGTGGTTGAACCAGTCGACCCACTCGGCGGTCGCGAGCTCGACCTGGTCGGCGGTCTTCCACGGCTTGCGGGGCTTGATCAGCTCGGTCTTGTACAGGCCGTTGATTGTCTCGGCCAGCGCATTGTCGTATGAGTCCCCGGTCGTGCCCACCGAGGCTGCTACCCCAGCATCGGACAGGGCCGTCCCGAACCGGATCGACGTGTATTGCGACCCCTTGTCACTATTAAACGGAATTCCGTTTAATAGTGATTAGGCCGAGGTTTTCGTTAAGCCGAGGAATCGTGGCCTGGCCTGTGTTGGCGGGGCGGGGTGAGAGATTCCTCGGCTTAACGTCTTGCGCCGGTCCTGGCTAGCGTCGCTCGTATCCAAAGGTCTTGTTGGAAGGAGACGACCATGGATACGACAGTGGCAGGGATCGGTGCGGCGGTGGTCGCGCAGCTACGCGCGGCCGACTACATGGAGTCGACGATCGTGCAGAAGTTGAAGGCGATCAAGGCGCTGGAGGAGTTCGTCGATCAACATGGGGGCGTGTACACGCCCGCGTTGGGTCGCAGGTTCGCCGAGTTGACGATCAGCCCACGTACGGGCCTTTTCAGTGCGGAGCGTCGGACTGAGTTCGGTCGACTGGTGCGGTTGTTCGACTCGTACCTGGCCACTGGGCGGGTGGACTTGTCGACCCGTCGGCGTGGCGGCGGCGGCGCCCGGCCCACCCGTTCGGCGTTCACCGCGTTGAGCGAGTCGTGGGACGCGGACATGGCCGAGCGCGGTCTGGCACCGGCGACGCAGTCTGCGTACGGGCGGGTTGCCCGGGCCTACCTGGTGTTCCTGGAATCCCGCGGTGTCGAGGACCTCGATGACGCGGACGGGGCAAGCGTTCTGGGATTCCTTCAGTGGCTGGTCACCGATGGTGGGTGGGCGAGCTCGTCGTTATTCTGGCTGGTCTCGAACTTCCGGCCGTTCCTGACGTTCGTCGGCCGCTCCGACCTCGTCGACGCGGCCGGCATGGCCGGCATCCGGCGTTCACGCGCGATCGTCCCCACGTTGTCGGATGAGGATGTGGCGGCGGTGCTGCGAGCCTGCACGACCGGGGCCGTGACGGCACGGGATGCAGCGATCACTCTGCTCGCGCTCACATCGGGTCTGCGGGCGTGTGACATCGTCGGGCTGCGACTGACCGATGTCGATTGGCGCACCACGACGATCGGCATCGTCCAGCAAAAGACGCACAACCCGGTCACGATCCCGTTGACCGACTTGTTGGTCGACCGGCTCGCCGCGTATGTGCTGGACGAGCGGCCCGACTCGGCTGATCGGCATGTGTTCTTGCGCGCTCTGGCGCCCCACACCCGACTGGGCGACCACGCGTCGATCTACCGGATCACCGCACAGGTGTTCCGTACGGCAGGCGTCGCCAACGTGAAGGCCGGCACGAGGCTTCTGCGCCACAGTGCCGCATCCCGACTGCTGCGTGCCGCGACACCATTGCCGACGATCTCGGCGGTCCTCGGACACGCGGACCCGGACTCGACGAACGGGTACATGAACCTCGACCGGGAACGCCTGATGGCGTGCGTGCTGGACGTGCCCGAAGGAGCCCGGCCATGACCGGCCACGGCTTCACCAGCGCGTTCGCGTCCGACCTGGAGGCCTACCTCGACTTCAAGGAGAAGATGGGGTTCTACGGCGCCTCCCGGGTTTGGTACCTGAAGCAGTTCGACGCGTACTGCACCGTCCATGACCGGAGAGTCTTCGACCGTGACACCGTCGAGGGGTGGGTCACCGAACGCCTGGCTTCTTGTGGCCGGTACCGGTCGTGGATGTCCTACATCCGCGACGTCGGACGGTGGATGCGCGCCCACGGGCGGGCCGACGCGTACGTGCTGTCCGACCGGTGGAAGGCCGAGTTCGTGCCGGCTCACCCGTATCTGCTGGCCTCCCACGAGATTCGGGGCTTCTTCACCGCCGCCGCGCGGATCAAGACCAACTCGCCGTGGCAATGGCAAGCCGCCGCGTTCTTCACCCTGATGCACTCGTGCGGGCTGCGGACCGGCGAGGTCCGCGGCCTGCTGACTGAACACGTCGACCTGAACCACGGGCACCTGGACGTGATCTGGTCCAAGGGAAACCGCAGTCGCCGACTCCCGCTGACCGGTGATGTCCTGCAGGTCTTGGCCGTCTGCGACCGCGCATCACGCGACTACGTGGCGTCCCGGCGCACGTTCTTCATCTCGGCCACCGGCAACCCCGTCCCGAACGTCACACCCGGCGTGATGTTCAACCGCATCTGGGACCAAGCCAGGCTCGCGCGACCCGTCGATGGACAGCAACCCAGGCCGTACGATTTCCGGCATCACTTCGCCTATGCCAACATCGAACGATGGATGGCCGCCGGGCAGGACGTGGCTGCGATGTTGCCCTACCTGTCCCGCTACATGGGCCACGCGAGCTTCGACTCGACCTACTACTACGTGCATACCTCACCGGACTTCATGGACGCCTATGCCGGCATCACCCACACCGGTGAGTCGATACTTCCGGAGGTCGGATTCGCATGAGTAAGCGCGACCCCGACACCGGAGCCTCGGACTTCTACGTCCTCGCCCGGGACTATCTGCACACGTACCTGCCCACCATCGCCGGGCGGTCTCCGAAGACGATCGAGGCATACCGGATCAGCCTGGAATGCTTCATCGACTACCTGACCGGTCACGAACACCTCGATCGGGCCGACGTGACGTTCGACCACTTCGACCGCGAGCACCTGAAGGCCTGGCTGTCCTGGATGAACCATCAGCGGCACTACGCTCCGACGACCATCCGTTTGCGGCTGACCAGCATCAAAGCGTTCCTGACCTACGCCGCCGCCGAGGACCTGGCCCTCGTCGCCCTCAGCCAGGCCGCCACGACGCTCAAGGCTCCACCGGGCCCGAGGAAGCCCATCGAGTACCTCACCGGCCCCGAAACAAGGGCCGTGCTGGCCGCCCACGCCGGACGCACAGTCAAGTCGCGCAGGACCCGGATGCTGCTGATCCTGTTGTACGACACAGCCGCACGAGTCGGCGAGATCACCAGCTTGACCCTAGGCGACCTGCACCTGACAGAGCCCGGGCACGTCAGCCTGACCGGCAAGCGGCACAAGACCCGCATCGTCCCGCTGACCGCCACGACGATCGAACACCTGCGCGTCTACCTCACCGAGTTCCACCCGGACCCGCCCAAGCTGCCAGCGAACAGGCCGGTGTTCTACAGCCTGCACCACGGACAACCGACCGGCCTGTCGGTCGATACCGTCGCGGGCGTCGTCAAAGACGCCGCACGGATCGCCCGCGCCGACTGCCCCTCGGTCCCGCAGCACCTGCACTGCCACATGCTGCGTAAGACCAAGGCCATGGACCTGTACCAGCAGGGCATCCCGCTGCCGATCATCATGCGGCTCCTCGGACACGAGAACGCCTCCACCACAGCGGCGTTCTACGCCTTCGCGACGATCGACATGATGCGCCAAGCCATC
>CAZMLG010000053.1:0-18390 GCA_964566985.1 uncultured Intrasporangiaceae bacterium
TGAGCGCAGTCGACCGGCTTCTTCGGTTGTGCGAGCAGGTAGCGACACAGTTCGCCGATGTAGACGAAGGCCGTGGCGTCGTAGCGGAGGCAGTCGTCCCAGAACCGGGAGGCGGAGAATTTCGGGGCGACCGCCATCGCCGCCCCGCCGACGAGCACGGCGCCGAAAGCGACCGTGACCGCGTTGTTGTGGGAGAGCGGCAGCGGGCAGTAGAGCGTGTCGTCCTTGTGCAGCCGCACGCCCAGGGCGCCGAGGCCCGAGTAGGACTTCAGCCAGCGGAAATGACTCATGACGGACGCCTTCGGCATCCCGGTCGTGCCGGAGGTGAAGATGTAGAACGCCTTCTCGTGAGCGATCGTCAACGCACAGGCCGCAGGGTCGGCGGGTGAGGCACCGTCGGAGGCCGCCTGCAACTCCGGGATCGTCACGACCCGCTGGCGCTGCGCCATCTCGCCGGCCGAGTCGAACGTCTCGCGGCACTCCGGCCCGAGGATGGTCAGCCGGGCGTCGAGCAGCCCCAAACTGTGCGCCAGCACCTCACCGCGCTGGTTGTAGTTGAGCAGGCCACAGATCGCGCCGAGCTTGACGGTCGCGAGCAGCACGAGGATCAACTCGACGTCGTTGTGCCCCATCAGGACCACGACGTCGCCGCGGCGCACCCCCCGGGCGATGAAGACATCGGCATACCGGTTGACGATCTCGTTGGCCTCGCCGTAGGTCAGCGTCCGCTCGGGCCCCTTGAGGAACGGCCGCTCCGGGTGGCGTGCCGCAGCCTTCTGGAAGACCAGTCCGATGGAATTGCGGGCGGTCGGCTTGCGCAGGAGCAACCCCGGTGCCTCGCGGGCGAGCATCGGAAGGTCGGGCAGCAGCCCCACGAGGCCCTTACCGACATCGATCGGCCCGACGTGCTGACGTGTCTGCGTGCTCACTTCACACTCCTTCGGCGTCGTACCGTCCCAGCCTACTTACTTGTGGGTAACTTTGGGCGATACCGGGGCATCGAGTATGACTCGACGTCGCGGTTAGGCTTGCCTTATGGGCCACGATCACGCGCATGCGCCGCACGCGGGCGGACGCTACCGCTCGCGGCTGGCGATCACGGCCGGGCTGGTCGCGGCGTTCTTCGTCGTGGAACTGGTCACCGCCGTCACCGCGCACTCACTGGCCCTGTTGTCCGATGCCGGGCACATGGCGGCGGACGTCGTCACCTTGGTCACGGCACTGCTCGGCACGAGCATCGCGACACGTCCGGACCGCACCGGGCGGCGCACCTACGGCTCCTACCGCGCGGAGGTGTTCGCCTCCGGTATCGCCGTGCTCGTGATGTTCGCCGTCTCGATCTACGTCGCGGTGGAGGCGGTGCTGCGCGCGGACAACCCGGTGGAGGCCGCCGGCGGGCCGATGATCGTCGTCGGCGCGATCGGCCTGATCGTCAACGCCGTCTCGATCGTGTTGCTGCGCACCGGGTCGAAGGAGAGCCTGAACGTCAAGGGGGCCTACCTGGAGGTGCTGGCCGATGCCGCCGGATCCGTCGGCGTCATCGTGGCCGGGATCCTCGTGGCGGTGACCGGCATGGAGTGGTGGGACAGCCTCCTCGCCGTCGCGATCGCGCTGTTCGTGCTGGTGCGGGCGGTCCTGCTCGGGCGCGAAGTCGTCGCCGTGCTCGGCCAGCACGCGCCCGAGGGAGTCGATCCGGAGCAGGTGCGCGAGGCGCTGCTCGACCTCGAGGGCATCGAAGAGGTGCACGACCTACACCTGTGGATGCTCACCTCCGGCATGAATGTCGCCACCGCGCACCTGGTCGTCGGGGAGCGGACCAGCCATCACGACGTGCTGGACCGCGCACAGGACCTGCTCACCGCACGATTCGGCATCGAGCACGCGACGCTGCAGGTGGAGCCGGAGAGCCACACCCAGTGCCACTCCCTGCACTGGTGAGGACGACTCTCTACGCGCCGGCCTCGGCCGGTGTGAGGCGCGCGGCATCGGGCCGCGTGCCCGCTCGGGCGGGCAAGAACGCCAGTGCGGCGATCGCTGCCAACGCTGTCGCCGCGGCGGCGACGTAGCTTCCCGCGGACAGTCCGTCGATGAAGGCCGACCGCACCACCTCCGTCGCCGGGTTCTGGATCGCCGCCGGCAGGTGAGCGGTGTAGGCCAAGCCGTCGATGAGGGAATGGGACGCGGCCTCCGCGTGGCGATCGGTGATCCCCAGCCCGGTCAGCCCCGACGTCACATCCGGTGCGTAGCGGGAGGTGAGGACCGAGCCGAGGACCGCGACACCCAGGGCACCACCCAGTTCTCGCGTCGTATCGTTGACCGCCGAGCCGGCGCCCGCCTTGCTCACCGGCAGGGCGCCCATGATCGCCTCGGTGGCGGGACTCGTGGTGAACGCCAGGCCGGCCGCCATGAGCGCCATCGCGACGATGACACGCCCCCAATACGCCGATTGCAGGTCGACACCGGCTGCAGCGATGAAGCCGGCGCTCATCAAGATGAGGCCGCCGGCCACCACGAGCTTCGTTCCGACGCGCTTCATGGCCATGATGGCGACGGGTGAAAATGCCCCGGTGATCACCGCGAACGGGAGCGTGGCGCAGCCCGCACGCAGGGGGCTGTACCCACGGATCGCCTGAAAGTACAGGGTGATCAAGAAGATGAACCCGAAGAGGCTGAAGAAGGCCACAGCGACAGCGCCGCTGGCTGCCGAGAACCTGGCGTTGCGAAAGATCCGCACGTCGAGCAACGGGTCGCGCCGGCGCAGCTCCCACACGACAAAGGCCGCGATCAGGCACGCCGACACCGCGAACCCGCCGGTGGTCGCGGCGGAGCTCCACCCGCGGCCAGGTGCCTCGATCACCGTCTGGACGAGCAGCAGCATCGCGGCGACCGACACCACGGCGCCGACCGGGTCGAAACGACCCGCCGCGGAATCGCGAGACTCCGGCAGGATCCGGGCATTCAGTGCGAGGGCGACCACCGCCAGGATGACCCCGAACCAGAACACCGAGTGCCAGCTGAAATGCGCGAGCAACAGGCCGCCGGCCAGGGGGCCGATCGCGACGGCCAGGCCGGACACACCGGCCCAGATGCCGATCGCCGTCGCTCGCTGTTTGGCGTCGGTGAACACATTGGTGATCAGCGCCAAGGTGGCCGGATACACCAATGCCGCCGCGGCGCCCATCGCGCCTCGGGCCACGATCAACTGGCCACTGGTCTGCGCGAAGGCCGCGCCGACCGATGCCAGGGCGAAGCCGGCCATGCCGGCCTGCAGGATCCGCCGCCGACCCAGGCGGTCACCCAGTGTGCCGCCGAGCAGCAACAGCCCGGCGAATACCAGTGCATACGCGTCCACGACCCACTGCAGCGCGCTGGTGGAGGTGCTCAGGGCACGTCCGATGCTCGGGAGCGCGACGTTGACGATGGTGTTGTCGACGACGACCAGCAACTCGCTGAGGCACAGCACGGCAAGGATCAGCCAACGCCGGCGCGACGCGGTCCCCGCCAGCGTTGTAGAACGATGTTCTTTATTCATATGGCACACTGTTCTACAGGGCGGTCGATTGGTCAAGTCTTCGGCGCACGCGAGAGGATGGCCGGTGATGACGCGAGATCAGTCCGCCGCGGGCGGGGCGCGGCCTCGCCCCCGCACGCCGAGCGCCGAGGTGGAGGCTGCGTTGGTCGACGCGGCGGAGAGGGTGTTGGTGCGTCGAGGCCAGCAGGCCATCACGGTGCGGGCGGTGGCCACCGAAGCCGGTGTGGCGCCGATGGGCATCTACAACCGGTTCGGGGGCAAGGACGGCTTGATCGCGGCTTTGTTGGTGCGCGGCTTCGATCTGCTACTGGCCGCCGTTGCCGTGCACGGCGAGACCGATCCGATCCAACGCCTACGCAACTCAGGCCTTCGCTATCGCGAGTTCGCCATCACCCATCCGCAGTACTACGCGATGATGTTCGCCGGGGAGCTACCGTGCGACGACAGGACCAAGGTCGAGGAGCACGCCGGCGCGGCCTTCGCCGAGCTGGTCGGCCACGTGCAGCATGCCCTCGACGCGGGCGTGCTCCACGCGGGCGACCCCACCGAGATCGCTCAGCAGTTGTGGAGCGCCATCCACGGCGCCGTCTCCCTCGAGCTGAACGGGCTCTCCACCGACGCCGACAGCACCTTCGAGGCGCTGCTCGACACGCTCGTGCGAGGGCTGGCGCCGAGCGCCTGACGCACACCGTCATCCGGGGCGGCCGGCGACGACGACGCCCGCGAGTCGGCACCGCTCGAATACGGCGCGTCATGTTCGCCGCGGTCTGCCTGCCGGCGGGTGGCGGCCTCGTCACGGATAGGCAGAGCGCGGCAGATATGACGCGGCCCACCTACTCCGGGTTTGGAGCACCGACAAGGGTATGCAGGACGCGGAACGCCTGACCCGAGTCACCCGCCGCTCGGCAACCGACGTCCGGTGCAGCTCCGCACGACACCATTGGCCTGCTCTTCGACGACCAAGAACCGGCGCTGGCTCAAGCCATCAGCGACGCGTTCGATCTCGATTGGGCATGACGCGCATCGCTCGCTCGGGGGATCGCCATCGGCGACGCGTTCGGGGCTGCTCCCTATCGCATACCCCTGCGGGACGAGAGGGCACCTTCGGTCGGTCATCGCTGCAGCCGTTCGTTTCGTCGTCGGTGATCGTTCCGCTTGCGGTGAGGCGTCGGCGGTATGCCCGACGCAGTTCCGCACGTTATAGCGCGACATACCGCCAACACCCGGCCGACATCGTCACGAATGGTGACGGTCTATTGCGTTATAGCGCCACGTCCGGCAGCAGGCTCAATGGACGATCGGCAAACGGTGATGGGGTGAACGAGCGGTGCGTTGCCCTGGTCAGACTGCGACGATCTCGACCAGGTTGTCCGCGCCGACGAAGTCTTTCGCGTTGCGCGTGTAGACGCGTGCGGAGTGCGCGTGCGCGGTTGCCGCGATGAGTAGGTCCATCGTTCGTGCACGGGGTCGGCGCCCGGCGGCTACGACCGCGGCGGCCAGTTGCCCGTAACTCGCCGCCACTGCTTCATCAACGGGCAAGGCATCGAAATGGTGTTGCAGGATGGACAGCCGGCGCAGCCGTTCGGCGCGCACACCGGCCACCGTGGTCACGAGCACACCGAAGTGCAGTTCGGCCAGCGTGGCCGAACTGATGGCCAGCTCTCCCTCCAGGGGGCCAACGTCGGTGGCGATCACCACGCTGGTGTCGAGGATCGCCCTCACGCCACGGTCCAGGGGTCACGCACTGCTTGATCGATGCGGTCCCTGTCCATTTCCCATTCGGTGTCTTGCGGGCCGTCGAACAGCTCCGCGACGGATTCAAAACTGCGCCACGGCTGGGGGGCCGCACCGATCAGGCGTGCGGCGGGCCGGCCGGCGACCGTGATCGTGATCTCCTCACCGGCCTCTACCCGCCGAACCAACTCGGATGCGTCCTGCCGCAGTTCCCGCAGCCCTACCGTGCTCATACGAGTAATGTAGCACAAGTGCTAGCGTGACGGTACACCGATCCACGTACGAACAGGACGAGTGGCCCGGCGCGACTCGCGGCCGGCAACACGGCTGGTTTACTGTCGCGGGTGGCCAGCGAGACCGAACTCAGCATGTTGTGGGAGTCGGGCGACCCCGCGGCTGCCCTGTCTGCGCGCTTTGGCTTCACCGACACCGACCATGCGGTCTCCTGGTTGGGAGGGGAAGTTGGGGGATCTTGGGCTCGTGGGCTGGAACGATGCGACCGCCTGGTCATCAGTGCCGGCAACTTGTTGGCATGGCTCACCGTCGATGGCCAACAGATCATCGCCAAGTGCTCCGTCGACCCGGCGCGCTTTTCGAGACTGGCCGAAGTGGATGCTCTCGTCGCGTGGCTTGACTCTGAGCGCATTCCGGTCGCGGCTCCGATCGCCTCGCGTGACGGTCGGCTGCGCGTTGAGCGCGAGGGCTACTCGCTCGGCCTCTATCCGCTTGTCGGGGGTGACCTGCTCGACGTCGGCGACGCGGGACAAGTCGAGGCGGCCGGTCGAATGCTTGCGAGACTGCACGAGGCGTTGGCGGCATACCCACGCGCGTTTGGTGGCAGCAGCATGCTGCCGAATCGGCAACTCGTGCATGGCGACTTCCGATCGGCCAATGTCCTCCACGACGGCTCGGGCATCACTGCCGTCCTCGACTTCGAAGAAGTGACCAGCAGCAGCAGAGTTTCGGATCTCGCAAAGGCCACCGTCCTTCTCGGGACCCGCTACCACGACTGGGGAGCGACGAGCCGGGAGACTCGGGACTCGTTCGTCACCGCGTACAGCGATGTCGTTCCACTGACCAGCGCTCAGCGAGACGAGCTGCATCACAGCATTACCACGGTCTTGGACCACTTCGGATGGACCTAGAAGCGCCGACGCACAACTCAGCGCGTGCCACAAGAGGGTCCGCGTACGGTCACACGTGACAGCTGCCCCGACACGCGACGACTGACCCCGCAACCATGCATAGTCATGCAGAAGCGAGCCGGGCAGGCTAACCCTGGTCGCATGCCGAGGCGGACGTCGAAATTCATCGACGCAGCATGGCATTCGCTGCCGACACCGGGGCCCGCCGCACCACAGGCGACGCCGGCCGAGCCGCGTGGGATCCTGAGGCATGATCAGCACCGACGAGCGCGAGCTCGATGCCTTCTGGCGCGTCGCCCGAGAGCACGCTCAACTTCCCGGCGTGCCGGTCTACACCGGCGAGAATCCGGCGAGGACGCTCCGCCCACCTGCATGGGGCTTCGGCGCGACACCCGAGCAGGCGGACGAGCTGCTCGGCCTGGTCCTCGACGGCACGAAGACCGCGACCGCCGGCTCCTACGCGGACTATGCGGCGGAGGACGAGGACCTGCCGACGCCCGGCCTGCTCGGCATCATCCTGGACGGTGCCGGGCACCCGCGTGCACTGGTGGTGACGACTCAGGTGCGGGTCGTCCCCTTCGACCAGGTCGACGCCGATCACGCCCGGGACGAGGGAGAGGGCGATCGCAGCCTCGAGCACTGGCGGGCGGTGCACGAGCGTTTCTTCGCCGAGCACGCCGAGGGCGGTTTCCGGCCGGACATGCCTGTCGTCCTCGAACGCTTCCGCGTCCTCTACTCCTCGGAATAGCCACGTCGGAAATCGAGTTGCGCCGGCGACCACCGGGTGAGCACACTGAACGCATCATGAAGCGCTGACTGCACGTCCTGCCCGCGCCGAGGCGATGCCCGGCGGGCGCCCGCGACCCACGGCATACCGCCGCGCTCGGAGCCTTCATGACAATCCAGTTGACCGACCTCACCAAGACGTATGCCGACCGCCGCGTGCTCGACGGCATCGACCTGACCGTCTCCCCCGGCTCGCGGGTGGGCCTGGTCGGCGAGAACGGCGCCGGCAAGTCGACGCTGTTGCGCATCGCCGCCGGCGACGACGCCGACTACGGCGGGTCGGTGCGCGTGCCGTCCGATCTCGCCTATATCGCGCAGGACACCGGCGTCGATCTCGACGCGACCCTCGAGCAGGTCCTGCACGACGCGCTCGCACCCCTGCATGACGCGGTCGACCGGCTCGCCGCGCTGGCCGAGCAGCTGAGTGACATCGCCGGCGAACCCGCCGCGGACGACCGCGACGCCGCCACGGCCTACGACGCCCTGCTCGGATGGTGCGGCCTGCACGGAGCCTGGGACGCCGATCGCCGCGCCGAGCAGGCCGCGGCACGACTCGGGCTCGGGCGGATCTCACCGCGCCGCCGCGCGGGAACGCTCTCCGGCGGGCAGCGCTCCCGGCTCGCGCTGGCCGCGATGATCGTGCGGCAGCCCGACGCCGTGGTCCTCGACGAACCCACCAACCATCTCGACGACGCGGCGCTGGACTTCCTCGAGGACCGGCTGCGCGACATGGCCGGCGCCGTGCTCGTCGCCAGCCACGACCGGGTGTTCCTGGACCGAGTGTGCACCGCGATCGTCGACCTCGACCCGTCGCATTTCGGCACCGACGGAGGCGGTGGACGCCGCTACAGCGGCGCATACACGCAATACCTGGAGCACAAACGGGATTCGCGACGGCGCTGGGAGCAGGCATTCGAGGCGGAACAGGAGCAGCTCGCGGACCTTCGGGTGGCTGCACACACGGACACCACCACCATCGCGCACGACCGGGGTCCGCGAGACAACGACAAGTTCATCTACGGGTTCAAGGGATCCCGAGTCCAGGCAGCCGCGACCCGCAGAGCGCGCAACGCGGAACAACGGATCGCGGTGATCGAGCGGGACCCGGTGCCCAAACCACCTGCCCCACTGACATTCTCAGGACGATTCGATGCACCGACCAGGGCGGCGGCCACACTGGCCGACGTCGAGGTCGAGGGGCGACTGCGGATGGATCGCCTGGTCGTCGACCCCGGTGACACGGTGCTCGTGACCGGGCCGAACGGCAGTGGGAAGTCGACCCTTCTCGCGGTCCTCGCCGGCCGGGTGCGGCCGGACCGCGGGTCGGTGCAGGTCAGCGCGCGCGCCGTCGGCCTGCTCACCCAGGACGTCGAACTGCCCGACCCGTCCCGCACCCCGATCGAGTTGTATGCCGAGGCTCGGCGCCCGTCGGACGGTGCCCCGCCGCTCGGCCGTCTCGGGCTGCTGCATCCGCGCGACCTGCGCCGCCCGGCAGGCGATCTGAGCCTCGGGCAACAACGTCGCCTTGCGCTCGCGATACTTCTCGCCGGCGGGTCCGACCTGCTGCTGCTCGACGAGCCGACCAACCACCTGTCCCTGACTCTGGTCGACGAACTCGAGGAGGCGCTGCGGCGCACCCCGGTGACGGTCGTGCTCGCCAGCCACGACCGGTGGATCCGGCGGCGGTGGCACGGCCGCGAGGTGTCGCTCGCAGCGCCGGCTACGTCGATGAATCCCAGCGTCACCTGTCGGTGAATTCTGGCGTCACTCTCGGCGCGTGGCCACGGGCACCTTCTCTGGCTCACCGCTGCATCACTATGCGCGGTCGTGGAGTCGGACGTCGTACCCGGCGGTGCGCCGTCGCCGTGACCGCAGGAGGATCGTCCATTGAGCCTGCTGCCGGCCGTGGCGCTATAACGCAATAGACCGTCAACATTCGTGACGATGTCAGCCGGGTGTTGACGGTATGTCGCGCTATAACGTGTGGAGCTGCCTCGGGCATACCGCCGACGCCTCACCGCACGCCGAATCACTACCGGTGACGATGCAGGTCACCCACCCGTTGGGCCTCGTCCGGCGAGGTCCCGTCACCGGTTGACCCGTCCGCCTGGGCGTCCCGGGGACGCGGGCCTCTTGTGAGACAGGTTCGAACTCGCCACCTGGACACTCACTACGCCCGTCGGCCCGGCGACCGAGCCGCTCCTGGTTCGGATGCCCACTCATCGGTCCGCATCATTATGCGGGGACGAACGTGACGCCTTTCCCGAGCGCAGTGACGTCGGAACTCATCCACACGTGACGCTGGTATTCACCGACATAGCCACAGCGGACTCGCTCTCCGGCTGATCGGCTCCTCGCCCTGTAGAGTCGCTCCGTCGATCGGATGGGCCGCGTGATCGACGCGGCCCACGAAGGAGGACATGGTCGTGCCGACGCAGTGTTTCGACGCGCTCCCGCCCACCGACGTGGTGGAACGCTGCGTCGAGGTGTACGCCGCGGCCTTCGGGCAGGGCCCGTACCACGAGCCGGCCGACCAGGCTCTCGAGCTCGCAGATCGACTCGACAAATACCAGCACAGAGAGGGATTCCTGCTCCCCGTCGTGCGCGACGCCGCGGGGACGGTGCGGGCATTCGCCCTCGCCGTGGTCGCGCACCCTGGAGATTGGTGGCGAGATCGGGCTGCGGCAGCCCTCGGCGAGGCAGACGCACACGAGTGGCTGGGCACCGCCTGTCTGGAGGTCGTCCACGTCGCGGTCGACCCGGAGGTGCAGCGGCACGGGTACGGGCGCCGACTCATGACCGCACTCGAGTCGCACACGAGCGCGGCGACCGGCGTCTTGAGCTGCCACCCACACGCGACGCCGGCTCAGCAGCTCTATCTCGCCATGGGTTGGCAGATCCTGACTCGGGAGTTTCGCACGCGACCCGACCAGATCGGGTACTGGCTCATGGCCAAGGGCCTGAAGTCGGGCGGCTGAGCTCACCTTCGCATCGTTCGCGACGTCTTGCGGGCGTGAGGGTTCCTGCGGCCCCTAAACCGGACGGCCCCGTAGCGCGCCGTGTCAGGCGAGCGTATCGAAACCAGGCGAGTCTCGTACGGATCCTCACAGGGTCTCGATACACCTCGCCTAGCGGCTCGGCTACTCGACCGACCGAGTCAGTCCGCTGCCCCGCTCGGCTACTCGACCGGCCGAGTCAGTCCGCTGCCCCGCTCGGCTACTCGACCGGCCGAGAGAGGCAGGATCACTTCTTCTGCCGGCGGCTTCCCGCGTGCCAATCCTCTTCCACACCAGCAGTATCCGGATCCGCCCCGAGTGCCACCAGTTGCGGTCGCTCCCGCAGACTGCGCTTCAGCTCGGCGAACCCGGGAAACGACGCCAGGCCGACCACGTGATCCCACAGCTCGATCGCCCTCTCCTGCGAGGGAAGCCGGCTGATGACCGGGCCGAAGAAGGCGACCCCCTCCGGCGGTTCGAAGTGAATGATCGGGGTGCCCACATCCTTGCCGGTCAGCGCGAGCGCCTCGTCGCCGTCGGCACGGATCTGTGCGTCCCACGAGTCGTCGTCCAGTGCGCCCGCCAGGTCGATCGGCAACCCGGCCTCCCGCAGGATCGGTTCGACGAACTCGCGCGTGCCGCGACGCTCGCGGTGCTCATCGGCACCCTCGTCGGCAGGGGTGTCGAAGATGCGCTTGCCGAGGGCTGCCTGCAGCGGGTCCACCGCCTCTCGGCCGTGCTCGGCTCGCGTGCGGGCCGCCACCCGCAGCAGCCGCAGCCCGGCCGTGTGACCGGCCTCGTATTCCGGAGGGAACTGCGCGTCGTAATCGACGTGGTCGTTGATCAGCCGCAGCGAGATGAACCGCCAGTCGACGGTGTAACCGCGCTCGGCCTGCACCATCCGGACCCACTTGCTGGTCAGCCAGCAGAAGGGGCACACCGGGTCGAAGTAGAAACGAACCTGTGAATCCGTCATACCGTCACCGTATGCCGAATGCGCACTTCGGTGTCATCGGTGCGACACACGCTCTACCACCGCTGACGCCGAGAGCGCCGTGGACGGTGGGGTGCCCGACTCGGGCGCGACGTAGGCGACACGAGGTGCAGGCCGAAGATGTTTTGCAACACTGCACAGATCTGTGTAGTGTTGCAAACATGAGTCTTGTGAGAGTGCCGATGTCCGCTGCCTCCCGGATGGGGGTCTCGAAACTCGCCGCCAAGAGCGCCGAGGGCCGGGTCGTGCTGACCAGTCATGGCCGCGCTGTGGCAACGATCGGCTCTGCCGAAGGATTCGACCAGGATGCCCGTCTCATGAGGGAGGCTGCGGCCAGTGTTCTCGACGCAGCAGCCGACATCGTGTCCGCCAAGGGCGGCCTGCTGACCCTGGACGACGCGTGCGCACGGCTCGGGGTCGATGCCCAGAAGGTGCGCGACAAGGCGGCCGAAGGCCTGGCCCGGTGAGCCGGTGCGCCACGGAGAATCCTTCCCCGACGACCAGGCATACGTCCTGTTCAACGACGCGTTTATCGAGTCGGTCGAACCACTCACCGTCGCGGAGCGTGAGTCCCTGATCGCAGACGTGCTGGCGCTGTGCCGTAACCCGGCCGGACTGCACCCGCTCAGCAACAAGGGCGGCCAGAAGCTGGCGGGCTGGAACACCCTCGACGTGCTCCGCAAGGAGTACCGGGTCGTGTTCACCAGCCGTATCGACGTGGTGGACGGCCACCAGGTGGGAATGATCGAGGTGCTCGTCGCCGGGCCGCGCCGCGCGGAAGCCGCCTACGACATGGCAGAGGCGCTTCGCCGCAGCGGCCGCATCAGCGACGAGCAGATGACCGAGGTATGGCAAGCCCTGGCACTGCTCGACACCGTGGCCGAGCAAGTGGGGCTCGACGGATGGGACTACCGTCCCGAACCTGCGCCCTCCGGGATGGTCAGAGCCGCCGTCGTCGCAGGCATCCTGGACGACGCGACTGCGCGCTCACTCTCCAAGGACGAAATCGAAGCGGCGATGGCAAACGGGTGGAACGATCAGGGTGATCCAGACCCGGTAGCGGCGCTGTCAGCCGCCATGCGGCGAGCCCGCTGCGGAGTGGAGGCGCTGAACCTGACCAGGATCATGCAGGGGCGCGATGAGCCCCGGTGTGGCGCGACGCTACCCCGCACCGGACAACCCTGCATTCGTCGGCACGGACATCCCGGAGCCCACCGCGCCACCGTGTGACCAATGGCGAACCCGCTCACCAGGGGCCAAAGGTCACCTCGGCGACGCGATGGACCGCCATTTTCAGAGCCGCCGGACACTCGGCTCATTGCGGACCCGGTCGAGGGTCGGCGCATGGCCGAGTGGCCACACGGCTTCAGCGCCGCCGAGACGGAGCAGATCACCACCGCCACCGCGGCCGAGGTCTACAGGCTGGCACCCGATTCATGATCACCGCGGTGTGTCGCTCCGATCCGTGACGGAGCGCAGCAGTCACGGCTTCTTCGTTTCTGAGTTCAGCGCGACTCCGCGAGGATCGGGTAGTCGATGTATCCACGCCGGTCGCCGCCGTAGGCCATGCTCATATCGGGCAGCGCGAGCTCGCCTCCGTCGGCCAGGCGGTCGACGAGGTCGGGGTTCGCGATGAAGAGCCGGCCGAACGAGACGAGGTCGGCGGCGCCGCGCTCGACGAGGTCGAGCCGCGCCGGGTGGTCGAGCGGGTCGGGTGTGGCGGCATTGAGCACCAGCGGGCCGTCCCACGCGTCGCGGATGGTCGGGGTGAGTGTCGGATCGCCGGCCTCGACGAGGTGCAGATAGGCCAGGCCGAGACCGTTCAGCTCCGAGACGAGCAGAGGGTAGGTCGTGGCGTAGTCGTCCTCGACCGTGTCGCCGAGTCCGTTGTGCGGTGAGATCCGCAGACCGGTCCGCCCGGCCCCGATCGCGTCGGCCACGGCGGTGACGACCTCGATGGTGAGGCGCATCCTGGCCTCGGGACCACCGCCCCAGCGGTCCGTGCGCAGGTTCGCGTTCGTCGAGAGGAACTGATGCAGCAGGTAGCCGTTCGCGCCGTGCACCTCCACGCCGTCGAACCCGGCCGCCATCGCGTTGTGCGCGGCCGCGGCGAAGTCACCGATGGTTGCGACGATGTCGTCCTCGGTGAGCTCGTCGGGGACCACGTGGTCCTGTGGCCCGGTCGGGGTGAAGACCTGGCCCGCTGCCTTGACCGGCGACGGCGCAACGGGCACCAGCGGTCCGTGCCCGGCGGCCTCGGTCGTGCTGGGGTGGCCGATGCGGCCGGTGTGCATCAGCTGCGCGACGATCATGCCGCCCGCGGCGTGCACGGCGTCGGTCACGGCACGCCAGGCGTCGACCTGGGCGTCGCTGTGCAGCCCGGGGGTGGCCGGATAGCCCTGCCCGATCACGCTGGGCTGGATCCCCTCGGTGACGATCAACCCCGCACCGGCGCGCTGGGAGTAGTAGGTGGCCATGTCAGCGGTGGCACGGGTGTCGTAGGCACGACTGCGGGTCATCGGCGCCATCGCGACGCGGTTGCGCAGCCGCAGGTCTCCGACCGTGACCGGATCGAAGGCGAGGCGGGTCCGTGTGGTGGTGGCGTTCGTCATGGTTGCTCCTTCATCGTGAGGCGGCCCGATCCGAGCCGTTGCTTGTCCGAACAACTACTTTTCTGAGCGCATTCCTTGTCCGAGCAACTTTTTTGGATAGACTCGAGGCATGAACGCCGACGCACGCCTGCGGGCCCACCCGGTGAGCTCGGCGATCTTCCGTGTCGCGCGGGCACACAAGGCCCTCGCCGGACGCCTGCTCCGGGAGTGCGGACTGCGCCCGGGGCAGGAACTGGTGATGATGACACTGTGGGAGAGCGGCCCGCAGCGTCAGGTCGACCTCGCCCAGACGCTCGACGCGGACGCCCCGACGATGACCCGCAGCATCGCCCGGCTGGAGCACGCCGGGCTCGTGCGCCGGGCTCGTTCGGCCACCGACCGAAGGGTCGTCATCGTGGAAGCCACCGAAGAGAGCCGGCGCCTGCAGGAGACGGTCGGCCGCGCCTGGGCACAACTCGAGGAGGCGACGGTCGGCGCCATGCCCCCGGAGCGCACGCACGCGATCGTGCAGCTGCTCGCCGACATCGAGGCGAACCTGACGCGCGATGACGAGCGCCCGGCGCGCCGCCGCTCCACGGCGCCCTGAGCACAGCGCTCGAACGCTAGGTTGGGCAGATGGCACGCCGCAGCGGCTCGACCCCCGCAGAGACGCTCACCGTCGGCGAACGGCGCGTGCGCCTCTCCCACCCGGACAGGGTCTACTTCCCCGAGCGCGGTGAGACCAAGCTCGACCTGGCCCGCTACTACGAGTCCGTCGGCGACGGCATCGTGCGCGCACTGCGCGACCGACCGTGCATGCTGCATCGCTACCCGACCGGGGTGACCGGCGACAAGGTCCACCAGAAGCGCATCCCGCGCGGCGCACCGGACTGGGTGGAGACCGTGCCGGTGCACTTCCCGCGCTACGACCGCACCGCCGACGAGGTCTGCGTCACCGAACTCGCCACCGTCATCTGGGCGGTGCAGATGTCGACCGTGGAGTTCCACCCCTGGAACTCCCGGCGACAGGACGTGGAACGCCCCGACGAATGGCGGATCGACCTCGACCCGATGCCGAAGTGCCCCTTCACCCGCGTGCGACGCGTGGCGCGGGTGGTGCGCGAAGTCCTCGACGAACTGGACATCACCGGATACCCCAAGACCTCGGGCGGGTCCGGGCTGCACATCTACGTGCGGATCGAGCCGCGATGGAGCTTCGACGACGTGCGCGCTGCCGCGCTCGCCTTCGCTCGTGAGGTGGAACGACGCGCACCGAAGGACGTGACGACGACCTGGTGGCGCAAGGACCGCGACCCGGCCGCACTGTTCGTCGACTACAACCAGAACGCCCGAGACCACACCATGGCCGCGGCCTACTCGGTGCGTGGCAACCCGCGGGGCACGGTGTCGGCACCACTGACCTGGGACGAGATCGACGACGCCGAGCCGGACGATTTCACCGTCGCCACGATGCCCGACCGGTATGCCGATCTGGGCGACCTGCACGCATCGATCGATGACGTCGCGCATCGCCTGGACACCGTGCTCGACTGGGCCGAGCAGGATCCGCAGGAGTGAGGGTCAGGAGCGGCCGGAATCCTTGACGCACACCACGGCCCACGGCCGCGCCTCGAGGCGGCCGCCTGGGATCGGGTCGCCGCAGACGTCGCAGGTGCCATAGCTGCCCTCGTCGAGCTTGGCCAGCGCCCGCTCGACGTCGGCCCGGGTGCGCCGCAGCTCGTCGTGCACACCCACCTGGGAGAGCCGGTCGATCGCCATCTGGGTGCCGTCCCCGACGCGCTTGCCGAAGGAGATGTTGGCGGCCTCCGAGGGAGGTTTGGTCATCTCGGCCATCTGCGCGTCCATCTCGGCCAGCTTGTCCTCCAGCAGCGCGCGCGTCGCCGCCTCGTCGACCGGTCCGGTGTTCATGCCCCCATCATGGCCCGTCACGACCCGGCCGTCACCTAGCGGCTGGTGACCTTCCCGGTGCGGCCGGCGACCGCCTGCATGAACATCGGGCGGGCCAGGACCCATCCGCCGACCACGACGGCCAGGGTGATCACGAAGATCAGCGGCCCCCACCAGCTCAGGCTGCCGGCGGGCTGATCGGCATACATGAAGTTGAGGTTCTCCCGGGCGCCGGTCGCCAGGACCAGTGCACCGTGCATGACGATGAACACCGCGAAATAGATCATCACCGGCAGGTGGATCGCCCGCGCGATCTCCGCGCGATAGACCGTGTTGATCCGCCAGGTGGGCCGCCAGACCGGTGACATCCGGATCCCGGTCAGTGCCGCCAGCGGTGCGGCGACGAACACCGTGATCGCGTAGGCGAGCACCTGCAGCGCGTTGTAGTCGAGCCAGGGAGTGTTGACCGGCCAGTCGAACGAGAGGTATTGCAGCCCGGCGGACACGGCGTTGGGCACGATGTCCCAGTGCACCGGCAGGATGCGCTTCCAGTTGCCGGTGACCACCAGCAGCGCGGCGAAGACGAGGCCGTTGAGGACCCACAGGACGTCCATCGACAGGTGCAGCCACAGATACAGGCTCATCTTGGTCGGCTTGCGCTTCGTCGCGAAGCGCCCCGTGTTGCGCCGGGTCCAGAAGGCCTCCGGCCGAGTCTGCGAGTGCACCAGCCAGCCGGATCGGATGAGCAGGATGATGAACAGGAAGTTCAGCGCATGTTGCCACTGCAACCACCCGGGGGCACCACCGGGCGCGCCCTCGGGCAGGCGCGAATGGCCGGGGTAGGCGGCGAGGAAGTCCGTGCCGGGCCCACTCTCCAGGAACCACCGCGCCGCGACGCAGACGCAGGCGACCAAGCCCGCCGACACCACGACGATCCCGGCGATTCTCGCCCTGGTCCAGCGGGGTCGATCCACCACAGGCCCCTGCCTGCGCTCGAGCAGCCCGGCCATCGCACGCATCCTTCCCGGTCGGCCCCGCATCCGGCGTCCACCGTGGCAGGCGCCCGTTATCTACGAAGCGTTCGTGAATTTCGTGCCGAGCATACAGCCCGGACCTCAAGCAGGGCGCCGACGGCCGTTCTGGTCGTAGGCGATCCGTGCCCGTGCCAGCCGGTGCCCACAGACCCAGGTGACCGCGACGAGGGCCAGCCCCGTCACGAGGAAGGCGGCCGCGATCGCCCATCCGTGCCCCAGATCACCGCCCGACGCCTGCAACACACCGACCAGCACGGCGCCGGCGATGAGGATCGCCCCGAGCGCCGCGCAGCAGAACGCCATCAGCCGGAAGAAGAGCATCTCGACGGTGAGATCCAGTCGGATGAGGCGGCGCCGCTGCATACCGTCATCGTGTCAGATCAGGGGCTCAAAGCCGCGCGACACGGAGCCCACAGCAGGCGCACAGCAGCTCTCGACATGCTCAGAAGCGGCCGGAACACCCTCCGGCGGTGCCGCCGCCCGGCGACCTCTCCCGCACGGCGGCGGCACCGGAGGCCGGTCAGCTCCGTCGGCCCGGGCGCCCCCGACCACGGCCGCGCAGCATCGCGACGGCGGACTTGCCTTCTGCGACGTTCTTGCCCGCGTGCTTCATGGCCCGCTCATAGACCGGCGCGGCGAACCGCTTGCCGCGGTATGCGACCCGGCCGTCGACGTCGGTGAGGATGATGAACCGACGCCGCTGCATCGCGGCGTAGGCCGTGGCGGCCACCTCCTGCGCCGAGCGCGGCGCGTTGTTGATCATGTCGACTCCCGACGCCTCCACCTCCGGGTCGCCGCCGCGGAACGAGTCGGCGAGGTTGGTGCGGAAGAACGACGGGCAGATGACCGACACGTCGATGTGCCAGGGCGCAAGCTCGTGGTGGATGGTCTCCGACACGGCGACGACGGCCGCCTTGACCGCGTTGTAGGACGACATCGACGGCGCGTGCACCAGCCCGGCCAGCGAGGCGGTGTTGACGATGTGCCCCGAGCCCGCCTGCTTCATCAGCGGCACGAAGGTGCGCACGCCCCGGACGACCCCGAGCAGGTTGATGTCGATGATCCACTGCCAGTCCTCGATCGGGACTACGTCGATGCGTCCACCGGCCGCGACCCCCGCGTTGTTGACGATCAGGTCGAGGCCGCCGAAATGGTGCTCGACCCAGGTGCGCGCAGCCGCCCAGTCGTCGTCGCTGCGCACGTCGAGCTTCAGGTAGGAGGCCTCGGCGGGCAGCACGCCCTCGGGCGCGGACTCGTGCTGGTCGCCCACGACGACGCGGGCGCCGTCGGCGGCCAGCAGTCTGGTCAGCTCGAGCCCGAGACCGGAACAGCCGCCCGTGACCAGGGCGCGGGATCCGGCATACGACGTCGGCTTCTTCGCGATGGGGTTGCGCATGGCACGAGCGTAGGCGGTCACGCGACCGCCATCGGCGGCGCGACTCTCGACACCGTCGTATACCAAAAGTAGACTGAGGTCATGGACACCACCACCGTCAAGGTCCGCACGAGCACTCGCGATCTCCTGCGCACCATCGGTGCGGCGCGCCACCAGAGCGCCGACCAGATCATCGTCGACGCACTGGCGGCGATGCAGCGCGACGAGCGTCGGCAGGTCGCGGCCGCCGAGGCGCGAGCAGTGGCTGAAGATCCCGTGGATCGTGCCGAGGTCC
>CAZMLG010000054.1:0-18080 GCA_964566985.1 uncultured Intrasporangiaceae bacterium
CCACCGGCTGGTTGCCGGGCACGAACATCCCGATCGAGATGACCTTCACCTCGTGGCTGATCGGCGGCAGGATCATCTCGTCGACCTGGGTGGGGCGCTGCTCCACGCCGAGCATGCGCGGCACGGAGAAGCCGTAGATGTCCGCGTCGACCACGCCGACGCGCAGGCCGTCCTCGGCCATCGCCGCGGCCAGGTTGACCGTGACCGACGACTTGCCGACACCGCCCTTGCCGGAGGCCACGGCATACACGCGGGTGAGGGAGCCCGGCTTGGCGAAGGGGATCTCGCGTTCGGCCTGGCCGCCGCGCAGCTGGGTGCGCAGGTCGCTGCGCTGCTCGTCGGTCATCACGCCGAGGCGCACCCGCACCCCGGTGACGCCGTCGACCTGTTGCACCGCGGCGGTGACGTCGTTCTCGATCTTGGTCTTGAGCGGACAACCGGAGATCGTCAACAAAACGGTGACGGTGACGACGCCGTCGTCGGCGACGTCGACGCTCTCGACCATGTTCAGGTCGGTGATCGGTCGGCGGATCTCGGGGTCCTGGACGGTCGCCAATGCGGCGTCGATCGCGTCCTTGCTGGGTGTGGCGGGCATACTCCCATGGTAGGAGCCATGGCGGTCGGCCTAGTCGGGGGTATGCCGTGGCGCCTCGGCGGGCCCCTCGTCCTCCGGAGTGCGCCGGACATAGCCGCGCTCCTCCATCTCCTCCAGCAACGAACGCAGTTCGGAGCGCACGAAGTCGCGCGTGGCGGTGTCGCGCATCGCCAGCCGCAGCGACGCGACCTCGCGGGTGAGGAATTCGGTGTCGGCCAGGTTGCGCTCGTCGCGGTTGCGGTCCTGCTCGATGGCGACGCGGTCGCGGTCGTCTTGCCGGTTCTGGGCCAGCAGGATCAGTGGCGCGGCATACGACGCCTGGATCGAGAAGAAGAGGTTGAGCAGGATGAACGGGTAGGGATCCCAACGCAATCCGAACAGCCCGATCAGGTTGATGATCACCCAGACGATCACGAAACCCGTCATGTAGACCAGGAATTTCGCGGTGCCCATGAAGCGGGCGAATCGCTCGGCGAAGATCCCGAAGATGTCCGGATCGACGCTCACACGGGGCAGCAGGGTGGTGCGTGCCTCGCGCGGCTGGTCCAGCCGGGTCGGTTCGGGGCGGTGCCGACGGAAGCTGCCGCGGCGCCGCTTCGCCTCGGTCGCGCGCTCAGTCATGCGCGCCTCCCAGCCGTGCCGTGTCCCTGTCTCCCGGAGCCGGCCGCTGGCGGCGCACGTCGTGCCGTGCCTCGCGCCAGTCCTCCGGAAGGATGTGGTCGAGCACGTCGTCGACGGTGACCGCGCCGAGCAGGCGCCCGTCGTCGTCCACGACCGGCACGCTGACCAGGTTGTAGATCGCCAGCATCCGTGTCACCTGGCCGAGCACGGCCTGTGGGTCGAGCGATTCGATGGTCGTGTCGACGAACGATCCCACGCTGCTGTGCGGTGGCTCGCGCAGGAGCCGCTGCGTGTGGACCATGCCGATGAACTTGCCGGTCGGCGTCTCCAGGGGCGGACGGCATACGAACACGGAGGAGGCGAGCGCGGGAGCGATCTCCTCGCGGCGCACGAGCGCCAGGGCCTCGGCGATGTTGGCCTCCGGGCTGAGGATGACCGGGTCGGGGGTCATCAGCCCGCCCGCGGTGTTCTCGTCGTAGGTGAGCAACCGACGCAGTGGTTCGGCGTCGTTCGGCTCCATCAGTTGCAGCAGCGATTCGGCCTGTCCGGGCGGCAATTCGGCGAGCAGGTCGGCCGCGTCGTCGGCTTCCATCGCCTCGAGCACGTCGGCCGCGCGTTCGGGGGCGAGCCCGGCCATGATCTCCAGTTGGTCGTCCTGCGGGAGCTCCTCGAGCACGTCGGCGAGGCGGTGGTCGTCCAAGGCGGCGGCCACCTCGGCCCGCCGCTTGGGCGACAGGTCGTGGATGACCTCCGCCAGGTCGGCGACCTTGAGGTCGTCGTAGGTCTCCAACAGCAGTTCGGCGCTTTGTGCCTCGGCCTGTGCGCGCAGGCCGGTGACGTCGACGGTGTCCACCAGCGCCGTGCGCCCGCTGCGTCGGCGGGTCAGGCGGGACATCGCCTTGGACGCCGACGAGGCGGTGCCGCGTTCACGGACGAACACCTTCACGGCATACCAGTCGCGGCGGGTGTCCTGCTCGATCGCGAGGTCCTCGACGACCGCCACATAGGTCCGTTCGGGCTCGCGCACCTGGACGGTGCGGTCGAGGATCTCGGCGAGCACCAGGGTCTCGTTGCTGCGTTGCTCGAAGCGGCGCATGTTGACCAGACCGGTGGTGATCACCGAACCGGGCGTGATGCTGGTGACCCGCGTCATCGGGACGAAGACCCGTCGCCGGCCGGCGACCTCGATCACCAGGCCGATCGCACGAGGCAGGCTGGAGACGCTGAACGTCACGACGACGTCGCGGACGCGGCCGACGTTGTCGCCCAACGGGTCGAGCACCGTCAGCCCGGCGATCCGCGCGACGAAGACCCGGGTGATCGAACTCACCGGGTCAGCGTATCCAGTGTGGTCCCTTCCGCCGTGTGGGGCGCGCGGGCCGGTGCGTCGGGCGCCAGGTGTCGGTCGTGGCAGGGGTGGACAGCGGCGGTGCGGCACCGCTCTGCGTCGGCGGTGCGGTGTCCGCGGCGTCGAGGTCCGGCTCCAGGGCCCACACGATGCCCTCCTGGGCCCACCGCTGCACGACGTCGCCTTCCGTGGCGTTCAGCCGAGCCTTCGCCAGCGCCGCGGTTGCCGTGTCCCACGCCTCCGCGTCGGGGCGCAGGCGGCGCGCGCGGGCCGGGATCGACGCGACGCGGTCACGGGTGTCCTTTGCGCGCACGACGAGTTCGACGTCGCCGGGCAGGTCCGGCAGCGGCTGCTCACCGGGGCCGGTGACGACATAACAGATGCCCTCGACAAAGACGTGCCACGCCGGCCAGGTGCGGTCGGGAAGCCGGATCCACAGCATGCCGGACTTGCTGAGGGCGGCGAGCACGTCGTCGTGAGAGTCGGGCACCACTAGAGTCTAGGTCGTGGGGATCGAACTGCACCGGTCCGACCGGCCCGAGATGTTGGCCCGTGCGTTCGCGGACCTGCTGCGGGCCGATCCCGCCGACGTCTTCACGCCGGAGGTCGTGGTCGTTCCCGCACGCGGGGTGGAGCGATGGCTGGCGCAACGACTCTCGCACGTTCTGGGCTCGGCATCGGGTGACGACGGGGTGTGCGCCGGTTTGCGGATCCTCGCGCCCCAGTCGCTCGTGGGCCTGCTGCTGGATCGCGACCGCGACGATCCGTGGCAGGCCGACCGACTGGTCTGGCCCACACTCGAGGCCATCGACACGCTCACCGGTAGCCCGACCTTCGAGGCGCTCACCCACCACCTGGGTGCCGGTCCGCCGATCGCCGGGGACCCGCGCGCCGAATGGGAGCGGCGGGCCCGGCAGTCCCGCCGGTATGCCGTGGCGCGGCGCATCGCCGGCCTGTTCGCCTCCTACGCGCGCGAGAGACCGCAACTGCTCGAGGAGTGGGAGGCCGGGCACGCGACCGACGGGCACGGCCACGACCTTCCGCCCGACTTCGCGTGGCAGCCGATCCTGTGGCGTCACACGGTCGACCTCGTGCGGCGCGGCGGAGCCGACGAGTCGGTCGTCGAGCGTCACCGCAGGGTCGTCGGCGCGCTGCGCTCGGGGTCGCTGCCGCTGGACCTCCCGTCTCGGATCTCCCTCTTCGGACACACCCGGCTGTCCACGTCCGAGCGTGACCTGTTGTTCGCGCTGGGAGCCGGCCGGCAGGTGCACCTGTGGCTGCCGCACCCGTCGCCGGCCCTGTGGTCGGCGCTCGAGGGCCGCACCGCCGTCGGGCTGCGCGCGGACGACCGATCCGCCCACGCGGCCAGGCATCCGTTGCTGGCCACGCTGGGACGCGACATCCGCGAGGTCCAAGCGGCCGTGAGCACGGGGCAGGTCACCGATCACGGCCCGGCCCGGACCGGCGAGCACCGGCCCGACCGACTGGGGTTGCTGCAAGGCGATGTGCGCGCCAACCGGGCTCCGGACCCGACCCGGCAGGTCCAGGCGGACGACTACTCGATCCAGGTGCACGCCTGCCACGGACGCGCCCGCCAGGTCGAGGTGCTGCGGGAGGTGCTCACCTGGCTGCTGGCCGAGGGCCGAGGAGCCCTCCAGCCGCGAGACATCCTGGTGATGTGCCCCGACATCCAGCAGTTCGCCCCGCTGATCCAGGCGACGTTCGGGCTCAGCCTCGCACCGGCCCCGGACGAGGCACACGACGCGCATCATCCCGGCCAGCGCCTGCGCGTGCGACTGGCCGACCGGTCGCTGGGCGAGACCAATCCACTGGTCGATCTGGCCCAGCGCGTCGTCGCCCTCGTCGCCGGACGCATGACCGTCTCGGAGGTCCTCGACCTCGCCGGCCACGAGGCGGTGCGTGCCCGCTTCGGATTCGACGAGGAGTCTTTGGACCGGGTGGCCCGGTGGGTGCGCGACGGGGGAGTGCGCTGGGGCTACGACGCGCGGCACCGCGGCGAATACGGCCTCGGTGCCGTCGAGGCCAACACCTGGACGCGTGGCCTGGACCGGATCGCCCTCGGTGTCGCCGTCGCGGCCGACACCGAGGGGGCCTGCGCGGCACGCGTGCCGGTCGACGACGTCGGCAGCCGCGACATCGAGATCCTCGGTCGGTTCGCCGAACTGGTGGAGCGGCTGAAGGTGGCGGCCGACGCCGCGCGTGGCCGGGGCCGCGAGGACGACCTGGCGCCCGGCACCATGCCGACGAGCGCATGGATGCAGTGGCTGCGGGAGACCGTGGGCGCACTCGCCGCCACGGGGCCGGACGAGCAGTGGCAGTTCACCCAACTCGCGCGCGACCTCACCACCGTCGACGACGCGGCAGGGGATCGGACACTACTGCGACTGAACGACATTCGAGTCATGCTCGATCAACGCTGGGGCGCACGCCCCACCCGGGCGAACTTCCGCACGGGCGCCGTCACGGTGTGCACGATGGTGCCCATGCGGTCGGTGCCGCACCGGGCCGTCGTCGTGCTCGGCGTCGACGACGGTGTCTATCCGCGCTCGCCGGTCACGGACGGGGACGATGTGCTGGCCCGTCGCCCCCGCGTGGGTGAGCGTGATGCCCGCAGCGAGGACCGCCAACTCCTGCTGGACGCCGTCATGGCCGCCGAGGAACACTTCGTCGCCATCTACTCCGGCTTCGATGAACGCAACGGCAGTCGGCGCCCGCCGGCCGTGCCGTTGCAGGAGCTGGTCTCGGTGGCCGCCCGCACCGCGACCGTCGCCGGTGACCGCCCCGCCGTCGCCGGCGAGGAGGCCGCGACCCCGACCTTCGTGCGGCAGCATCCCTTGCAAGCGTTCGACGAGCGCAATTTCCGCGCGGACGGCCCGGTGCCCGGTGGCACCTTCGACACGGCCTCCCTCGCGGGCGCACAGGCGTTGCGCGCGCAGCGTGCGACCCCGGCCCCGCCTTCGGTCTTCCTGGAGCAGCCCCTGCCGGCGTTGCCGGTCACCGCGGTGTCGGTCGAGGATCTCGTGGCCTTCCTGCAAAACCCCGCCCGCGAGTTCCTGCGTCATCGACTCGAGGTGACCGTGCCTCGGGATGCGGACGAGGTGGACGACGCGATCCCGATCGAGATCGACGCGCTGGACCGCTGGCAGATCGGGGAGCGCGTGCTCGCAGAGGTGCTGGGTGGCCTCCCCCTCGAGGACGCCTTGGAGCGCGAGGTCGTGCGTGGCGCGCTGCCGCCGGGAGCACTCGGCCACCGAGCCCGCTCGCAGATCGCCCGCGCGGTGGCCGCCATCGCGGAGGGTGAGGACCGGCAGACCCCACGGTCCGTCGATGTGCGCATCGACCTGGCTTCGGACGCTTTCGAGGGCGGCCGGATCCGCCTGTCCGGTCTCGTCGGTGGGATCCGCGCCGACACGCTCGGCCTGTGGACCTACTCGACGATCAGCGCCAAGCACGTCGCGGCGGCATGGGTTCGGCTGCTGGCGCTGGCCGTGTCCGAGCCGGAGCGCGACCATCTGGCACAGCTCACCGGCAAGAAGGGTGGGCGCCAGTTGCGTTCTCCTTCAGCGGAGTCCGCCCGCACACTGCTGATCGGATTGCTGCACGCACGACAGTCGGGTCTGCGCTTCCCGATGGGAATGCCGCCCAAGACGGCCTGTGCCTTCGCCGGGGTGCATCACCCGGACCGTCAGGGTGAGTGGCCGCCCGTGGATCGGTCACTGGACCGGGTCCGCTCGGTCTGGGAGGGCGGCGACTTCCCCGGGGAGAACGACGACCCGTGGTGGCGGCTCGCACTCGGGCCGCACTCGCGTGTCGAGGAACTCAACCGACGCCGCGGCATCGAATACTTCGCTCCACGGATCTGGCATCCCATCCGGCAGCACGGAGGTGACGTATGAGCGACACGATGGTCGACTTCGACGTCACCGGCCCGCTGCCCACCGGCACGACACTGATCGAGGCGAGCGCGGGCACCGGGAAGACCTGGACGCTCTCGGCGCTCGTGGTCCGCTACGTCGCCGAGGGCGGCCATGCGCTCGGCGAGCTGCTGATCGTCACGTTCAGCCGGGCGGCCAGTCAGGAGCTGCGCGAGCGAGTCCGTGCCAGGTTGGCGCAGTCGCTGGCGGTCCTGCAGCACGAGGACGCCACCGACGACGTCCTCACCGCCCACCTGCGCGACTGCCCGCCGGACGAACTGGCCCTGCGGATCGACCGGCTCGCCTCCGCCGTCGCGGACTTCGACACCGCGACCATCGCGACGATCCACCAGTTCTGCCACCACGTGTTGGCGAGTCTCGGCATCGCCGGAGACTCCGACCCCCACGCGACACTCGCAGAGGATCTCACCGGGCTGCGCGACGACGTGGTCGACGATCTCTATCTCGCCGATCACGCGACCTCCGGATCCGGCGTCGGCGACTACTCCCGCGCGGCGAAGGACGCCAGGATCGCTCTCGACAACCCGACGGCCGCGTTGTCGCCGGCGCACCCGACGGGCAGGCTGCGAGAACGGCTGCGATTCGTCGCACGCGTCCGGGACGAGGTCGGTCGCCGCAAGCGCCGAGCCGCGCTCCTGGGATACGACGACTTGTTGAGCGAGCTGGCACGCGCTCTGGAGGACGACGACGGCCCCGCACGGCGCCGCATGCGGGAGCGCTGGTCGGTGGTGCTGGTCGACGAGTTCCAGGACACCGATCCCGTGCAGTGGCAGGTCTTCTCTCGTGCATTCGACACCGGGGAGAAGACCCTGGTGCTGATCGGTGACCCGAAACAGGCGATCTACGGGTTCCGCGGTGGTGATGTGAACACCTACTTGAGTGCAGCCGCCACCTCCGGCACGCGAGCCTCCTTGCCGACGAACTTCCGCAGCGACGCCCCGCTGGTGGACGCATTGCAGATGCTGATGATGAACGTCGAGCTCTCGCCGGGCATCGTCGCGCTTCCGGTCAGCGCACACCGGACGGGGCGTCGGCTGGCCGGAGCGCCGGACGGTGCTGCCGTCCGGGTGCGCGCGATGCCGGGCAACCCGGTCCCCATCGGGGTGGCCCGCCAGGCGATCGCCACGGACGCCGCGGACGACATCACCCGCCTGCTCGCGTCCGACGCCACCTTTGACGGCGACTCGATCGCGCCCCAGCACCTGGCCGTCCTGGCGCACACCAATCGAGACCTACGTGCGATGCGGGAAGCCTTGCGCACCCGTGACATTCCCTCGGTCCTGGTGTCGAGCGAGTCGGTGCTGCGCACCACCGCCGCCGAATGGTGGCTCGAGCTGCTCATGGCGCTGGAGCAGCCCCACCGGCCCGAGCGGGTGCGGCTCGCCGCGCTCACGCCGTTCCTCGGATGGTCCGCGGAGCAGCTCGGTGACCGCGGCGACGCCGGCACCGAAGCCGTTGCCGTGCGGATACGTGCGCTGATCGGGGCGTTCCGCCGAGGGGGCATCGCCGCGGTGTTGGACGTGTCTCGCGGTCAGGGGCTGGGAGCCCGGCTGTTGGCGCGGGTCGGCGGCGAGCGTGACCTGACGGACCTCGAGCACTGCGCTCAATTGTTGCAGGAGCAGGTGCTGGACGGCGTCGGTGTGGCCGGCCTGGTGGCCTGGCTCAAGCAGCAGAGCGCGGACGACGCGACCGCGACGGCCGACGCACGCATCATGCGCCTGGATTCCGATGCGCTCGCCGTGACCCTCTCGACGATCCACGGCAGCAAGGGGCTGCAATACCCGATCGTCTACGCGCCCTTCCTCTTCGACAACTGGATGGCGAAGGACCCGACTCCCGCGATCATCCATCGCGACGGGCAGCGCGTCCTGTCTTTCGATTCCGACGAGGTCGGACTCCCCGAGCACCGCTCGGAGGCACTCGGAGAAAACATGCGGCTCGCCTATGTGGCCATGACCCGGGCCCAGTCGCAACTGGTGATGTGGTGGGCACCGACCCCACGCAACACCACGAACTCGGCGCTGCACCGACTGCTGTTCGGGCAGGCCGGAAGCGCAGATGCGTTGGCATCGCTGCTCAGTGGGCGCCGCGACCGCCGCGTGCCCGACCGGCCGCTGAGTCTCCCCGGCAGCGTGCGCCTGGCCGGTGAGACCGCGTCCGAGGCGATCTTGCGGACCTGGTCGGAGCAGGGAGCCTTCAGTCTGGCCGAGATCGGGGACGGTGGGCCCGCACGGCAGGTCGCCTCCAACCCGCCCACCGCCTCGCTGACCGTGCGCGAGTTCGACGACTCCTGGGTGGATCGCGCCTGGCGACGCACGTCCTACTCGGCGCTCACCACGGTCGCCGAGACGGCCGCGTCCCCATCTTCGGAACCGGAACCCGACGCGGTGGGACGTGTCGACGAGGAGCCGATCACCGTGGTCGGGGAGGGCTCGCCGGCCGGGGCCGACCGTCCCTCGCCGATGGCCGGCCTACCGGTCGGGGCCACCTTCGGGTCGCTCGTGCACGCCGTGCTGGAGGAGGCCGACTTCCGGGCGAGCGACCTGCGGTCCGAGTTGGTCGATCGGATCCGGGACCAGCTGATCTGGTGGCCGGTCGATCTGGACGTCGATACGCTCGCGACGGCACTGGAGGCGGTGTGCACGACACCGATGGGCCCGTCGGCGTGCGACGCGACTCTCGTCGACCTTCCCCGGGCGGACCGGTTCGCCGAGATGGAGTTCGAGTTGCCCTTGGCCGGTGGGGACCGCCCGCACCGCAGCGCGCGGCTGCGCTCGTTCGCGGGTGTGCTGCGCGCGCACCTGCCGCAGGACGATCCGTTGCGTCCGTATGCCGACGCCCTCGACGGCGACGAGTTGGGTGGGCAGAGGCTGCAGGGGTATCTGACCGGATCGGTGGACCTGACCTTCCGGCACGGCGGGAAGTTCTACGTCGTCGACTACAAGACCAACTGGCTCGGCGCCCCGGGCGCCGACCTGACGCTGGCCGACTACGCCCCCGCGCGCCTGGCCGCGGCCATGAACCACTCGTCATACCCGCTGCAGGCCCTCTTGTATTCGGTGGTGCTGCATCGTTATCTGCGATGGAGGTTGCCCGGATACGCACCCGAGACGCATCTGGGCGGCGTGATGTATCTCTACCTGAGAGGTATGGCCGGGCCGTCGACCCCGACGGAGGACGGCCTGCCCTGTGGAGTGTTCTCCTGGCGCCCTCCGGCCGCGATGCTGACGGAGTTGTCCTCGGTGTTGGACGGCCGAGGGCGCGCAGAGCGAGGGATGTCATGAGCCTGCAGGCCGGCGATCCGGCACAGAGCGTCGTGGCGCAGGGCCCGTTGCGGGCACTGGGCGAGGCCGGGTTGTTGGACGGCAGCGACACCCTCGTCGCGACGCGCATCAGCAGGCTCGTCGGTGAGGACATCGCCGGGGACGCCGCACTCGCGCTGGCGTTCGCGGTCCGCGCCGTGCGCGACGGCTCCACCGCCCTGTCGCTGGACGAGGTCGCCGGGATGACCGTCGAGCAGGACGAGGAGGCCGACATCGAGCCGTTGCGTGTCGATTCGGTCGTCGACTGCCCGGAGCCTCGCGCATGGCTGGAGACCGTGCGTGCCAGTGCGCTGGTGAGGGAGGGAGTCCTGCACGTCGACCTGGGCCTGGTCTATCTGGATCGCTATCACGCCGACGAGTGCCTCGTCGCGCAGGCGCTGCGGCGTCGGCGCGACGTGGAGGTGTCCCGGGTGGACCCCGCGAGCGTCGACGCCCTGATCGGTGACGGATCACTGGACGAGGCGCAGCAGGCGGCGGTGCGAAGCGTCGCCGAGCGGGCGACGACGGTCCTGACCGGAGGCCCCGGCATGGGCAAGACCTACACGATCGCGGGCGTGCTGCAGATGCTGCGCGTCGGCAGTGAGCGGCCGCCGCGGATCGGGCTGGCGGCGCCGACCGGCAAGGCTGCCGCGCGGATGAACGAGACGCTGCAGGACCAGCCGGCGGATCCGTCCACCGACGCTGCGATGACGCTGCACCGGCTGCTGGGCAGTCTGCCGGCCAGTCGCAGCCGATTCCGGCACGATGCGCACAATCCGCTGCCGTATGACGTCGTCATCGTCGACGAGGCCTCCATGGTGTCGCTCGGCATGATGGCACGGCTGGTCGAGGCGCTGCCGGATGCGGCCCGGCTGCTGCTCGTCGGCGATCCGGACCAACTCGCGTCGGTCGAGGCCGGCTCGGTGCTCGCCGACCTGGTGCGCGGACTCGAGGCGGACGGGGGCGTGGTGCGATTGACCACCGATCACCGGCTGGACGACGATCGAGCGGCCCTCGCCCAGGCGTTTCGCACCGGAGACGCGCAGAAGGTCCTCGAGGTGGTCGATGAGGCGACGAGTGGGGTCGATGTCGTCGAGGCGGCGGAACCGAAGCTCGAACTGGTGCCGGAGGCGGTCGAGCACGCGGTCGAACTGCGTCGCCTCGCGGCCACCGGCGACGCCGGCGCTGCGCTGACGCACCTGAACCGATTCCGGCTGCTGTGCGCCCACCGCACCGGGCCCTTCGGCACGTATCGCTGGAATCGGATGATCGAGCAGGCGCTGGCGCAGCAGGCACCCGAGGTGGCGATGCAGGAGATGTACGTCGGTCGGCCGGTCCTGGTGACTCGCAACGACTACGGCGTGGGCGTGAGCAACGGGGACACGGGCGTGATCGTGCACGCCGACGACGGGCCCCTCGCCGTGGTCGAGACCGGCGCCGGCACGATCGAACTCCCGCCGTGGAGACTGTCCGATGTGGAGACGATGCACGCGATGACCGTGCACAAGGCACAGGGGAGCCAGGCGCGACGCGTCACGGTGATCGTCCCGCCGCGCGGATCCCGGCTGCTCACCCGCGAGATGCTCTACACGGCGGTCACCCGTGCGCAGGAACACCTGACGGTTGTCGCGACCCGGGAGGCGCTCCGCGATGCGGTGCAGACACCGGCCGGTCGCTCCTCCGGCCTGGCCACCCGGCTCGTCACTAGGCCGATGGTTGATGCTCGAAGCGAGACATGAGTATTTCCAACTCTTTCGGTCGATGAATGAGGATGACCGGCGGACCGTCGGGTGCTGCCTCCCACGCACGCATTCGTCGGCGCTTACGAGCAAAACTGCGGAAGTGCCATCGGATGATGGAGTCACGACCCCAGATTCGGTGCCAGTCCTGGACGTTCCCGTTGCAGATCGGCCTCTTGTCGACGGCCCGTGCCACGGTTCGTCCAACCAGACGTCGGAGTGAGAACCACCGCGGGTAGTCGAGAGCGACCACCAGTTGGGTGCGGGGAAGCACCAGGTCAAGCCAGGCACCGTAGGCCGTGTCCAGCACCCATCGGTCACCGCCTGCGATCGCGGCGAACACCTGCCGTTGCTGCTCGTCGGGCATCGGAACCCATTCGGGCTGCCACGTGAGCTCATCGACCAGAGTCAGCGGCAGGCCGGTCCTGTCGGCGATGCGGGAGGCTGCAGTGCTCTTACCGCTTCCGGTCACTCCATAGACGAGGATGCGGCACGCACCGGCAGGATCGGAGGTCACGGGCACTCGGGAAATCTACCCCACGATGTCCGTGGAATTGAGGCAGCTCGGTCGGCCGATCAGAAAGTGGGAACGTCACCCGGATGGCCCCGTAGCGAGCGCCCCGGCGCGAGGCGTATCGAAACCCCGTCAGGGGCAACGCCGACCGGATGGGCAGGGCGCGCTCGGTGATTTCGACACGTCTCGACTTCGTCTCGACGGCTCAATCGCCCATGGTGCGTCCTCGGTGCGTCGGCCGACTTTCCGGTCAGTAACCTCGCCGCCTCGCCACCACCGGCCGGCCCCGTAGCGAGCGCCCAGCGCGAGGTGTATCGAAACCGCCGCATCCGGAATGCGGACCGTGGATGCGCGATCTGCTCGAGTCACAGGGTTCCCCACCGGATCTCGATACGCTCGCCTGGCGGCTCGCTACTCGATCAGCCGAGTGGGGGTCTCGCCTGGCGGCTCGCTACTCGATCAGCCGAGTGGGGGTCTCGCCTGACGTCAGCGATGCTGGACGCGGGCGATCCAGTCCTCGACCTCGTCGCTGGTGTGCGGCATGAATCCGGTGAGGTTGTCATGGCCGTCCTCGGTGACCAGCACGTCGTCCTCGATGCGCACCCCGACGCCACGCAATTCGTCGGGCACCAACTCGTCGTCGGCCTTGAAGTAGAGACCCGGCTCGACGGTGAGGATCATGCCCGGCCGCAGTTCGGCGTCCATGTAGTCCTCTCGAAGCGCGAGTGCGCAGTCGTGCACGTCGATGCCCAGGTGATGGCTGGTGCCGTGCACCATCCAGCGCCGGTGGTACTGGCCGTCCTTCGCCAAGGTGGCCTCGACGTCGACGCCGTCGGGCAGCAGGCCCCATTCATAGAGTGTCTCGGCGATGACGCGGATGGCTGCGGCGTGCACGTCGGAAAACTTGTTGCCCGGTCGGACGGCATCGATCCCCGCCTGTTGCGCGCGGCATACGGCGTCGTAGACCTTGCGCTGGGCGTCGGTGTAGGTGCCGCTCACCGGGAGCGTCCGGGTCACGTCGGCGGTGTAGAGCGAATCGACTTCGACGCCCGCGTCGATCAGGATCAGGTCGCCGTCGTGGACGTCGCCGGTGTTCTTGATCCAGTGCAGGGTGTTGGCGTGGTCGCCGGACGCGCAGATCGAGTCGTAGCCGACGCCGTTGCCCTCATGGCGGGCGTAGAGCCCGAAGACTCCTTCGACCCAGCGCTCGCCGCGGCCTTTGCGGACCGCTTCGGGCAGATCGGCGATGATCGCCTCGAACCCGTCTGCCGTCGCCTTCACGGCGTCACGCATCTGCCGGATCTCCCACTCGTCCTTGACGAGTCGCAGCGTCGAGAGGAAACGGGACAGTTCGGCGTCGGCCTCCAGATCGGTGTCGGCGACCTCGGCCTCGCCCTGCTCGGCGATCTGGTCGCGCACCTTGTCGACCAGCGCCGCGATGTCGCCGTCCGCGTCGCGGAGCACGCGCAGGCGCAGTGCCCCGGCGTCCTTGGCGACCGCGTCGGCCAGCTCGTCGATGTGCCGCGCCGTGATCCCGAGCTCGGCCTCGATGTCCTCGATGGTGGGGCGCGCCCCCACCCAGAACTCGCCGTACCGCGAGTCACCGAAGAACTCCTCGGTGTCCCGCCCGGCCAGCGGTCGGAAGTAGAGGACCGCGTCGTGGCCGCCGTCACGCGGTTCGAGCACGAGCACCGCGTCCGGCTCCCGGTCGCTGCCCAGCCCGGTCAGGTGGGCGAAGGCCGAGTGGGGTCGAAAGACGTAGTCGCAGTCGTTGCTGCGCACCTTCAGCCCGCCGGCGGGCACGACGACCAGGACCCCCGGGAACTGCGAGGAGACCCCCGCGCGGCGACGTGCGGCAAAAACGGCCACCTCGGCGCGCGGGGTCGGTGTCGGGGGCCGCGGTGCCCACCCCGAGGACACGAATTCGCGGAACGCCTGGCTGGCCGGACGACTACGGTGCTCTGCCTGCTGCTGCTTCTCACTCACCCGTCCATCGTCGCACGGGTGGGGGATTCTCAGCGCGTCGACCAGGACCAGGTCGACAAGATGGCGTCCTGGGTCTGGTCCGCCTTGCTGCTCGCCGTGTCGTCCGAGGTCATGGTCGTCGTGTAGACCGCCTCGTCGTGCATCACGAAATACTGCGTCTGCACGATCTTCTGACCGTTGGCGGACCGCGTGATGACGTAGCCCTTGGCCGGCTCGCCGCCGATGGTGCGGGCGGCGACGTTGTGCACCTTCGATCCCTTCTGGCGCATCGCCAGCTTGGCCTGCTGCACCACGTCGTCGAGGTCGGGAAGTGTCTTCGGGGCCTGCCGGATGACGTTGAAGGTCGGGTAGAAGCCGGACGACGGGGTTTTCGACTGCAGGAACATGACGGTCTTCTTGTGCGACGACGTCTTGTTCTTCCACCCGTCCGGGATGACCACGGCGAACGATTTCTTCGTGTCCTTGGTGCTGCCCTTGACCGCGGACGTGACGACGTTCGGGGTCGGCGACGTGCTGCCGCGGTCCGAGTCCGAAGCAACCGTGGTCGTCGTCCCGCCCGTCGGCGCGGCATCGGAGGAGCTGAACTGGCAACCGGTGAGCCCGATCGCGGCGGCGGCGGGAAGAGCGGCGAGGGCGAGGAGGCGTCGTCCGATCATGGGGCGAAGCGTACGTCCTGCGCCCGGGCCGCCCGAGCCCGACCTAGCGCCCGAGTCGAGCGGCCTTGCACCGGTTGAAGAACTCGTTGGAGTCCGGGCGATACAACATGACGGTGATCCCGATCGCGAGCAGCACCATGATGATCGAGACGATGCTGCTCCACACCGTGTTGCCACTCCGGGCGAACGAACTCAGCGTGCTGAGCACGCACAGGACAGCGAGTACCGTGGCGACGATGCGGGCCCACCCGTGCCCGGCCTGGTTGGTCCGTGCCATCAAGATCCACAAGCCGATACCGATCAATCCCACGACGATCGCGACGCCGAACGCGACCCCGACGGCCGTGTCCACCTGGTCGGCCGACAGGTGTTTCGAGGTGCCGGCGTTGGTGGCGTTCGACTTCTCCACGGCGTCGCGGATCGCGCCTCGAGAGAACAGCGCGACGATGAGCGAGAGCAGGCTGAGGGCCGCCCCCACATACATCCCCTTGACGGCCAACTGCACCGACTGCGGGGCCGAAGGCTTGGACGGCATTCCGGCGCCACCATCCGGTGGCATCGCCCCCATGGGCTGCATCGGCGCGGGCGGCGGGGGCGGCGGCTGCTGCCCGCCCTGAGGCGGTCCGTAGGGCTGCCCGCCCCCCTGCGCGGCACCGTTCTGGTCGTCGCTCGGTGGCATCCACTCGTTGCTCATGGTGCCACTCTCTCAGGAATGCCGCCGGTCCGCGAGGAGCCGCGCCAGATCGGTGACTCATCGAGCAGCCGGTAGCCTGCCGGTGTGCTCATCGATCTGCACACCCACTCGACGGCCAGCGACGGGACCCAGGCCCCCGCCGAGGTGCTGCGTGCGGCGCATGCGGCCGGGCTCGACGTGGTCGCCCTCACCGACCACGACACGACGCGCGGCTGGCCCGAGGCGATCGCCGCGGCACCGGACGTCGGGGTGACCCTGGTGCCCGGCATCGAGATCTCCTGCGCCGCCGACGGCATCAGCGTCCATCTGCTCGGATATCTGATCGACCCACAGGCGCCGGGGCTGCTCGCGGAGCTGGAGCACGCTCGCACCTCCCGGCGGACCCGGGCTCGGCGTATGGTCGAGCTCCTCGCCGATGACACGGGCCTCGTGTGGGAGGACGTGGTGGCGCAGGCGGCACCGGGCGCGACCGTCGGCCGGCCGCACATCGCCGACGCGCTGATCGCGAAAGGCGTCGTGGCCTCCCGCGAGCAGGCGTTCGCCGAATACCTGCGCTCACGGGGTCGCTATCACGTGGCCCACTACGCGCCGGATGTCGTGCACGCCGTCCAGCTCGTGCGTGCCGCCGGGGGAGTGCCGGTCATGGCCCACCCGATGGCCGCCGAGCGGGGGCGCGTGGTCGGGGACGACGTCATCGAGCAGTTGGCCGACGCCGGGCTCGCCGGGCTCGAGGTGCACCACCGCGACCACGATGCGGTGGCCACCAGTCACGCTGCCGATCTGGTGAAGCGTTTGGGGTTGTTCGCCACCGGGTCCAGCGACTATCACGGCGACGGCAAGCCCAACCGGCTCGGTGAGCACACCACCGAGCCGGCCGTCCTTGCCGAGATCGTCCGTCAGGCCACGAGCGGTACTCGTGTCGTCGAGGTGGATCGATCGTGAGGTGACGGCAGGTCGTGGGCTGCCGTCGGCCGCCAGTACCCCCCTGCTGCACTGGCGACGCCGGCCGTCACGCCCCTGGCGTGCCGTCCGCGACGACCACGACCATGGTGCGGTATGCGTCGGCTGTGCGCCATACGACTTGGACCGAGGAATCCGCGGGCCTGATCTCAGACTTCGACCGATGTGACGGCGCGCCCCTGCGGGTGGCTCAGATGGTCCGGTCGAAGAGGCTTCCCGCGTGCCCGGACGGCTGCATGACGAACCCGATGGCCGAGCGCTGGGTGACGCCCAGCTTGCGCAGGATGTTGCTCACGTGCGTCTTGACCGTCTTCTCCGAGATGTGCAGGCGCTGGGCGAGCTCCGCGTTGGACGGGTGCTCGGCGGCGATGAGCCGGGCGACCTCCGTCTCGCGCTCGGTCAGCACGTCGAGCGGGTCGACCTGCTCCTGCGGGGGGTCGCGCCGGAAGAGGTCGGCGATCTCCACCTGGAGGCGTTCGCACAGGTCCGTCGTGTCCTCGGCCGCCTCCGCGAGGTCCCGCTGCCCCTTCGCACGGCACTGCACGGCGAGGTCGCGCACGGCGGCCTGCACCTCCTCGATGCGGGTCGCGACCTGAAGGAACAGGTCCGCCTCGCCCCGGACCCGCGAACTGTCCAGCTCCGGATACAGCGTGTAGAGGTCCAACGAGCCGGCATCCTGGTCGTCGCGGGCCGCCGAGTGCATCAACGCGCGGCCCAGCCACTCGGCGGCGGCGGTGACCTCGTCGGTGTAGATGTCTGGGACGCTCGACCCCACCGACATCAGGCCGACGACCTCGCCCCCGACCGGGTCGAACAGCGGGCAGACGATGGAGTCCGCCGTGACTTTCTCGACGTCGCCGAAGGGGAGCCCGTGCCCCAGCAGCGCGCCGTGGTCCTGCTGCGGGCGGTAGGTCCGCCGACTGACGCGGATCCAGTGGGACAGCCCGCGCGGCCCGAACGTGCCGACGTCGGGCGACTGGAACTCGTTGCCTTCGAACAGGTACGGGAAGACCATCTCGTGGTCCCCGCGGTAGAACGCGATGTAGAAGCTGTCGACGTGGGAGATCGTCGACAGCGTGTTGCGGCACACGGCATACCGGTAGTGGTGATCACCGCGGTCCGCGCTGCGCAGCCGCCGGTCGGCCAGGCGCAGCGCCGCCACGGTGGTGGGACTGAAGCTGTTGGCGCTCATCGTCGCGACGACCCTCCCGTGCGCGTCGACCGTCAGGACTGGGTGCTGTTGGTGTCCCGTCCGTGCGTGCGGCGCCGGCGACGACGTCGGCGCGGGGCGTTGTCACCCCGGTTGCTGCCCGAGGGGGCCGACCGGGGGTTGCTGCGCCCCCGTCCGCGGCCGCCACCCCCGCGGCGCCCCTGGCCACCATGGCGCTGTCCGGTCTCGCCGAGATCCTCGAGCTGCTCGGCGTCGAGCCCGTCACGAGTGCGCTTCGAGCGCGGCAGCGTGCTGCCGGCGCCCTCCGGGATGTTCAGGTCGGTGAACAGGTGGTCCGAGGAGGAGTAGGTCTCCTCCGGCTCGGGGATGCCCAGGTCGAGGGCCTTGTTGATCAGCGACCACCTCGGCATGTCGTCCCAGTCGACGAACGTGACTGCGACACCGGTGTGCCCGGCGCGGCCCGTGCGGCCGATGCGGTGCACATAGGTCTTGTCGTCCTCGGTGCACTGGTAGTTGATCACGTGGGTGACGTTCTCGA
>CAZMLG010000055.1:0-17710 GCA_964566985.1 uncultured Intrasporangiaceae bacterium
CGCTGATCCACGGGATGCAGGAGCGCGACGCCCAGTTCGGCCTCGAGACGATGTGCGTCGGCGGCGGCCAGGGCATGGCGATCGTCTTCGAACGACTCTCCTGAGCGAGCCCCCTTCCCCGTCAAGCCTTCGACCAACCCGTCGGACGGCCTACCCATTCGTAGGCCGTCCGGCGGGTTTGTTCGCCACTCGATGGAGTCGGCCGGAATTAATTGACAGGAAACCTGTACATCTTCGCCGCGTCCGTGGCAGAGTGTGTGCGTTCATCAATCAGGTTTCCTGTTATACGACAGAGGCTCGACCATGGCTCATACCGCCGGTGCTCCGCTGACCTCGGCCACCACCAACCACCCACATCTGACCCGCGGCACCCTCATGGCCGCGGCCATCGCCGTCGCCCTGGCCCAGGTGGCGCTGGCGATCCCCGCCGTGTTCAACGGGCTGTTCCAACAGGACCTGCACACCAGTTCCTCCCAGCTCACCTGGATCTCCGACGCCTTCCTCGTGCCGGTCACCCTGCTCGAACTGACCTCCGGCGTGCTCGGCGACCTGTTCGGCCGCAAACGTCTGCTGTTGTGGGGCGCTGTCCTCCTGTGCATCGGCTCCGTGATCTGCGTGCTGACTCCGGGCGCGGCCACCTCCACCGACACACGTGTGCTGGTATTGCTCGGCGGCCAGATCATCGCGGGCATCGGAGCGGCCGCGCTGTTCCCCACCACGCTCGCCATGGTGGCCGCCGGCACCAGCGGGACTCACGATCGCGCGAAGGCACTCACCATCTGGGCCGCGGCGCTCTCCACCGGCGGCGCGATCTCCCCTGTGCTCGGCGGCTTCGCGGCCAAGATCCCCTTCGGCAGCAACGAACACGCGAGTTGGCGATGGGGGTTCATCGCCGTCGCCGTGCTCGCCCTGATCAGCCTGGTCGTCTCGTGGCGATTCGCAGAGGACTCGTCCGCGCCCGAGGGTCGCTCCCTCGACTGGCCCGGCCAGATCACCGTGGCGATCGCGGTCTTCGCGTTGCTGTTCGGGGTCATCCAGGGCCCGACCGACGGATGGTCCAGCACCCGCGTCATCGTGGCATTCGTCGTCGCCGCCGTCGCGTTGGCCGCCTTCATCGCCGTGGAACTGCGCAGCGACGCGCCCCTGTTGAGCCTGGCGATCTTCGGCAACCGGGCGTTCACCATCGCCTCGATCGCGACCGTGCTCGGGATGCTCGCGTTCCTCGGCACGGCCTACTCCACCAGCATCAGGCTCTCCGCGATCCAGGGGTTCTCCCCGCTGAAGAGCTCGATCGCCTTCCTGCTCCTCAACGGAATCGCCCTGGCACAGATGCCGCTGACGCATCGCGTCATGGCCCGATACAACCCCCGCTGGATCATGGGTGGCGGGATGCTGCTGATCGCCATCGGCGACCTGTGGATGTCGCAACTGAGCGCCGCGAACTTCTCGCTGGCCCCGATCATCGCCCCGCTGGCCCTCGTCGGCATCGGCTTCGCCTTCTCCGTCAGCGCCGTGAGCGCCGTAGCGGTCAACAGCGTGCCGGCTCGGCAGACCGGGATGGCCAGCGGCACCACCAGCCTGTTGCGGGATCTGGGCTTCACGCTCGGCCCGGCGGTGATCGGGGCGATCGCGCTCAGCCGCGCGGCCACCGCGATCCAGGACAAGATCTCCTCCAGCCCCGACCTGCAGAGCGCCCTCGCCACGTTCACCGCGGCACCCGAGCACGCGACCGGGGCGCAGAAGGTCGCGCTCGAGGAGGCGGTGGGCGCGGTCCACTCCGGTCCGCTCGGCGCGAACGCGGTCCCTGCCTCGATCAACCCGATCCACGACGTCGCCTTCCACGCGCTCGACAACGCGTATGCCGTCGGGTTCGCCGTGTGCGGCATCGTCGCGCTGGTCGCAGCCATCCTGGCGACCTTCTTGCTCGGCGGCGTGCGCACGCAGCACCCTGCGGCATGACCGACCACGTGAAGGGGGCTCGGATCCTGTGCCGGATCCGAGCCCCTTTGTCGTGGCGGCGCGCTCAGCTCAGTCCGAGCAGCCGCGCCGCGTTGTCCTTGAGGATTCCCGGCAGCACCTCGTCGCGCAGACCGAGGGTCGCGAAGTCCTCCATCCACCGCTCCGGCGCGATCAGCGGGTAGTCACTGCCGAACATCACCTTCCGGCGCAGCAGTCTGCCGGCCGCCTTCACCAGCTCGGCCGGGAAATACTTGGGCCGCCAGCCCGACAGGTCGATGTGGACGTTCGCCTTGTGGGTCGCCATCGAGATGGCCTCGGCCTGCCACGGCACGGACGGGTGCGCGAGTATCACGCTGAGGGCGGGGAATTCGGCGGCGACGTCGTCGAGCAGTATGGGGTTCGAGTAGCGCAGCTTGATGCCGCGGCCCCCCGGGAGTCCGGCGCCGATTCCGTTCTGTCCGGTGTGGAACAGCGCCGGCACACCGAGTTCTTCGAGACGCGCCCACAGCGGTCGCCACTGCGGGTCGTCCGGCGAGAAGGCCTGGAGCGAGGGGTGGAACTTGAACCCTCGCACGCCGTGCTCCTCCACCAGCCGGGTCGCCTGCGAGATCGCGTCGTCTCCTCGGTGCGGGTCGACGGAACCGAAGGGTATGAGCACGTCGGCGTGCCGCGCGGCCCGTTCGGCGATCGCCTCGCTCGACAGGGGTGGATGTCCGGTGGCGGTGCCGGCGTCCACGGTGAAGACGACGGCCGCCATGCCGGCGGACCGGTACCGCTCGGCGAGGTCGTCGACGGTCGGGGTCCGGTTGTCCGATGCCTTGAAGTGGGCGGCCGAGGCCTCCATCAGCTCCTGGTCCAGCGAGAGGTGACCCTTGCCGTCCTGCTCCACATGCACGTGGACGTCGATGGCCGAGATGGCTTCCAGATCGATCTTGGGTTCGTAACGCACCGTAGGTCCCCTTTCAGTCCTGCTCGTCGGTCGATGGGGCGCCATACCGGGCGCGGATCGTGCGCTTGACCAGCTTCCCGGAGGCGTTGTGCGGCAGGCCGTCACAGAAGATCACCGATCTGGGGACCTTGTATCCGGCCAGTCGGGTGCGCAGGTGGTCCAACAGGTCTGCCTCGGTCAGCTCATGGCCGTCGCGCAGCGTCACGACGGCGCGGCCCACCTCGCCCCAGGTCGCGTCGGGCAGCGCGACGACCGCACATTCGGCGACGGCCGGGTGGGTGTATACGGCCGCCTCGACCTCGACCGGATAGACGTTTTCTCCGCCGGAGATGAACATGTCCTTCAGCCGGTCGACGATGCGAAGGTGGCCGTGCTCGTCCACGGTGGCCAGGTCCCCGGTGCGCAGCCAGCCGTCCTCGAACGCGGCCGCCGTCGACGGCGAATCGTGCCAGTATCCGGGGCTGACGTTCGGCCCCTGCACGCACACCTCGCCCGGGTGATCGCTCACCGGGGATCCGGTGGTCGGATCGATCACGCGCACATCCGTGAACATGCACGGCGTGCCTGCCGATCCCATGTGGGTGAGGCTGTCCTCGGCGCGCAGCATCGTGACACCGGGTGATGCCTCGGTCAAGCCGTAGCCCTGGATCAGCGGCAGTCCGCGCTCGGCATAGGTCTGCAGCAGCGCCACCGGGATGGGGGCCCCGCCACTCATGGCCGTGCGCAGGGAGCTGAGGTCGGCCTCGCGCCACCGGGCCGCTCTGGTGAGGGCCAGATACATCGAGGTGACTCCGAACAGAAAGGTCACGCGGTCGCGCTCGATCAAGTCGAGGGCCCGTTCGGGGTCGAACTTCGCCTCGATCAGCGCCGTTCCACCCTTGAGCAGGGTGGGCAGCAGCAATTGGTTGAGCGCCGCCGTGTGAAACAGCGGCGCGGTCACCAGGGCAACCTCGTCGCTGCGCAGGTCGAGATCGACGAGGACGTTGTAGACGTTCCACACAATGTTGCCGTGCGTCAACTGGACACCCTTGGGGTGACCGCTGGTGCCTGACGTGTACTGGATCATGAACAGGTCGTCCAGCCCCACCGGCGTGTCGATGGGGCCTGCTTCGGACCGGGAGAGGTCGGCCGGCCGGTGGTCTTCTCCCCCGATCCGCACCTGCGGAATGCCCAGCGCGCACACCTCTTCTGCCTCGGTAATCCGCTCGAAGCCCTCCTCCCAAATGAGCAGCGTCGGAGCGCCGTCGGCCAGAATGTAGGCCATCTCCGGCGGGGCGAGGCGCGTGTTCAGCGGCAGGAACACCGCGCCCAGTCGGGCCGTCGCAAACATGGCCACGACCAGGTCGATGCTGTTCAGGCCCAGGTACGCCACGCGGTCGCCCCGGTTGACGCCACGGCCGCGAAGGCCGCCCGCGAGCGCCTCGCTGTCGTCCGCCAGCTGCGCATAGGTCACCTCCCGGTCCGCCTGGCGCAGCGCGACGCGATGGGGCGACATCCGGGCACGGCGCGTGGGCCACGACCCGATTCCCTTGTCGTGCATAGTGTCTCCCTTGGTCAGTCGAGGGTATCGAGGCCCTGTCGCACCTTGGTCTTTATGAGCTCGCGCAAGGCGGCGTCCCGGCGGGCCCGCAGGTCGCTCTCGTCGATTCCGTCCAGTTCATCGCGCACTCCCGCGACCAGGGCGTCGACCAGCTCCGGCGTCAATTCGGGGTCGCCGAGGTCGTGCCACCAGTCCACCATCGGCGGGCCCAGGTGTTCGAGCACGTGGGCGAGGCCGCCGTCACCACCGGAGAGATGTTGAGTGGCGAAAGGACCCAGCAGGGACCACCGCAGGCCGGGGCCCGACGCGATCGCGGTGTCGATGTCGCTCACCGAGGCGACCCCCTGCTGCACCAGATGGTAGGCCTCGCGCCACAGGGCAGCCTGCAACCGGTTGGCGACGTGTCCCGGCAGTTCACGGCGCAACCGGATCGGTTTCTTGCCGAGGAAGGTGAAGACCTCCATCGCCCGGTCGAGCGCAGGCTGCGATGTGCCACGGCCTCCGACGATCTCGACCAGAGGCACCAGGTGCGGCGGATTGAACGGATGAGCCACGAGCACCCGGTCGGGGTGGCGGACACATGCCGTCTGGAACGAACTCGGCGGCAACCCGGACGAGCTGCTGGTCAGCAGCACCGATGCCGGGGCCGCCGCATCGAGTTCGGCGAAGATCTCGCGCTTCACGTCGAGCCGTTCGGGGCCGGCCTCCAGCACGAGATCGGCTCGCCGGCCGACCTCACCGAGGTCGCGGGTCACCGACAGCTGCGTGTCGTCCTGCGGGCTGTTCAGTTCGGTCAGCCGGGTGGCCACCGCGTCGCGAAGCCGCGGCTCGAGGTCGGGATCGGGGTCGGCCACGACGGCCTCCAGACCGCGATGCACGGCCAACGCGACCCAGCTGGCGCCGATTGCGCCGCCGCCGACCACGCCTACCGTCTCGATGCGTGTCATGGTCTGCTCCACGTGTCGGCGAGGGCCACGAACGGATCGAGGCTGGTGGGCTCGGCAAGCGAGTCGGGACTGGCCACCTCGGCCGGGCGAGCGCCCATCAGGATTCGTTTGACCGGCAGTTCGAGCTTCTTGCCGGTCAGATTGCGAGGCACGCAGCGGACCGCCTCGATCCGGTCGGGCACATGACGTGGCGACAGCCCGTCCCGCAGAGCTCGCGCGATGGTGGACCGCAGCTCGGCGTCGAGCGCGACGCCCGCCTCCAGGGTCACGAACAGGACAAGCCGGCCGTTGCCGCCCTCCGGGTCCTCCAGGTGCACCACGAGACTATCGGTGATGCCGCCGAGTTCCTCGACCACGCGATAGAACTCCGCCGTGCCCAGCCGGACTCCGCCCCGGTTCAGAGTGGCATCCGAGCGGCCGGCGACGTGGCAACTGCCGTCCTCGTGAAAGATGATCCAGTCGCCGTGGCGCCACACGCCCGGATAGTGTTCGAAGTAGGCCGACCGCATCCGCGTCCCGTCGTCGTCACCCCAGAACCCGACGGGCATGGAGGGCATCGGCGAGGTGATCACCAGTTCCCCCAATTCGCCCACGACGTCGTGTCCGTCGTCGTCGAACGCATGCACGTCCACTCCGAGGCACTTGCCGGAGATCTCTCCGGCACGGACGGGTAGCAGGGGGCTGTTCTGCACGATGCCCGAGCAGACGTCGGTGCCCCCGCTGCCGACATTGAGTTGGACATCGGGACCGAGCTGGTCGCGGATCCACGCATAGCCCTCCGGGGGCAGCGGGGAACCGGCCGACCCGACAACGCGGATCGCGAATTCTGTTTCGGTCAGATCGATCCCCGCCTTGCGACACGCCATCACGAACCCCGGGCTCGCCCCCATGATCGTCGCGCCCGTCTGCTGCGCAAGGCGCCACTGCCACCCGAGATCCGGGTGGGCCGGGTTCCCGTCGATCATGACGATCGACGCGCGCACCAGGAGGGATGAGACCAGGGCGTTCCACATCATCCACGCGGTGGTGCTGAACCACAGCATCCGGTCGCCGGGGCCCATGTCCCACGAGAGGGCGTGATTCTTCAGGTGTTCCAGCAGGATGCCGCCGTGACCGTGCACGATGGCCTTGGGCCGACCGGTGGTGCCGGATGAGAAGAGGACCGCCAGGGGGTGGTCGAAGGCGACAGGTTCGCAGTCGAACTCGCCGCTGGGTGCGTCGTCGATCAGGCGCCCGAAGGACAACGCGTCCTCGGCGCGCCACGGACCGTACTCGATGTCGACGACGTGCCGCACGGTGGGCAAGCCGTCCCGGATCCGGGAGACATGATCGCGACGGTCGATCGGTTTGGCGCCGTAGTGATATCCACCGGCGACGAACAAGACCGTGGGCTCGATCTGTGCGAAGCGGTCGAGCACGCTGCGCGGCCCGAACTCGAGCGCGCAACTCGACCACACGGCTCCCAGGCTGGCGGTCGCCAGGAACGCGATGAGCGCCTCGGGCACATTGGGCAGATATCCGGCCACTCGGTCACCCTTGCCGACGCCGAGGTCCTGGAGCACGCGTCGAGTTCGCCCGACGCGGTCGCGCAACTGCCCGAAGGTCAGGTCGAGGTCTCCCCTCGTCTGCGATCGGCCGAGAACTGCGAGACGGTCAGTGTCTTCCGGCGCGCCGAGGGCGTGCTCGACGTAGTTGAGACGCGCTCCGGGGAACCATCGCGCACCGGGCATGTCGCGGGACGTCAGCACCGCAGTGGGCGGATCGTGTGCGACGACCGCGAAGTGATCCCAGATCGCCGACCAGAATCCCTCGAGATCGTCCACCGACCAGCGCCACAACTCGTCGTGCGTGGTCATGGTGAGGCCACGGTGCTGCGCGAGCCACTGCATGAACCGGCCGACGCGGCTCGTCTGCAGGACGTCGTCCGGTGGCCTCCAGGTGATGTCGCCCTGCTGCACGGTCATGCCCGCTCTCCTGTCACTCACCGGTCGGTCACCTTCCCCGCGCGGCCCTCCAGGAAATCGCGCATCCGCGCTTTGGCGTCGTCGGTGCCTTGTGCGATGGCCGCCATCATCGCCTCCATGAGATACCCGTCCCGCGGATTTGCCTCGGCGATCCGTGGCAGGGCGTGCACCACGGCGAAATTGGTTTGATCCGCATTGCCGGCGACGCAGCGTGCGAGTTCCTGCGCCGTCTTCGATCCGGTGCCGGAAGAAACCACATACTGCGACAGGCCGATCGCCTCGCCCCCCGACGCGTCATATCGTCGCCCGGTGAGCATCATGTCGGCCATCCGCGCCACACCGATCAGCCGGGGTAGCCGCACCGAGGCACCGCCGCCGACGAAGATTCCGCGTTGCCCTTCCGGAAGTGCGTAGAACGCCGACTCGTCGGCCACGCGAATGTGGCAGGCGCACGCCAGCTCGAGGCCGCCACCGATCACGGCGCCCTTCAACGCCGCGATCACCGGCACCGGTCCACTCTCGATCTGCTCGAAGGCGCGGTGCCACATGCGGGAGTGATGCACCCCTGCGAGCGTGTCGCGGGAGTCCATCTCCGCCAGGTCGAGGCCGGCGCAGAAGTGTTCCCCGTCGGCGTCGATCACCACCGCACGCACTCGCGGGTCGAGTGTCGTGAAGAACCGCTCGATCCCGTGGACCATCTCGTCACTGAGAGCGTTGCGCTTGGCCGGCCGAGTGAGCGTGAGTGTCGCCACACCTCCATCGACCGTTGCGCGCAGCGTATCCGGCAGTTCAGGGTGGGCGCTCAGGGACTCCAACGACATCTCCTTCCCAATTAATCAGGTTTCCTGATATTGACATCATTGCCCTCGGATCGCAAGTGGCTGATTGAATGGCCCCGTGACTATTCGGCGCACCCCTGCTCAGCCGTCCGGCCCACGGCTGCTGTACATGATCAAACAGGTCGAGCTGATCACCCGCTCGCGACTGGATGCCCTCTTGCGAGGTTCGGGCGTGACGGCGCTGCAATACACGGCCCTCTCGGTGCTCGAACGCACCCCGTCGATGTCATCCGCCGATCTGGCTCGCGCGTCGTTCGTGCGGGCCCAGTCGACGGCCGACCTGATCAATGCGCTGGAACGACGCGAGCTGATCGAGCGCCGGGTCGACCCCGAGAACCGGCGCCGACTGCTGATCCACCTGACCGCCCGGGGGCGCGCATTTCTCGCTGAGTACGACCCCGCGGTCGGGCAGCTGGAGGAAGAGATGCTCGCCGGGCTGGGCGACGCCGAACGCACCGCCTTCCGAGGCCACCTGAGCGCCTGTCGGCACAACCTCACCGACCGGGCGCGGTGATCACGGGCTCGTTCGACCCGCCGGACCACGACGAGTCCACCCTTCTCCTCGCCAACCGTCGACTGCGCCGCCCGGCACCGGGCGCTCAGCCGATCGCGCGCAGCAGGGCCGTGAGGCGCGCCGCCAGACCGGCATCGAGACCGGCCTGCTGCGCGTCATACACCGTGACCCGCAACTGATCCAGCGCGGTCGCCGGTCCCAGGTCCGGTATGCCGGGTGCTCCGCCGTCCGTCCCGGCGGCGTGGCCTTCGGCCACGGCGGTCTCGTCCGCGAGCGCCTGAGCGCGGGCGCGCACGCCTCCGGACGCACGCAGCGCGTGGTCCAGCGGCAGCTGTTGCCACCGCCGGACCACGCGCTGCAGTGCGACGCGGGTCGCTTCGGCCCGCTCGTCGGTCAGTTGCGCATCCTGGCGAAGAGGCGCAGCAGCTCGATGTAGAGCCACACGACCGAGACGATCAGGCCGTGGGCCATCAGCCAGGAGTACTTCTGCGGCAGGCCGGCGTGGATGCCGCGGCCGATGGTGTCGAAGTCGATGGCCAGCGAGTAGGACGCGAGCCCGACGGCGACGATGCTGATGATGATGCCGAGCTTGCCGTTGCCGCCGACGCCGAACCCGCCGAGCACGCCGGTCCACACCAGCAGGGCGTTGACGACCGCGAACAGGAAGTAGCCCATGATCGCGAAGGCGAAGATCTTGCGGGACCGCTCGGTGACCTTGATGACGCCGAACTTCCATCCGGCGAACATGCCGACGAAGACGCACAAAGTCGCGAGCACGGCCTGGGCGACGACGCCTGGCCACATGGTGTTGAAGAACTGGCTGACCGCGCCGAGGAAGAGCCCTTCGACCACCGAGTAGGCCACGATCAGCGGCACCGACAGCGTCTTCTTGAAGGCGATGGCGAAGCCGAGACCGATCCCGACGATCATGCCGATGAGCCAGAGGCCCATGCCGACCGACTGGTTCTGCCCCGCGACGAACCACGAGATCGCGCCGGTGACGATGACCAGTCCGAACAACGCCAGCGTGCGCGTCACGACGTCGTCCAGCGTCATCTTGCGCGCCTGCGCGGCGGTCGCGGACGGCTTCTGGTAGGCCTGCTCCAGCGGGTCGACACCGGGTTGCGTGCCGTAGGCACCCGGGTACCCCTGCGGCGCCTGACCGTGGGCGTTCGGGTACCCCTGCGGCGCCTGACCGCCGTATCGCTGCTGGTCCTGCTGCTGCGGCGTGCCGTAGGTGCCGTACTGCGGCCGGCCGATCGAGGCGTAGCGCCCCTTCGACAGGTCGTCGTTGAACCGGTTGAACACCGGGTTGCTCGCCATGAGTCCTCCAGTCGGTGGTAGGCGAAGTCCTACCGTTGTGCGCACAAGCTTAGGCGTCGCCACCGTCACCCACCAGCGCGGGACACGGGACGACCCCTTTCACCAGTGTGACGTCTGTGACGGCCGAAATGTTCCCGATCGGCAGGCTCGACCGGTGAGCGTGCACGGTCAGCCGACGGCGCCGGCCCGCTGCGTCCGGGCCTGCCACGCGTTGTAGCCACCGAGCAGGTCGGTCACGTCGGCGAACCCGTGCGCGCGCAGGTAGGCCGCGGCGACCGAGGAGCGCCACCCGCTGGCGCAGTTGACGATCAGGGGCCGATCGTGCGGCAGCTCGTCGACGCGGCTCGGCAACTGGGGCAAGGGGATGGTGACGGCTCCGGGGATGGTGCCGCCGGCGACCTCGCCCGGGCCGCGCACGTCGACCAGCGTGACGCGGGCACCGGGCGCGGACCGGAGGGCGTCGAGCTCCGCCGCGTCGATCCGTGATCCATGACCCACCTGTGCCGGATCCATCCTCGTCAAGACGTCCTCGACGTGGGGCAGACAGCCGATCACGTGGTCGAAGCCGATCCGGGCCAGGCGCATCGCCGCCTCGTCCTCACGACCGGCGGCCGCGATGATCACGATCCTCGCGTCGGGCTGCAGCACGATCCCGGCGGTCTCGGCGAACCGGCCGTCCAAGGGCACACTGATCGAACCGCGCACGTGGCCGGCCGTGAAGTCGTCGACGTCCCGCGCGTCCAGGAGGACGGCGCCGTCGGCGGCGGCCGCCTGCATCCGGTCGTGGTCCAGCCGCGGCAGGTCGGCGTCGGGGCGATAGGTCTCCCGGTTCTCCTTGTTGCGCTGTGCGTCGTAGGCGAAGTAGGCCGGCGGGGCGGACTGGCCCTCGGTGACCAACTCGACGAACTCCTGCTCGGACATCGGCGCGCACGCGTAGTTGGACTCGCGCTGCTGACCGATCGTCGACTGGGTCTCGGTGGACAGGTTCTTGCCGCAGGCCGATCCGGCGCCGTGCGCGGGGAAGACGCGCACCTGGTCGGGAAGGCCCATCAGCTTGTGCTGCACCGAGTCGTAGAGCATCGTCGCCAACTGGTCGGCGGTCACGCCGACGGAGGCCAGCAGGTCGGGTCGGCCCACATCGCCGATGAACAGCGCGTCGCCGGTCAGCACGCCATACGGCACCTGGTCGCCGGCGTGCTCGTAGACCAGCACGCTGATCGCCTCCGGGGTGTGCCCGGGAGTGTGCACGATCTGCAGGGCGACCCCGTCCGGTCCGCCCAGCTCGATACGCTCCCCGTCGGCCAGTCGGCGGATCGGGTACTCGGGTTGGGCGGCGTCACCGTAGCCGATCCATGCCCCCGTGGCCTCGGCCAGTTCCAGGTGGCCGGCCAGGAAGTCGGCGTGGAAGTGGGTCATGACGACCCCGACGATCGACAGTCCCTGCTCGGCGGCGTCGGTGAGGTAGACGTCGATGTCCCGGCGCGGGTCGACCACGACGGCGGTGCCGGACTCCTCGTCGCCGATCAGATAGGACGCCTGCGACAGGCAGTCCAGATAGTGCTGCACGAAATACATGCTGACCTCCGTGGGCGTTGATGTCACCGTCTGAAACGTCCGTACATTTGAGGAACACCGGACATCGACACCGGTATTCCCGCCGCGCCCGCGACCGACCCGGTCGGCCCGACCCGTATGCCGGTCAGGCGGCGTGCAGGCCACGCCGGTCGGCCAGCCGCGCGGGCACCTCCTCGGTCAGGACGGTCCCGGCGACCTGGATGGCGTCCCCGAGAGCGGTGGCCCCGGCTCTGATCAGGCCGGCGACCTGCTCGTTGCCGAGGGTTTGCTGGGCGATCTGCAGCAGGTCCTCCAGATCGTCTTGGGTCCTGATCTTCGATCCGAGCGCGAAACCGATCGCAACTCCGACGGCCAGTTTGATCATGAGCGCATTCCTTGTCTTCGGTGTTCTTCTCGTATGCCGCGGCCGGGGTCAGCCGCCCTCGGGCCGGCCGGTCAGATCCAGGCCGATCCGGAAGTCGGAGTGGACACGCATCCCGAGCCGGGACGGAGGATGCAGGCCGTAGTCGGTCACGTCCAACCGGTGTCGCCCGCGCAGCCGGACTCCCCCGTCGGGCAGCGCCGTGACCTCGGCGGTCTCCTCGACGGTCCGCTGCGTGCCGTGCAGGTCGATCCGCAGACGCAGCGTCCACGTCTCCGGTGCGTCGGATGAGGCCTCGAGCAGGTCCAGTCTCACGTCCGGGTGGCGCTCGGCGTGCACGGCCTTCGGCAACTCCTTGTCGTAGAGCGAGTTGCCGAACGACAGCGCGGTGATCGGGAACTGCAGGTGGGCGCCGGGATCGTCGCCGGGGACGACCCCCTCCTCGGACCACGCGGCACGTAGCCACCCGGTCAGGCTGCCGGGCGCGCAGGTGGCGCGCAGCGGGTGCAGGCTGGAGCGGCCCTCGACCTCCACCGTGGAGGCGGCCGCGTCCAGCAAGAAGGTCCGGGTCCGAAGGTCGGCGTCCGGCCGGGCCGTCATGCCAGCCCTTTGAGCATCAGGTCCCAATACATGTAGGGAAGCCCGTAGCGCTTCAGCAGCCACATGTCATACCGCTCGTGGGTGGTGTCGATCAGCGGGATCGTCGGGCGCGGCTGGAGGGTGTAGTCGAACTCGGCCAGCAGCATCTTGTCGCGGGCCGTGGTGATCGGACACGACGCATACCCGTCGTAGGACCCCGGAAGCTCCTGCCCGTCCAGGAAGGCGGACACGTTGTCGGCGACGACCGGAGCCTGCTTGCGCACGGCCGCACCGGTCTTGGAGTTCGGAGTGCTGCCCGCGTCGCCGAGAGCGAACACGTTCGGGTAGCGCACGTGTTGGTGCGAGTTCTTGTCCACCTCGACGTAGCCGGTCGGGGTGTCCGCGGCCAGCGAGCTCTGCTTGACCCAGTCGGGGGCGCTCTGCGGGGGCACCGCGTGCATGAGGTCGTAGTCGATCACGTCCGTGCTGTCGTCCTCGTGGTTGACCACGGTCGCCTTCCGGCCGGCCGGGTCCACCTCCACGACCTCGGAGTTGAAGCGCACCTCGATCCCGTACCGCGGCACCACGTGGTCGCGCAGGAAGTCGGAGAACACCTTGACACCGAACATGCCCGGCGTGGGCAGCACGAGGATCGGGCGGATCGCGTCCAGCACGCCCTGCCGCCGCCACCAGTCGCAGGCGAGATAGGCGATCTTCTGCGGGGCGCCGGCACACTTGATCGGCCCGGACGGCATCGTGAACAGCGCCGTGCCGCTGGTCATCGGACGGATCAGGTCCCACATCTTCGGTGCGGTCTCTCGGGTGTAGTTGCTCGAGACCGACGCCGTCTCCATGGCCTCGGGGAGGCCGGTGACCTTACTCCAGTCCAGTTGGATCCCCGGGCACATCACCAGTGCCTCGTATCCGATGCGGGACCCGTCCTCGACCTCCACCTCGTGGGCGTCCGGGTCCACCCCGACCGCCGCCTGCCGGACCCAGGTGACGCCGCGCGGGATCACCCCGGCCTCGGCCCGTCCGGACTCGTCCGCCGGGGCGCATCCGCCGCCGACCAGGGTCCACAGCGGTTGGTAGTAGTGCGTGGTCGCCGGGTCGATGACCGCCACGTCCTTGCGGCCCGCTCGGGCCAGTCGTGCGGCCACGGAGATCCCGGCCGTTCCTCCCCCCACGATGACGATCTGATGATGCCGACGATCCGCGCTCATGCCGGGTCACTCCTCGCTCTGGCTCGGGACCCGCGGTCCCCATGGATTCTGCCCATTTATGACCGGACATTTCACACGGTAGCCCCACTCCCCCCACCTGACAAGAGATCTTTCGTGGTCGCGGGGTCCACGGGCCGATGCAGAACGCACGCGCCTCTCGGCCTACAATGTCCGTACATTAAAAGCGGTGGAGTGAGGACAGGTATGCCGAAGGGGTGCGCGGACGCAGCGGGCGGTCCCGAGCGATGACGGGCGCGGTGACCGTCGTCCTGGGAGCCGCGATCGGGACCGCGCTGGGAGCACTCGGCGGTGGCGGTTCCGTGTTGACCGTGCCGGCGCTGGTCTATGCACTCGGGCAGCCGGCCGGGCAGGCGACGACCGCGAGTCTGGTGATCGTCGGGGTCAGCTCCTTGTGCGGAGCCGTCGGTCACGCCCGAGCGGGCCGCGTGCGGTGGCGTGCCGGCGCGGCGTTCGGCGCCGCCGGCGTCGCGACGAGTGTGGTGGGCAGTTGGGCCAACCGCGCCGTCGATCAGGACGTGTTGCTGCTGGCGTTCGCCGTGCTGATGCTGGTGGCTGCCGCGGGCATGATCCGCAGGACGCGCCGGGTCACGTTCACCGTCGCCGGATCCGATCTCTCCCCGCGACGTCGCGCCGTCGTGGCGACGGCGCGCGAAGCGGCGGTCGAGGCGCGACCTGACCCGGGCGATCCGGCGCCCGGACGACCGGGCCGCGAGCGCGGCGACCGGACGTGGACGGCGATACGACGCCGCACCGTGGGGAGCGACCGTGCGGCCCTCAAGATGGTCCTCGCGGGCCTGGCGGTCGGGTTCTTGACCGGATTCTTCGGCGTCGGCGGCGGTTTCGTCATCGTGCCGGCCCTGACGCTCGCGCTCGGCTTCGGCATGGGCGAGGCGGTGGGGACCTCACTGTTGATCATCGCGATCAATTCGGCGGCGGCACTCGTCGCCCGGGCCGGCCACGCGAGCTTCGACTGGGCGGTCATCATCCCGTTCACCGTGGCGGCGATCGGCGGCTCGTTCCTCGGCAAGCGCCTGACCGACACGGTGTCCGGCACCGCCTTGACCCGTGCCTTCGCGGTCCTGCTCATCCTGATCGCCGGATACGTCGCCGCGCAAAGCCTTCTCGGGTTGACCTGACCGACGGCCTTCGATCCCGTCGGTGCGGGACGGCCCGACGGGAGGTGCCGTCGCCGATTCCCGCTGCCTGCTTAAGGTGGGATGGACGGACATCGGCGGCGGGAGCGGAGACGGATGACATCGCACAGCACGGACGCGGACTCCGTCGGCGCGCGTCGTCTGGTCCGCGGCGACCGCACCCCGCTGTGGCAACAGTTGCTGGCCGATCTGCGCGCGCGCGTCGAGGCCGGAGAATTCACCGAGTCCTTCCCCGGCGAGCTGGAGCTGGTCGCGGACTACCAGGTCAGCCGGCACACCGTGCGCGAAGCGCTGCGGCAACTGCGTGCGGATGGTGTGGTCACCGCCGAGCGGGGGCGCCGTCCGCGCCTGGGCGAACGGGTGGAGATCGCCCAGCCGGCCGGTGCGCTGTATTCCCTCTACGTCGCCGTGCGGGAGGCCGGCCTGGAGCAGGAGAGCCAGGTGCGCGTGCTGGAGGGCCGCACCGACCCGGTGATCGCCTCCCGCCTCGGGCTGCGCAAGAACGCCAAGATGCTCTTCCTCGAGCGGCTGCGGTGGGCCGGGGACGCGCCGCTCGCGTTGGATCAGGCCTGGCTTCCCTGGGGCATCGGCACATCCCTGCTCGAAGCCGACTTCAGCCACGCCGCCCTCTATCACCTGCTGGCGGAGCGGGCCGGGGTGCGCCTGTCCGGCGGGCGGGAGCAGATCCACGCCGTCGTGCCCACCGCGGCGCAGCGGGCCGTCCTGGACGCTCCGAGTGGAGTGGCCGCATTCGCGATCGACCGGCTCGGCCGCCGCGGCGACACCCCGGTCGAATGGCGCCACACACTGGTCCGAGCCGACCGGTTCGCCCTGACCGCCGAGTCCTCTGCACGGGACGGATACCGGCTGTGGGTCGCCGGGCGCACCACCGCCCGGCCGCGTGACGGCGCCTGAATCCCTCGGCCTCCGGGCCCGTCACGACGCCGGGTGGCCGCCCTGCAGCTCCAGGCGGATCTGCTCGGCATCCAGCGCGGCCAGTGCGCCCTCGAGCACCTCGGCGTCGAACGTGCCGTCGTCGCGCGCATCCAGCAGGACCGCGCGCCGAGCACGGATCGTCGCGAACTGCCCCTCCCGGTCCTCCAGAGTGATCGGCCTGATCGGGGGCGCGTCCGGGGCGGCGTCGTTGAGCAGCATCATCAACCGCTCGCGCTGAGTACGGGCGACCTGCGGGTCCGGAGAGGCCGGGCGCACCCAGCGGATGATCGCGCCGAGGGTCGAGCCCTGCAGCACCAGCGAGAGGGTGGCGACGACGAACGCGATGAGCACGAGCGCCGACCGGTGCGGGGTGTCGTGCGGCAGGGTCTGCGCGGCGGCGACGGTCACGGCGCCGCGCATCCCGGCCCAGACGACGATGGCGCCCTCGCGCGGGCCCAGGGGCGCCTGCAGGAAGTAGTCGATGTCGGCAAGCATCCGGCGCACCCTGGCCGAGATACGGTCCAGATCACCCTCCCGGGGTGTCCGGCGCGGCCGCGCACTGCGCATCCGTTCGACCAGTTGCTCGGCCTTCCTCGGATCATCGAGGGCCTCCCGCATGGAGGCGACCCGGGGCTGGAGGCGCTCGTGCTTCGCGGCCCGGCGCGCCAACCCGAGCAGCAGCGGCACGACGTAGGCCGCGCGGATCAGCAGCGTGGCCACCAGCGCGGCGGCGGCGACGAGGATCGCCGGCACCACCCCCGGATGCGCGTCGTCCACGTCGGTGACGATCCGTTCGAGCTGCAGGCCCATGGTGAGGAACACCGCTCCCTCGAGCACGGTCTCGATCATCCGCCAGTTCTGGGTGTCGGACAGGCGGTGCTGCGGGGCGAGGAACCGCGGGCCGTGCTGGCCGGTCGCCAGTCCGGCGACGACCGCCGCGACCAGGCCGGAGGCGCCCAGCCGTTCGGCGGGGATCGAGGCGATGAACGGCACGGTGAAGGACAGCACGGTGTTGATGGTGGGGTCGACGATCTTGCTGCGCACCCAGATGTTCAGCGCGCCGACCACGGCGCCGATGACCACCGCGACGAGGACCGCGAAGGCGAAGTCACCGAGGACGCCCCAGACGGAGAAGGCCGAGGCGGCGCTCGCAATCGCGGTGCGCAACAGCACCAGGGCCGTCGCGTCGTTGAGCAGGCTCTCCCCCTCGAGGATCGCGACCACGCGGCGGGAAACACCGCTGCCCTTGACGATCGACGTGGCGACGGCGTCGGTCGGGCTCACGATGGCGCCGAGCGCGATCCCCCACCCCAGATCGATGCCGGGCACCAGCCAGGAGAACAGCAGCCCGAGCAGCACGGCGCTGGCGACCACGAGCACAACCGACAGCCCGCTGATCGCCCGCAGTTCACGCCGGAACTCCATCGCCGGCATCGACACCGAGGCCGAATACAACAGGGGCGGAAGCACCCCCGCGAGGATGAGCTCCGGCTCGATCTCGACGGCCGGCACGAACGGCAGCAGGCTGACGACGATGCCGCCGATCACCAGCAGCAGCGGCGCCGCGACGTGCAACCGCGGGCCCCACGCGGAGGCCGCGCAGATGCCGAGAAGCCCCAGCACGATGACCATCAGCGCGATATCCATGGGCTCCACCCTCTCGCACCGGGCGGCGTCGGAGCCGCATTCTCGCCACCGAGCGGCACAAGAATGCAGGCCGAGCGGCGTCGGAGCCGCATTCTCGCCACCGAGCGGCACAAGAATGCGGATGTGGGTGCCCCCGACGGGACTCGAACCCGCACTTGAGCGATTTTAAGTCGCCTGCC